>NZ_JBKEBL010000206.1:0-5932 GCF_047973135.1 Paracoccus sp. (in: a-proteobacteria)
GCCATATCATCGCGCGTTGCGAGGATGCGCGCGTGCCCTTGTCCTTTTGCGGCGAGGATGCGGGTCGCCCGGTCGAGGCGCTGACCCTTGCGGCATTGGGCATCAGGCGGCTGTCGATGCGCCCGGCCTCGATCGGCCCGGTGAAACACCTGATCCGCCGCGTCTCGATAGAAGAGTTGCGGCGGGTCATCGACGAGGCACGGGCGGCGGGCAAGCCGAATTTGCGCGCAACCGTGACCGAATGGCTAGCGCAGCAATAGCAAAAGCGCGGAAAAGTGACACTGATCAGACTTGTTTTTCGCGGCTTTTCGCCGCTAATCAACGCGATGCATGGCGCAAGGTTGCGTGGTTTCGCGGTCGCACTATGATAATCCGATCCTGGGACAAATCGAACATGAAGCGTCGTCAATTTCTCAATGTTGCCAGCGCACTGGCTGTTGGTGGCCCACTTGCCGCAACGGTGGTGAACGCCGAGGAAACGGCAAGCGCAGAGGCCGCGCCAGCCTCCGCTTTCGGGTTCGAGGATGTGGCCGCCGTCGCCGACGAACGGTCGCAAAGCGTCTATACCCAGCCTGTCGCCAAGCAGGTCGGCAGTTTCGCCAATCTGAACTATGACCAGTATCGCGGCATCCGCTTTCGGCGCGACATGGACCCGCTGACGCATCGTGACCGTTTCGGTGTCGATCTGCTGCCACCCGGCGCGATCTTTTATGAACCGGTGAATATCAGCATCATCCGCGAAGGCGTGCCCGCCCTGCTGGAATTCGACCCGCATCTGCTGGAATTCGACCCGTCGCAATTCCCCGACGGTGCCGATCTGGACACGAAGGGCGAAATGGGCTGGTCCGGGTTCCGCATGCGCACGGTGCTGAACAAGCCCGGCGTCATGGACGAATTTCTGGTCTTTCAGGGGGCCAGCTATTTCCGGGCCGTGGCGCGTGGCACGCTTTACGGCCTGTCCGCGCGCGGGCTGGCCATCAAGACCGGCAGCCCCGATGGCGAGGAATTTCCGCTGTTCACCGATTTCTGGATCGAGGATCCGGTCGAGGACGCGCAATCGGTGCGCATCTATGCGGTGCTTGACAGCAAATCCGTCACCGCCGCCTTTCAGTTCGACGTAACTCCCGGCGCGGTCACGCTGGTGCGCACCCGCACCGCGCTGTTCCCGCGTGTCGATCTGAAGAATACCGGGCTTGCACCGCTGACCTCGATGTTCTGGTTCGGCCCGGCCAGCCGCCGCGCCGTCGATGACTATCGCCCCGCCGTACATGACAGCGACGGGTTGCAGATGCATACCGGTGCCGGTCAGGGCCTGTGGCGCAGCCTTGCCGCGCCCAAAACGCTGCAAATCTCGTCCTTCGTGGATCGCGATCCCAAGGGGTTCGGGCTGATCCAGCGCCACCGCGCCTTTACCGATTTTCAGGATGCCGAGGCGATGTACCACCTGCGCCCCTCGGTCTGGATCGAGCCCGAAGAGGATTGGGGCGAAGGCGAGGTGCGGCTGATCGAAATTCCGGTCGAGAACGAATTCAACGACAATATCGTCAGCTTCTGGGTGCCGAACGAACCCCTGCTGAAGAACAAGCGCAGCGAATTTCGCTATCGGATGAGCTTTCTTGGCCTGCCGCCCGCCGAATTGCCGCTGGCCCATGTGCGGCAGGTACGCTCGGGCAGGTCGATCAACACGCCGACGACGCGCAGCTTCATCATTGATTTCGACCTGTCCTTTTTCGGCGACGACCTGCCCGAACCGCAGGTCACGGCATCGGCGGGAAAGATCGTTCACGCCTATCTCAAGCGCCTTCCCGAACAACAGGTGCTGCGTCTGGCATTCGAATTCGAACCCGGCGACGCAGCCCTGTCCGAATTGCGGGCGGGTCTGACAGGCAAGGATGGTGTCGCCCTGAGCGAGACCTGGATGACCCGCTGGACTGTCTGACATGATGGAACTGTCGCAGCCCCCCCTTGCCCTGCCCCCGATGCCGCCCGAGGTACCGATGGCGATGCCGGTGCAGAATTTCCGTGCCCGCCCCCTTCGCGAACTGCCAAGGCGGCGCGAGGCGCTGCGCGTCTGGCTTGCCCGGCTGATCGCCCTTGGCGGCACGGCGGCAATTGCGGTGGCAGGATCGTTGCAGATGCTGGCGGCTTTCGGCGACAGTCCGACGCCGATGCAATGGCTGCTGCTGGTGCTGTTCATCCCGACCTTCGCCTGGGTGGGCTTTTCCTTTTGTTCGACCATCTCGGGTCTGCTGGCCCCGCAGCCGACGACACCTGATGGCCCGGTGACGGCGCGGGTGGCGGTGGTGATGCCGGTCTATCACGAAAACGCCGCTGTCAGTGTCGGCCTGCTGACCGCGCTTGCCCGCGATCTGGAACGGCTTGGCATGGCTGACCGGACCGAGATTTTCGTTCTGTCCGACAGCCGGGATCCCGCCATCGCCGTGAACGAAACGCTGACCGTCAGCGCCGCCCGCGCCCTGTCGCCCCTGCCGATCTGGTACCGTCGGCGCGAGGTGAATACCGACCGCAAAACCGGCAATATCGCCGATTTCCTGCGCCGTTGGGGCGGGCGCTTTGACCAGATGGTGATCCTTGACGCCGATAGCGTCATGAGCGGCGAGACGATTCAGGCCCTGTCCGCGCGGATGCAGGCAGATGACCGGCTGGCGCTGATCCAGACCATGCCGGTGCTGGTCGGCGGCGAGACGATCTTTGCCCGCCTGTCGCAATTCGCCGGTCGGGTCTATGGTCCGATGATCGCGCGTGGTGTGGCCGCCTGGTCGGGCAATACCGGCAATTACTGGGGCCACAACGCCATTATCCGCGTCTCGGCCTTTGCCGAATGCTGCGGCCTGCCCCGCCTGCCCGGCCGGGCCCCCTTTGGCGGCACCATCCTCAGCCATGATTTCGTCGAAGCGGCGGCACTGTGCCGCGCCGGCTGGAAGGTGCGGCTGGATCACGACCTGCGCGGCAGTTTCGAGGGCGGCCCGCCCACCCTTCTGGACAATGCCGCCCGCGAACGCCGTTGGGCGCAGGGCAATCTGCAACATCTGGCCCTGCTGGGCATGCGCCGGACCCGTGCCATCAGCGGCGTGCACTTCGCCATCGGTGTTCTGGGCTTTGTCATGAGTCCGATCTGGCTGGCGCTGATTTTTGTCGGCCTGGTCCTGTCGGCCACCGTGCTGCTGTCCACGCCGGAATATTTCCCCAGCTCGTATCAGCTTTTCCCGACCTGGCCGGTCTTTGACGCGCGGCGCATGCTGTGGCTGTTCATTGTCGCCATGGCGCTGCTGCTGCTGCCCAAGTTCTTTGCGATCTTCCGTGCCTGGATGCGGCCCCTTTCGCGCAATTCGGGCGGCAAGGGCCGAATCCTGTTAAGCTCGCTCTTCGAGATCGTGCTGTCGGCGCTGATCGCCCCGGTGCAGATGCTGATCCAGACCCGGCAGATCCTCGATATCCTGCTGGGCCGCGACAGTGGCTGGCAGGCGCAGGTCCGCGCCGGTTCGATTCCCGGCTGGGGCGTGGTGGCGGGCCGGCATTGGGTGCATGTCGGGGTCGGCATCGGCACGCTGATCGTGCTGTCGCATTTCTCGCCCGGTCAGTTGATCTGGCTGTCGCCGATTCTGGCGGGGCTGATCCTGTCACCGATGACCTCGCGCTATTCGGCCAGCCCGCTGTTTGGCCGTTGGGCGCGGCGGCGCGGCCTGCTGGTTACGCCCGAGGAACGCGAGACCCCGCCCATCATATCGGAAGCGCAGGCCATGACCCGCCGCCTGCCCCGCCCTGTCGAGGGCCCCGAATCGATCCTGCGGCTTGGCCGCGACCCTCAGGCCTTGGCCAGCCACATTGCGCTGCTGACGCCCCTTTCCCCCGGCCTCGCGTCCGAGCGGCTGGACCGCATCACCGCCGAGGCCAAGATCGCACATGCCGCCTCGCAGGCCGAGGCGCTGTGCTTCATGAACCGTGCCGAACAGAACGCCCTCGTCGCCGACGCAGCGCTTCTGTCACGGTGGAGCAACCTGCCCGAATGAAAAGACTGGTCGCCCTCGATATGCTGCGCGGTTATGCGCTGATCTGCATCATGGTGGACCATATGCCGCTGTCCGCGATGCGTAATTTCACCATTGCCAATTACTCGATTTTTGACGCGGCAGAGCTGTTCGTACTGTTGTCGGGCTTTCTGGTCGGCCTTGTCTGGCTGGCGGTCGAACGCAGGGATGGCCGCCGCAAGGCGCAGCGGCGCTTTATCCGCCGCTCGTTCGAGGTCTGGCGCGCGCTGGTGATCGGCGGGCTGACGATGGCACTGCTGTCTGCGGGGCTGCTGGCCATCGGATTTCAGCATACGGCGGTCTGGAATCAGTATGCCATCTGGATCACGGAACAGCCGCTGGTCTATACGGCCCAGTTGATGTCGATGTGGCTGCAACCCAACCTGCTGGATGTGCTGGCGGTCTATGTCATCCTGATCGCTTCGGCGCCGCTGCTGGTGCCGCTGCTGGTGCGCTTTCCCTTCTGGTTCGCCGCCGGGTCGGTGGTGCTGTGGTGGTTCGCAACGGTGCTGAACCCGCTGATTCCCAATCAAAGCGGTGCGGGACTGCTGTTCAACCCGTTCGGCTGGCAAATGCTGTTCTATTCCGGCGTGGCCATGGGGCTGTTCCGGCAAAGGTTCATGCCCGTCCTGCTGCGCCATCGGCATCTGCTGACCGTCCTGGCCGCCGGCATGTTCCTGTTCGGCGCAACCATCGTGATCGCCCTGAGGATCGGAGATTCGGTGCTGCCGCTGCGCGAAGCACTGAAGCAGGTCTATGGCGTGATCGACAAATGGCCGCTGGACGGAACGCGTTATCTGGCGATCATGGCGGCAAGCTGGCTGGTCGCGGTACCCTTGGCCCGCCCGATGGAGTGGCTGGCAAAGACCGTCCCCGGCGTCGCCATGCAGCAGATCGGCCGCGGCGGCCTGTGGTCCTTCATCGTCTGCGTGCTGCTGTCAGTTCTGGGTGACGCATTGCAGATGAACCCGCCCGATCAGGGCCTGCTTAGCCGCCTTGTTATCGATGTCTGGGTCATCCTTGCCCTGTGGTGCAGTGCGGCGCTGTGGCTGGCCTGGGGCGCGCCCCTGCAAAAGGGGCGCTGACATTGGTGCGGCTTGCCGTGCCGTCCACCACCACCGGCAGGCGTCAGGACAGTCCGGGCGGTCAAGAGTCTGACACACCCGGCCCCCTGCCTGCTTGATCGGGCCACAATACGGCAGTTTTCGCGCGGGCAATCACAACGGCAGGATCAGCCCCTGCTGCGATCCGGCGGGCGGACCCGGAACACCGCGCAGTACAGCGCCGGCACGAAGATCAGCGTCACCAGCGTGCCCGCGATAATGCCGCCCATCATGGCAAATGCCATCGGCCCCCAGAACACCTGCCGCGAAATCGGTATCAGCGCCAGCGAGGCCGCCGCCGCCGTCAGCAGGATCGGTCGGGCGCGGCTGTCTGATGCCTCGAACACGGCATCCCATTGCGTCCGGCCCTTGGTCAGCAGCACCTGAATCTCATTGACCAGGATGACCGAATTGCGGATCAGGATCCCGATCAGCGCCAGAATCCCCAATATCGCAACAAAGCCCATCGGCACGCCAAAGGGAACCAGCACTGCAACGACGCCAATCAGGCCAAGGGGGGCGGCGGCAAAGACAATCAGCGACAGGCGAAAGCTTTGCATCTGCGCCATGACCAGAAAGGCCATGATCAGCAACATGACGGGCACCACCGCTGCAATCGGCTGCTGGCTTTCGGTCGATGTCTCGACCGAGCCTCCCAGCCCGATCGTCACCGAAGGCGGCAGCGTGGCCGCATAATCCGCCACCCTGTCCTTCAGCGCCTCGACCAGAGTGGCGGGCTGGTCCTTGCTGGCAACCGCCGCCTGCACGGTCACGGTCGGC
>NZ_JBKEBL010000333.1:0-2626 GCF_047973135.1 Paracoccus sp. (in: a-proteobacteria)
GCCCGCATCGCCTGCCCGACCAGCAGCGGATCCGGCGCGGGGCTTTCCAGCACGGGCAACAGCGTCAGATGCAGCTTGTCGCCGCGAAACCTTTCGCCCGTGCCCAGAACCCGCCACGCCCCGGCCATCCGCCGCGTCACGGCATCGGGCGGGATCGCCGCGAAGAACAGGAAATGGGCGGCTTCCTTCGGCGCAAGATTGGGCATCTGTCGTCCTGTCCTGTCAGCACCCCGCCGCCATCGCGGCAGTGACTTGTCCGGCTGTCTGTCGGCCACACGATCAGTTCGCCGGCAATATGTCTACCCCGCCACGCCCCTGCGCAAACCTGCTGCCCGGCACCGGACGAGGCCATGTCCGCCGTGTCGTATCTCGTCCATAAAGCATGCAGGGGATGCATGAAACAGGCGGCCCCGGCGAATGATCGTTCCCGAGGGCCGGAGGTGAACCCCTCGTTCCGCGCGGCGGCGGGCACCAGACCGGTCGGGCGCTGCCAGAACGGAAAACGGGGTGCGGGCCGGGCAAAGCCCGGCCCGCGCGCTGCCGCCCGGCCGAAGGCGCGCTTCGCGCGCAGGCAGTCTGCGGGTGGAAAGGCCGGGCACGGCATTCACCGCCCGTCGGACAGGGTGCCCCGCCCGATGCATGAAAAAAACCCGCCGCAGGCTTTTGCAGGGGGTCCGGGGGGCGCACAGCCCCCCCGGCCATCGCGGGACGCAAATCCTCCGGCGGTGACGTCGTGCCATGGTCCCCGACAGCGTGCATCCGCCGTCACCCGACAGGCAGAACTCAGGCAGGCATTGCGCGGGGCCTTCGTGGCTCCTAAGCTGGTCGGCAGGGACGAACAGGGAGAACCGAGAATGCGGATCAACAAGGCCGGCATTGCGGCGACAATCGTGGCGGCGACCCTTGCCGGGTCGGCCTCGGCGCAGGACTGTCCGGCGGGGGGCGCTGCGGGGCTGATGGCGCTGGAGGTTGATGGCTATACCGTACTGGGCCATGTCCCCGAAAGCGCGGTCGGCCAAAGGGTGCCGCTGGTGATCAACCTGCACCCGACCGGAGGAACCGGGTTCCGCACCCTGAACGCCAGCAAGCATGTCGCCGACGAAAAGGGCTTTGTCATGATCGCGCCGACCGGGGTGATCGGGCCGGTCTTTATGGGCTGGACGTGGAATGTGCCGGGCGTGCCGACCTTTGGCGGCGACAACTATCCCGCCGAGGATGCCCGCAACGATGTCGAATTCATCGCCAAGGCCATCGACGCCGCCGAAACGGCCGCCTGCATCGACCCTGCCCGCGTCTATGTGATGGGCTATTCGGGCGGCGGACGCATGGCCTCGGCGCTGGCGTGCAGTCTGGCAGACCGCATCGCCTCGGTGGTGCCGATCGGGGGGATCCGCTTTTCAAAGGCGTCGGACACGGAGCTGGGCCTGCCGCATGCAGTCGAATGCACCCCCGCCCGTCCGGTCCCCATGCAGGCCATCCACGGCCACTGGGACGCCACGAATCCGTGGTTCGACGAGGCCCTGGGCGACACGCCCTTCAAGGATCCCGCAAAGGACAATGAAACTATCGTGGCAAACGCCCCCCGGCAGGGATCATCCTGGAGCTATTCCGGCCAGACCGCCCTGCAACGTTGGGTCGAAAACAACGGCTGCGACCCGGAACCCCAGGTCAAGGAACTGGCCAAAGGGGTCGAGGAACGCGACTATCAGAACTGCAAGGACGATGCCGAGGTCAGTCTGGTCTTTTTTGACGGGCTGGGGCATGCCATCCCCGGATACGAGGAACCCTGGTCCCCCGGCCAGGCTGACAGCCCCCTGGATGGCTATGGGCTGGCATGGGATCTGATGCAGGACGACCGGCTGCCACAGTAACGATCACCGTAACGATCCCCGACATGCGCCTCTGCCTGATCCTCGCCATTCTTGCCAGCCTCGCCCTGCCGGCACGGGCGGATGCGCCGCTGATCGTGCTGGACCGTGGCCAGCTTCCGTTCGAACTTGGCCCCGGCCACCCCGCCAATAACCCCGCCAAACCGTCGAACTCGCCCAATGCGACGTGGAATTCGTCGGGCAACACGGCCAATTCGTCCTCGGTCCGGGAAAACCAGCCATCGAATCCCGCCAATTCGAAACGGCTGATCTTTACATCCAATGGCAGCGTGCTGGGGTATTACGCCGCAAACGCGGGCGGCGTGCTGAACCTATTTGACGTGAACGGCCGCCGTATCGCCTATCGCCCCGCCAAAGGAACGCAAAGCCTGTTCTCGACCGACGGACAATGGTGCGGCACGGTGGACAACCAGCGGGGCGGCGGCTTTGTCCTTGCCCTGACGCGCGATTGCGCGTCCCGATTCGCGCCCTGACCCGCACCCCGGCATCACCTGCTGCCTTACCGCTGTCACGATTTTACGTTAAAGAGTAAGCCTGAAGCCCCGGAGATCATGATGGACCACGAACCAAAGGACTGGCTGGAAGCCGAACTGCAGGACACGCTGGACGAAGATTTCGAAATCGAGCTTGAGGACGCGATCCTGTCCACCGAGATCCGCAAGATCTATCGTACCCATCATCCGGACCAGATCGACCGCAGGCTGTATTTCACGGAATTGCTGCGCCTCCAGGCCGAA
>NZ_JBKEBL010000306.1:0-1530 GCF_047973135.1 Paracoccus sp. (in: a-proteobacteria)
GACTGAAATGCCATGAGTTTTGGCCAGTTCAACCGTCAATTCGTCGATCGTGATCCCGCCCCTGACGGCAACGCGCGTCTCGATCCAACTGTCACGCTGGCCGAGCCCCCTTCATCCAGCGCCGCCACCAGCCGCTGCCGCAAATCAGCCGAATACGGTTTTCCCATCCATGCTGACCTCCATCACAGCAGACAGCATGCAGCAGAAATCAGGCATCGTGGGAAGCCGAAGATTCAACTTGGTCGGGCAGGACTCTTTATTGACGTTGCCACGGGCCAGCCTTCAAGGCCGTTGGTATAGCTGACGGAAGCCAATTTGATCATCAAATTGGCGTAGCATCAGCGTGAAATCAAATGGTTATAGCCTGACAACATAATCAAAGGACAGTCGTCAGGCTATATAGATCGGTTCGGTCATCCCACCCGGCGAAAAATCGTTCGATATGACAGTACGCCATACCCGTGCCACCCACAGACTGCCCGCGCGCAAAGCGCGCGCCGGGCCGGGCGGCAGCGCGCGGGGCGGGCTTTGCCCGAACCGCACCCCCCTTTCTGCCAAAACGGTCGGGACGGCCTGGCACTGGGCATATCCGGTCAGCCTGCAAGTCTGGCCAACAGCAGGCGCAGCGCGTGCTCGACGGTTGCGGCGCGGACCTGCGCGCGTCCGATGGCCCCGAACTCTGCTGTTTCGGTTCGCACGGCGGATTCCGTTGCCACGCCAAAACAGACCAGCCCCTCGGGCTTGTGCCCGGACCCGCCCGGTCCGGCGATGCCTGTGACCGCCACGGACAGGGCCGCGTCCGACCGCGTCAGAGCGCCCCTTGCCATTTCGGCGGCGACTTCCTCGCTGACCGCGCCATACGTGTCCAGTGTTTCGGCCTTCACCCCCAGCATCTGCATCTTGGCGGCGTTGGAATAGGTGACAAAGCCGCGATCAACGACATCAGACGATCCCGGCACCTCGGTCAGCGCGCCTGCGATCAGCCCGCCGGTGCAGCTTTCGGCGGTGGCGATCAGGATGCCACGCGCGCGGGCGGCCGTCAGCACATCGGCGGCCAGGTTCATTGGGCCAGCACCCCGTGGTACAGCCCCGCAAGCAGGACCGAGACCACGCCCGCGAACAGCCCCGCCCACAGATCGTCCAGCATCACGCCCACCGCATCGCCGCGCCGGTCGGCCCGGCCCACCAGCCAGGGTTTCCAGATGTCGAACAGCCGGAACAGCAGGAAGGGCGCGACGAAACCCGGCCACGCGGCCAGAATCGACACCCCGTGCCACCACAAGGGAATAACGGTGAAGGACATGGCCAGCCACTGTCCCGCGACCTCGTCGATGACAATTTCCGACGGATCCTTATCGGCCAGCCCGGCGAACGCGCGAGCCACCGCCCAGAAACCGAGCAGAGTAGCGAGCACGGTTCCAACTGGCACCAGCCAAGCTCCACCCAGTTCGCAGAACAGCACGCCAAGCGCCACCGCAGCCGCCGAGCCCCAGGTGCCCGGCGCAGGGCGCAGCAGGCCCACGCCGAAGA
>NZ_JBKEBL010000174.1:0-42821 GCF_047973135.1 Paracoccus sp. (in: a-proteobacteria)
GCGCGGCGGCGGGGTGCAGGCTGTTCATATCCTGCGCCGCCCCTGTGCAAGCAGCAAGCAGCACAAAGCCCCGCATTTGCATGGGATTTCGCGCCCCGCCGAAAACACCCGCCAGAGACCAGATCAGCGCACCCATCCCCGGCCTTCGGCAATGACCGTCAGCCCAGCGTCGCGCCATCCTCGCGCCAGATGGCGATGACCGAAGAACGCGGCTTGCCCACGCCGTCGGGCCAGGATCCGCCCGGATGCTGGATGCCGACAAAGGCTGTCCTGCGGTCCGCAGACCAGCACAGGCCGGTGACTTCGGCACCGTTTGGCGCGGTCAGAAAGCGGGCGATCTCGCCGCTGTCAGGGTTGCCGATCAGCATCTGGTTATTGCCCATGCCGGCGAAGTTGTCAGCATTGCTGTCATTGCCATCGGTCTGGATCCACAGCAAGCCGGTGCTGTCAAAGGCCATCCCGTCGGGCGAGTTGAACATGTTGCCCGCTGTTACATTCGCCGATCCCCCATAGGCGTCCTCATGCACGGAAGGATTGCCCGCCATCACGAACAAATCCCATTCGAACCCGTCCGCGCCGTGATCGCCGCCTTCGGGCCTCCAGCGCAGGACTTGGCCGTATTCATTGGCCTGACGCGGGTTCGGTCCGCCCACCGGAGTCGCATCGCCCCCTGCATTCGGTTCGATCCCGCGTTTCGAGTTGTTGGTCAATGCGCAATAGGCCTCGGGCCGCAGCGGGTGGCAGGCGATCCATTCCGGGCGGTCCATCGTGGTCGCCCCGACCCGTGACCCCGCCATGCGCGCAAAGACCAGGATCTCGGCCTGCGACATGCCGGTTGCCTCGGGGGTCAGCGCGATCCATTCGCCGGTTTGGTCGTCGTGGAAACGCGCCACATATAGCGTGCCGTCGGACAACAAGGTATCGGTCGGCTGACCCTCTGCCCAGGTGCTGTCCGAGACGTAACGATAGATGAACTCGCCGCGCTCATCATCGCCCATATAGACCACGATCCGGCCATCGGCGGCCTGCACCATCTCGGCATTTTCGTGCTTGAACCGGCCAAGGGCGGTATGCTTGACTGGCGTGCCTGCCGCGTCCGAGGGGTCGATTTCGGTGATCCAGCCGTGGCGGTTGGGTTCGTTCGGCTCTTTGCTCAGGTCAAAGCGCGGATCGAATTTCTCATAGGCATAGCGGCTTTCATTACCGATGCCATAGCGGTTCTCGCCGTCGCTGCGCTGCTGGCCGGCCTCGCTGCTGTCGGAGGTGCCGAAATAGCCGTTGAAGTTTTCCTCGCAGGTCAGAAAGGTGCCCCAAAGCGTCTTGCCCGATCCGCAGTTGTTCATCGTGCCACGGGGCGACATTCCTTCGGCATCGGCATTGGTGCGGACCAGCCCGGACCCGGCGGCGGGGCCGTCCATGGTCATTGGCGTGTCATGGGTGATGCGGCGGTTGAAGGGGCTGTCAAGGACCACCTCGTAACCCTTGCCGGTATCGGCAATCTCTATCACGGTGACGCCCTGAATGTTCTTCAGCAAGGTCGCTTCATCGGCGCTTGCCGCCATGCCCCCCGATCTGGCGGGCAGGTTGATTTCCGGGTTGGCATATTCGGAATTGACGGCGATCACCTGCCTGCCGTCGATTACGAACAGTTCCATCCCGTCGGTATTTTCACCAAAGACGCGGTCTGACAACGCGACCGGCACGCCGGTTTCGGGGGAATATACGCCCTCGGCATCGGCGAACAGCGGCTGACCCCATTTGACCAGCGGCTTCCAGCGATACCCCTCGGGCAGATGAATGTCGAAATCGGTGGCGATGCCGATGGGAGCAAAGGGAAAAGCGGATGGTTGCGCGCTGGCCGCGCGTGCCGCGCCGGGAACCCCGGCGCCAAAGACCATTGCGCCCGATCCGAAGGCCAGCACGCTGCCCAGAAACCCGCGCCGCGACATGGCATGATCGACAACGCGGTCGAAATCGCTTGTGGCGGGTCGCGGGTCGCGCAATTCGTCAAATTCGTCCCATGACAGATTGACGGTCGATTTCATGTCCATAATCCGGTTTCCCTGGCTTGTTCACAGTGGCGAAGTCAAAATACGCCGCTTGCTTACATGCCTGTCCTGTCAGAAATGTGACACCGCGAGGCATCGCGGGTGCATCCTTCCTTGACAACCGGGTAACGAAGCAGGGTGACGCCCGGCAAGATTGATCCGAAAAGACCGGGAAAGCGCTGTTTCGCCGCGCCGGGTGACGATGCGGTTGTTCCCGGCCGTCGGCGCGAAATTTGTCCGATGCCCCGCCGGTCTATAGCCTGACGACTTTCTTCTCATTATGTTGTCAGGCTATAACCATTTGATTTGACGCTGATGCTGCGCCAATTTGATGATCAAATTGGCTTCCGTCAGCTATATCGGGCGTGGTGGTTTCGGGCGGCGTCGGTTGACGGCCATTCGGCGGTGTCTCCATGTGCCATATCGTGCAGGGCCTGACTGTATTCCGTCGGCTCGTCGCTGACAAAATCCGCCAGTGCTGCGGCGTGGTGGCGGGCGGTGGCGGGATCTTTGCGGGCGATGGCGGCCTCGATGGCGAGGCGGCGGAACTGATAGTGATTATGCCCGATCGCGCCCGTCGCCAGCAGCGTTTCGCCCTCGGCCAGCAGCGCGTTCTGCCTGTCCCCCGCGCCAAGCGCCAGTGCCAGCGAGCCCACGACCCACGGCCCGATGAACTGCTGGATCCCAAGCTGGCGCAGTTCGCCCAGTGCCTCATCCAGAATCGCGACGGCGCGGGCGCTGTCGCCCCGCAGGTGGGCGACATGACCCAGAGTTTCGGCAAGGAAGGGACGGAACCTGCGGGCACCTGTGGCCTCGACCAGCGCCAGCCCGCGATTCACCTCTTGCTCGGCTGCGTTCCATGCGCCGGACCACGCCAGCACCCATCCCGCCGTCAGCCGCGAGACGATCTCGGCGCGGGAATGTCCCATGGCCTGCGCCAGTTCGACCGAGGCGTACGCGTCGTCCAGCGCACCCTGCCAGTCCAGCGTATAGATCCGCGTGGTGCCGCGCATGAACAGGTTCGCGGCCTTGATCCGGCTTAGCCCATGCGTTTCACACAGCAGCAGGCAATCGTCAAAGGCCGCGCGGGCCGAGCGCATTCGCCCCTGCGCATAAAGCGCATCACCGCGACCGGACAGGGCCGCCGCCATCAGCCGGGGGCTGTTCAGTTCCGACGCCAGCGTCAGCGCCTCGGCATGCGCGGCAAGCGAGCCTTTGAAATCACCAGTGGGAAAGCGCAGCGATCCGCGCAGATACAGGATTTCGGACAGTTCCGGGCTCAGATTTGCGGCGCGGGCGGCCTTTTCGGCCTTGTCGCAGGTCTCGGCCGCCTGTGCGCCCCAATCGATCAGGCGCATGGTGATGATCTTGCCGATCTGCGCCTGGATCCGGATCACCGGGTCGTGGGCAGGATGAGCCTCGACCTCGTCGAACAGGGCAATGGCTTCCTGCGGGCGGTTGGCCTCGTGCGCAGAATGGGCCTGCCGCATCAACAGCTTCAGTTCGGTGGCGCTGTCCTTCGCGCAGGTCCGCCCCGTCCCGGCAAGGCGCATCGCGTCGGCATGGTTCATCGTGCCCGCCGCAGCTTCGGCGGCCTCAAGATAGGCCTGCGCCGTCTCGGTTGCGCCGATCATCGCCAGATGTTCGGCCCGCAGCGCGGGATCAAGTGGGCCGTGCCAGTCGGCGGCGGCCCGGTGAAAGGCGATCCGTTCGGCGGTCAGCAGGCTGGCATAGACGCAGTCGCGGATCAGCGCGTGGTGAAAGGCCAGCCCGTCGCCGTCGCCGTCGCGATGCAGGATGCGCCGTTCGACCAGCGGAGAGGGATCATAGCCCCGCCATCCCAGCAATGCCCGCAGCGCCTGTCGCGTGAATTTCTGCCCCAGAACCGCCGCCGCCTGCACCGCGCGGCGATTATCCCGGTCCAGCATGTCCACGCGTGCCTGAATCAGCGTCTGGATCGACGGCGGAACCCCGGACGAGAAATCCTCGATCCCGTGCCGCAAAAGTTGTTCCAGATACAGGGGATGTCCACCCGATACGGTAATGGCGCGCTGCGTCAGGTCTCCGGCGCTGATGATGGCCCGCGCCAGAAGCTGACATTCAGTCGGGGTGAGCGGACCCAGCTCGACCGTCCAGATCGGAGTCCTGTCCAGACCGGCGCGCCAGTCAGGCCCCAGTTGATCGCCCTCAAGCCGCGTCGTTGCCACCACGATCAGCGGTATCTCGCCCGCAAGTCGGCACAGGCGGGACAGCAGCGACAGGGTGGTCTGGTCGGCCCAATGCGTATCCTCGACGGCGATCAGCAGGGCCGAGGCGGCCGCAGCGCTGCGGAACAGGGCCTCAAGCGCCTCGAACTGCCTTGCCGTCCGCATTTCGGGCGCGGCGGCCTCGATCATGGCGGCCTTGTCGGAAGGCATCGCCTTGCCTGCCATGGCGTCCAGCCACGCCTGCGTCATTTCAGGCAGATTGGCAAGCGGAGACAGCGCGTCGGTGATGTCGGCAATGACCGCCGCGCCCTGAGCGCCGCCGAAATCCAGCACCCTGATCACATGGGTCTGAAACCCCTTGCCCCGCGCCGCGCCAAGCCACAACGACAGAAGCGAGGTCTTGCCGATCCCGGCCTCGCCGCGCAGGATGATCAACTGCCCGGTCCGGTTCTGGTCCAGATCGCTTAGCACCGTGTCGAACCGCTGCCGTTCGTCGGATCTTCCCACGGGAACCCAGCTTCCCTCATCGGCAAGGCCCAGAACCTGCCAGCACCGGATCTTGCCTTCGAATCCCTTGAACCTGTGACTGGAGGAATCGCCGATGCGCACAGCGGCACCACAGGCCGCGCGGATCTGGTCGGTCACAAGCGTTTCGCCCGGCTCGGCCGAACTGGCCAGCCGCGCGGCAAGATTGACCGAGGCACCGACCACCGACAGCCCCCCTGCGCTGGCGTTGCGCACGACGGCCTCGCCCGCGGCGATACCGATCCGCAGCTTCAGATCCAGCCCGCGTGACTGCCCCAGCCTGGCAAGCTTGTGATGCAGCCCCAGCCCCAGCCGCGCGGCCCGCAACGCCTCGTCCCCGCGCGCGTTCGGGGCACCGAACACCGCCATCAGCGCATCGCCCAGATGACGCTCGACCGTACCGCCTTCGCGCGCAGTCTCGTCATCGAGGATCGCGAAAAAGGATGATATCAGGTCAAAGGCCTGTTCGGGGTCCAGCCCGCGCGTGATTAGCGTCGAATCCACCAGATCGGCGAACAGCACCACGACGCTGCGCCGGGCTATTGCCGGCGGGTCGTCCTTGACAGCGGCGAAGGCGGCCAGAAGCTTGCGCCGGTGGCCAAGCGATGCGATCCCGATTTCCCTCAGGTCGCCGTCGCTCAGCTTTTGGGCAAGCGTCAGGTCGATGTCATGACTCTGGAACAGACGCCGATAGTCCGTCAGGCTGATCCGTTCCAGTACGTCGTCAAGTTCCATCAGGTGTCCTGAGTGACGCCCATTGCCGCGACGACCCTTTCGGCCTGTTCGAAGCACTGTTCATGCAGGCCGGCGCCGTTCGTCCAGCAGCCCGCGAAAAAGACCCGACCGTCCGACATGCCTTGACGCTGCGGCAATCTGTCCTGAATGTCCAGCAATGTCGGCGTCATCACGGTGTGCCGGAACCAGATCACCGCCTTGTCGGCATGTGCGTCGCCCGCATGATCCGGCGGGTGAAAGCCGGGCCTGCGTCCCAGGCGCCCCTTGACGGTATCCGGCTTCAGCCGCAGGACATGGGCATCGGGAATTGGCGGGGCCGGATTCAGCGTCACGAAATAGGTGGGCAGGCCAAAGCGGTCATATTCGGGACTCAGCGCGTCGTTGCGATGCCGGTTCTCGACATAGGTCATCTGATAGGGCATCAGGCCCTGTCCCGACCGGATTGTCACGTTATAACTGCGCCAACATCCCACATTCGAAGGCAGCACCTCGGCCCAGGTATGGGCGACTGCGCGGCTGACGGCGTGCTGAATGCGGCCCAGATCCGATGCCATCCCCTCGTCCAGCAGCGTGTCTCCGCGCGAAAAGGCGTTAAGCTGGTCATCGGCATGGGCCGCCATCACCACCGCATCGACAACATGCGGGGGATGTTGGTTTTCCGCGTCGCGGATGATGACCGCAGGTGCGCCGTTTGCCTCGGTGCTGGCCACCTGCGCGCGAAAGCCCTGCACAATGGTCACACCCCGGCCTTGCAGCCAGTTAGCAAGCGCGTTGATCCAGTCCTGCGAGCCGTGGGTGAAATAGCGCCGGTCGGGCGCTTTGCCCGTGCCGTACCCCTCTTGCAGGCGGTAATAGTTCATCACGCCGCGGAACGGCATGTCCTCGGGGCCGGTATCTGCGGCGAAATACATCGCGGCAATGCGCGGCATCAGAAACAGGCGCGCCACTTCGTCCAGCATGGCCGGATCGAACAGGGGCGCAGGCCCGGTCAGATAGGTATTGCGGAAATATTCGACATATCTGCGAACCGAATAGGTCCAATATTCCGGCTGTTCGCCGGGATTCTGGTCGGGGCCGAAATCCTGCGCCGCCCGCTGCATGAATTTCTGTTCGGCGTCCTTCAACCTTACGCTGTGCGGGTTATCCGGGTTGTCCAGCGAAAAGCGCAGATCCACCACGCCGCTGTGAGGGGATGACTTTTCGATCAGGTACTGATCCATCGTCCAGATTTCGCGCCCGTCCGGCGTGAAGAAGCAGGCCGAATCCTCCAGCGGGCGCAGTGCCCCGTCGTCGGGAAAGCCGGGCTGACAATAATTGATGGTCGTCATCGCCTGCGCCACCCGCTTGTAAGAGGACAGGTTGATGTCATTCACGCCCAGATCGGCAATCCGCGTGAACGGCTTTGGTGCCGCACCGCGATAATCGGTTCCAAGCAGCAGTTCGACCGTATCGGCATTGCCGCCCAGTGTCGGCTTGGCCTCAAAGACGGTGATCGCCCCTGTGTATTGGCTGGTGATCAACGTATAGGCGACAGATAACCCCGAGATTCCGCCGCCGATAATTGCGATTGATTTTGGCACCATTTTGATACCCTCCAATGTAAAATTCGCCAAAAACGGCAGCGATGCGATACGATTTGCCCCAAGAGCGCCGAAAACCGCGCAGCGCATGTGCATGCCCGCGTTTTCCCTACCACTGACAACTCAACTGAACCTCTCGGCGGTGCGAACCGTGAATACCCGCGAGGCTGTCGAACCGTGATCCGGCGTCAACACACCCTGTCTGGACCGGACAAAAGCCGGTGTCGAGTATTAACTGCACAGATCAGTATTTAATAAATATCTATCGGGGCAAGTTCGGCGCTGCCCCGCAAATCCTCGCTGCGCGAAGATGTGGATGCCGGGTTACTTCATCTGGAACTGAAGCGGCAGCAGATAGGGAAAACTGGTCGTCGGGTCGGCCTCGATCTTCATGATCGGGCCCATCCATTCGCCCCATTTCCGGTTGACCGGGCAATCGGCCAGATGACGGATCGCAGCGTCAAGATTGTCGGTCTCGAAATAGCCGAACAGCGTCAGCCCGTGGCGGAAGATGTTGTAATTCGAAATGCCCGCCTTGCGCAGCGTTTCCAGCATTTCGGGCCAGATTTCATCGTGGCGTTTGCGGTATTCGTCCTCGTATCCGGGACGGACCTCAAGAACCCATGCGTAAGAAGCCATCACGCGCCCTCCTTCCAGGCAGTATAACAATCGCGCAAGGCGATGATTTCGGTCAGGACATCATCATAAAGCGTATCCATGTAATCCTGATGAACCGGCTCGATCGCCAGCGCGCCCTGATAGCCGGCGTCCCGCAGCGTGCCGAACATGGCAGGGAAGTTCAGCGTGCCTTGGGCGAATTTGGTTTGCAGCGCGCCCATCCGCGCCTGCCTCAGATGCACATGCGCGGCAAAGGGGGCCAGCGGGTCGATTTCCTCTTGCCGATAACCCAGACAGGCAAAATGCGCATAATCCAGCGCCAGACGAATGCCGGTTTCGTCCACCAGACGCCGCACGACCGAGGGGGATTCGGCGAAGGAATGAACATGCGGTTCGATGCACAGCGTGGCTTTGTACCCCTGCGCCAGCGCCACCATCTCGCGCAGCGACGCGGCAGAGGCCGCTGCGGCCTGTTCGCGGCTCTGGCCCGGATTGACCACGCCGGGCAGGATGAACACTGTCCCGATTCCGGCGGCGTCGGCAAAGGTCAGCACCTGTGCCAGATCGCGCAGGTTGTCATCCATCGTGCCGGGCAGGGCCAGATTGCGCCCGTCCAGCCCGTCGCCGAACAGGTGATAGTAATTCGGCAAGCGGACCCCCAGGCCCGCCAGACATTCGGCGGCCCCCTTTGGGTCGGACAGGATCCGCGTCTTGTCCAGCGCCGAACGATAGAACAGCCCCACATCCAGCGCCGCGATCCCAACTGCGCGGGAAATATCTGCGGCCTCTTGCAGGGTGCAGGATGGCAGCGACCAGGCGGTCAGCGAAAGATACATGTCAGCCTCCGATCCGGGTCAGTTGCCCGGTCGCGGCGGACCGGTACATTGCCTCCAACGCCTCGGTCACGCGGGCACCGCATTCGGCGTCGGACGCGTTGACCACATCCTCGCCCGCGCAAAGCCGCGCAAAGGCCCGCACCGGCAGCGTGCCGTCATAATGCGCCTCGGCCGGGGTGATGTCGAATGCCTCTTCGGTGCTATCCAGACGGCTTAGCGTCAGGCGCGCGCGTTCGGTGTCGAACATGATCACCCCCTCGGATCCGTAAAGGCGGATATCGACATGCAGGCCCTTGTGCTTGGGCATGGTTGCCGATCCCGACAGCGCGACGGTGGCCCCGCTTGTCGTCCGCGCGCAGGCGGCATCATAATAATCCACCCCCGATGCCGACTTGCCATCCATGCAACAGACGCAGTCAAATGCCAGATCGCCGACATGGGTCAGCCATGCCAGCGAATGCGACATCTGACCCCAGCCATAGCCACCCGCGCGCGCCGGATCGGCCCAGGTCGAGGCCGGGGGGCGGAACAGATCGCCCTCGGTTTCCAGCATTGGCTGGCCCGCGAACAGGTCATCAAGCGCCGAGCCCATCTGGCAGACGGCATGACGCAGCCTGCCGATCCGGCCCGCGCGCACCCAGTCCACCGCCTGCGCGGTAAAGCGGGTAAAGTTGATCGCGGTCGGGATTATGACCTCTTTTCCGGCGGCCCTGGCCGCGTCGGCAATGGCGCGGCCATCGGCCCCGGTCGTTGCCATGGGCTTTTCCACCAGCACATGACAGCCCGCCCGCAGCGCGGCAATGGCGGGCGCGGCATGGGCGGTGTGCGGGGTCGAGACCATCACCCCGTCCAGCCTTTCGCGGGCCAGCATCTGATCCAGATCCTGATAACGCGCGGCAATGCCGAACTTGTCGCCCGCAGCCTTCAGCCGCCCCGCGTCCAGATCGCAGATCGCCACGATTTCGGCCTCGGGGCAGTCCCGGATTGTCGGGATGTGGTTCACGGTCGCCCACCAGCCGATGCCGACCACGCCAATTCTTGCCGTCATGTTCCCCCTCCCTGAGAATCCTGCGCGACCGTCGAGTTATAGACGTTCTGCATATGCTGTTCCGCCGCCAGCGCCGCGCCCGAAGGGTCGCGCGCCCGAATCGCCTCGAACAGGCGGCGGTGATCCTTGAGGCTTTGTTCCAGAACCTTCGGATTCTCGGATGCCCGGCGGCGAAATTCCAGGCCAAGCGAGTTCAGGCTTTCGCCGATACGCTTGAGGAAAGCGTTGCCGCAGCCTGCCCAGATCGCCTCGTGGAAACGCAGATCGGCCACGCGGAACGCCTTGGGATCGGAAATCGTGCCGGGCTGTTCATCCAGCAGCCGCTGCAGCGCGTCGATGGCGGTATCTGACATGGCCAGCGCCGCGCGCCGCGCCACATCGCCCTCGATCAGGGCGCGGGCATCGTAAAGCTCGCGCAGGTTCATATCCTCAAGCGACAGGAAAAAGCGGATCGGTCCCAGCAGCGCGTCGGCGTCCAGCCGGCTGATGAAGGCACCGCCGCCCTGCCGGACCTTGACCACGCCAAGGATCGACAGGCCCCGGATCGCCTCGCGGACCGACGGTCGCGACACGTCCAGCATCTCGGCCAGTTCGCGTTCGGGCGGAAGCTGGTCGCCGGGTTGCAGCGAACGCGATGTCACCATCTCAAGGATACGTTTGGCCACCATCTCGGCCACGGATTGCCGGGCGATGGGTGCCTCTTGCAGGAATATGGAAGGTTTATCCCCCATGATCATGATCCTTCTCCTGCCGGTTTGGCAGGTCTTGCGAATATTGCGCCCAGCCTGATCCGGGGCGCGATGACCGAGCCGATCAGCAGGATGCCGATGATGCCGGTCTGGATATGCCCGGTGATGTTCAGCAGCGCCATCCCGTTGCGCAGGTTCAGCACGATCAGCACCGCCAGCAGCGTGCCCCACAGGCTGCCCGAGCCGCCAAAGATGCTGATCCCGCCCAGAAGGACCATGGTTATGATGTCCAGTTCGAACCCGTTGGCGACATCGCCGCGGACCGCGCCCACACGCGCGGCGAACAACAGGCCCGCCAGCGCCGAGACCGCGCCCGAGGCCATGAACAGGATCAGCTTGTGACGCGCCGTGTCGATGCCGGCATAGGTCGCGACCTCGCGGCTGTTGCCGATCAGATAGGTTTTGCGCCCAAAGCCGCTGCGCTGAAGCACGACATAAAAGACCAGAAACAGCGTCGCGAACAGGATGATCGACAGTGGCACCGGCCCGATCAGGCCGCGCTGGCCAAGGGCGTCGAACCAGTCGGGAAAGCCGGTGATGCCGCGATCCTCGACCAGCACCCGCGCCAGCCCCCTGAACCCGATCAGCGTGGCCAACGTCACGACCAGCGAAGGAAGGCCGATCCGCGCGATGAACCAGCCGTTCAGCGCGCCCCCCGCCACGCCGATCAGCAGGACGATCACGCAAGCCAGCCCGGCGGGCATTCCGTTGGCGAACATCCACCCGAAGGCACAGGCCGCCAGCCCCATCATCGAGCCGACGGACAGGTCAATCTCGCCATTGATGATGATCAGCGTCATGACAAGCGCGACGATGATCTTTTCGATCGACAACTGAAACATGTTGATCTGGTTGGACAGCGTCAGGAACTGCGGCGCCAGCATCGTGTTCGCGATGACAATGACGACAAGAGCGGCCAGCAGGAACCCCTCCCAGCTTTTCAGCCTTGAAAGCCCGTTCATGCCTTTGCCCCCTGTTGTGCCGCCAGTTCTGCGGCAATCCTGTCCTCGGCCTTGCGGTGTTCGCGGGCCTGACGTGCGGCCATCAGGCGGCGCATCAGCAGCGCGTCGGTCGCGACCGACAGCAGGATCAGCACGCCCAGAACCGCCTCGCGCCAGAATTCGCTGACCAGCGCCCACCGCACCAGGCTGGAATCAATCAGATCGACAAGGATCGCCCCGATCAGTGCACCGATGACCGTGCCCGATCCGCCAAAGATATTGACCCCGCCCACGACCGACGCGGCGACGGATTTCAGCTCGAACCCAAGGCCAGCGACAACGGTGATCGTGCCGAAGCGCGCAAGAAACATGAAGCCGCCAAGCCCGGCCAGAGCGCCCGCAAGGACAAAGGCCACGAACACGGTCCTGCCGGTGTCGATGCCCGCCATCGCCGCCGCTTCGGGGTTCGAGCCGATGGCATAAAGCCTGCGGGCCGCGCGCAGCCGGGTCAGCGCGACATGGACCAGCAACACCACGGCCACGGCGGCAACGAATCCGGCGCGGAACTGCATCCCGCCCCATTGCCACAGAACCGCGTTCGGAAACGAAACCAGCCATTGCGGCAGATTCGCCGTCGAAATCGAGGTCGATCCCGAATATTCGACCAGCGCCGACCGGAACAGAGCCATCGTCCCCAGTGTCACGATGATCGAGGGCACACGCGCAAAGGCAACCAGCGCACCGTTGATCGCGCCGAACATCGCCCCCAGTACCATCGCATAGGCGACAAGGGCGACCGGCCCGATATCGGGGTTGTTGCTGACAAGGCTGCCGGTTGCAAAGGCGACAAAGCCGACCACGGACCCGATGGACAGGTCGATATTGCGGGTGATGATCACCAGCGTCTGCGCCGTGGCAATCAGCGCCATGATTGCCACGGAACTGGAGATGCGGTTGAACAGCCGCCCGTTCAGGTAATTCGGCACCACCAGCGAAAAGAACAACAGCACCAGCCCGACCACGACCAGCAGCGCAAGGATGCGCAGCGTCTGCGGATTCAGCCTGTCGATGACGCGCATCATCACGACGCCTCCTGCATTGCGGCCTGACCGGTGGCCAGAACCATGATCCGTTCCTGTGTCGCCCCGGCGGCGTCCAGCATGCCCATTTGTCGCCCCTCGCGCATGACAAGGATGCGGTCGCCAAGGGCCAGTACCTCGGGCAGGTCGGATGAAATCACGATGGCCGCGCCTCCGGCGGCAGCAAATTCGCGGATCAGGTCATGCACCTCGGCCTTGGCGCCGACATCGATGCCGCGCGTCGGTTCGTCAAAGATCAGGATGTCGGGCTGCATGTTCAGCCACTTGGCCAGCATGACCTTTTGCTGATTGCCGCCCGACAACGTGCCGACCGCGATTTCCACATCCGGCGTACGGATGTTCAGCCGCTGGCGATAGGTTTCGGCGACGTTGCGTTCCTGTTCGACATTCAGCAGGCCCCAGCGGTCCAGAAACCCGGCCAGAGTCGCGACGCTGATATTGGCGCGGATCGGCATCGGCATGGACAGGCCCAGCTTGCGGCGATCCTCGGAGACATAGGCGATGCCCGCCTCCATCGCCTGACGCGGTCGGGTGATGCGCTGTTCGCGGCCCCGGATGCGAATGGTGCCGCCGGTCGCGGGCGTCACGCCGAACAGCGACAGCGCCACATCGGTGCGCCGCGCGCCGACCAGACCGGCCATGCAGATCACCTCGCCCCGGTGCAGGTCAAAACCGATATCCTCGAACACGCCGGCCAGCGACAGCCCCCTGACCTCCAGCGCGACCTCATCCGTCGCGGTGCCCGGTGCCTTGTCCAGATAATTTCCCACCTCGCGACCGACCATCTCGGCGATCATCCCGTCAGAGGTGACTTCGGCGATGGGGCGGGTTGAAATATGGGTGCCGTCGCGGATCACCGTTACCCGGTCGGCGATTTCAAAGATCTCTTCCAGCCGGTGCGAGATATAGACCACCGCGACCCCGTCAGCCGCCAGCGCAGTGGCGATACGGCGCAGCCGCGCGGCTTCGTGTGCGGAAAGCGACGCGGTGGGTTCGTCCATGATCAGGACGCGCACGTCCTCGGACAGGGCGCGCGCGATTTCGACCGCTTGCTGTTCGGCAAGGGTCAGGCCGCTGGCCACCTGATCCACATCCATGTCGATACCGATCCGCGCGATCAGGTCGCGTGCCTTGCGGGCCTGCCGGGCGGGACGCCGCAACAGGCCCTCGCTGCGGGCGCTGATAAAGATGTTCTCGGTCACGTCCAGATCGGGAAAGACCATCGGTTCCTGATAGATCGCGGCGATGCCAAGGACACCCGCCGCCTGCGGACCCATGATCCGCTGCTGGGTGCCATCGACAAGAACCTCGCCCCTGTCGGGCTGGTGGATGCCGGTCATGATCTTGATCATGGTCGATTTTCCGGCGCCGTTCTCGCCGACAAGGGCGTGAACCTCGCCGGGGTAAAGATCAAGCGACAGGTCGGTCAGCGCGTGCGTCATGCCAAAGGACTTGGACACGCCGCGCAACTGCATGATTGGCTGGGCCATGTGCTTCTCCTGACGGGCCCGCGACCGGCGCACGGTCGCGGGCCTTTCGCCTATTTGGCCGCGGCTTCGACGTTTTCGCTGTTATAGACGGTGAACGGTCCCATCAGGATGCGTTTCGCGCCGGGGCGGCCCGGATCCTCTTCGATGGTGTAGTCGCCCATCCGGCCTGCGGTAAAGCTTTCGCCGACCTCGCCTTTCAACTGGCCGGTCGCCAGCCCGTAGGCGGTGTAATAGGTCAGATAGCCAAGGTCGCGGAAATCCCACAGGGTAAATTCCGGCGCGCAGCCGTTCATCGTGTAGGACAGCATTTCCGACGGCAGACCCAGCCCCGAGACCTTGACCTTGTCGCACAGCCCCTCGTCCTGCATCGCCTTGGCGGCGGCCTGAATGCCGACGGTCGTGGGCGACATGATCACACCCAGATCCGGGTACTGATCGACCAGAGACAGCGCGCGGTTATAGCTGACTTCGGCCTGATCGTCGCCATAGACAATGTCCACCAGCTCGATCCCGGCATATTTCTCGTCCTTCAGCGCCTCTTGCATCGAGGCGATCCAGGCGTTCTGATTGGCGGCGTCGGGCGTTGCCGACAGCACCGCCATCTGACCCTTTCCGCCCAGGATCGAATGGGCCATGTCAGCCATCACCGTGCCGATCGACCCGAAATCGACCTGCGCGACAAACACATCCTCGCCCTGACCGCCGGGGATCGGGCTGTCCCAGGTCACGACGCGGGTGCCGGCCTTTTGCGCGGCCTGCGCGGCGGGGGCGATCTGGTCGCCCGCGTTGTTCGACAGCATCACCGCGCCCTGCCCCTGCGTGGCCGAGGTCGTCATGATCTCGATCTGCCCTGCGACCGAGTTTTCAGGCGTTGGCCCGACGAACAGCAGCTTGCCGGGATTGGCCAGTTCCTGATGCGCCTCGGTCGCGCCTTCGTTGGCCTGATCGAAAACAAGGATGCCAAGGAATTTGGGCAGCAGCACCATGTTCACATCCTTGCCGCCCTCGATGGCGGTTTGCGCGCTGGCGATGCCTGCCGCGCCGACGGTCAGAGCGGCCGCAAGGCCAAGGGTCCGGGGTAATCTCATGGTTTCCTCCTCTGTTGAAATCGTTCGGTTCTTATGGGTTGGGAACGGGCTTGCGCGGCGGCTCGCCTCGCAGCGCACGGGCCAGATCCCCGGCTACCAGCCCCTGCAACCGGCCTATGGCCGCGTCGGAATACCAGGCGGCATGGGGCGTCAGCAGACAGTTCGGCGCGCTGCGCAGCGGCGATGCGGCGGGCAGCGGCTCGGTTCGGAACACATCCAGCGCCGCGCCGCCAATGGTGCCCGCAACCAGCGCGGCGGCCAGATCATCCTCGTCGATCAGAAGGCCGCGCGCGGAATTGACGATCATCGCATGGGGCTGCATCCGGGCCAGCCTTTCGGCGTTGAAAAAGCCGGTGGTTTCCGCCGTTGCGGGCGCGTGCAGCGAAATCAGGTCCGCCTGTGCCAGCAGCCCGCCATTGTCCACCAGTGTTACACCGGCGGCTTTGGCAAGGTCAGGCGTCAGCCCCGGATCAGCGGCGATGAAGCGAAAGCCAAAGCCCGCCAGCCGCGCTCTCACCGCGCGGCCGATCTGACCCATGCCGAAAAAGCCGATGACAGTTTCGCTGGACGGTTTCAGCGGACTGGCCACCCGCACAGCAGCCCATTCCCCCGCCCGGACCGAACGATCCAGCCCCGCCAGCCTGCGAAGAAGCGTCAGGATCGCGGCGGCTGTGTGGTCGGCCACCTCGTCGGCGCAGTAATCGGGCACATATCCGACCTTCAGCCCGGCCGCGCGGGCGGCGGCAAGGTCGATATTGTCGTAGCCCACGCCATAGCGGATCACCGTCGCGCCGGGCTTGACCGAGGCGGCGGCCAGCGGGCCAAAGGCCGCGAACTGTACGGCGACGGCATCCGCCCCGGCGACGGCCTCGGCCACTTCGGCATCGGTCTTGCACTGATACGCCGCGAAATCTGCACCGGCCTCGCGGGCGGCGGCCTGTTCTGCGGCGAGGTCGGGAAAGGTGTGGTCGGTGACGACGACTTTACGGTTCATGCACTGTCCTCAAGGTAATCGTGAACGATTTCACCGGCGACCAGCGTGAAATCCGCCCGCCAGAAAATACCCTCCAGCGGTTCCAGAACCGGCAGGCGAAACACCGGAAGTTGGGCGTTGGGGCGCAATTCGACGGTCGCCGGCCCGGTCCAGGCCTCGTGAACGCGGACATTGTCCAGCCGACGGCTGGTCAGTTGCCTGATGGCCGGGTGGCCGTTGATATGATCAACCGCCTTGAGGTTGATATTGGTCGCAAAATCGAAATGCGGCTTCAGCCCGTCCGCGCCGATGCGGCGCTGTTTGTAGGGCATGGTGGCGGTGATCACATCGATTCCGTTGCGTTCGACCTGCCCGACGATCAGATCGCCGCGAAACTCCAGCCCCGGCTGGCCCAGCTTTTTCGGCTGACCATGCACCTCTCGACCATGGGCCACGCCAATATCCGAAGACAGCACCAGATAGGGCGAATAGGCCCCGACCCGGTCGCCCAGACGCGCGGCGAACATCACATTCGCCTCGGCATAGGGGCCGATCCAGTCGGTATCGTTCATCCGGTAGATATGCGCGCAGACGACGTCGCCGACCGGTTCCAGCGGCGGAGGCAGCAGGAACGCCATCGCCTCGGGGTCGGTGCGCCAATAAACGGTCAGCACTTCCGCATTGCGGAACTCGAACGGAAAGGGGGGCACCATGGGCGCATCCCAGGGTGTCGAAAACCCGCTTTTGCAAATATCCGCGACGTCCGGCCTTGTCAGCCCGAAACGTGTTTTGCGCATGGCGCCCCTCCTCGCTGCGGACCGGCCAGATAGGCTTTGACTTGCGGGCTCGGTCACATTACCAATTAATTGGCCTTACCAATTCATCTGTCAAGAAGGAAATCACGACCGATGTTCGACCTGTCCCCGATCGACGTTCCCGACCTGTCGGGCCGGACCATCCTTGTCACCGGTGCCGGTCGTGGCATCGGGGCGACCCTCGCCGGAATGCTGGCGGCAAAGGGCGCGCGCGTCTATGCGGGCATTTACCGCGAGGCGGACCCCACGCTTTCGGACCAGCCTGAACGCTGCACAACGGTTGATCTGGACGTGACCGACGCCGCCTCTGTCGCGTCGGTCATCACCCGGATCCGGGCCGAGGCGGGCACCCTTGATGCGCTGGTCAACAACGCCGGAACCATCGCGCCTATCGGCCATGTGGATACCCTGCCCACCGAATCCCTGCGCAATGCGCATGAGGTGAATGTACTGGGCCTGCACCGTATGACCTGCGCCGCCCTGCCGCTGTTGCGGGCATCGCGGGGGATCGTGATCAATGCGGGAACCGGGGCCGCGACAACCCCGATGGAGGGATGGGCCGCCTATTGCGCCTCGAAGGCGGGCGCGCGGATGCTGACGCTGATGTTCGCCAAGGATCTGGACCGAGGCGAGGTCGCCTTTCGCTTTGTCGGCATCCCACCCACCGATACCGGCATGCAGGCAGAAATCCGCACCGCCGGGCTGAACCCGGTCAGCAAGATCGCGCAAGGAGATCTGGTCCGTCCCGAGGTTCCGGCCAGCATCATGGCATGGCTGTGTGGCCCCGATGCGCGCGTGCACGACGAAATCCTGCTTGACGTCCGCGACGAATTCTTTCGCAAGATGATGACGCGATCCTGAGGAAAGGGCATCCGATGAAAGTCCACAGCGTCGAGGCGATTCCGGTCTCGTACCAGGAACCGACCGATCACAACCGGTTCCGCTCGGTCTGTCTGGTCAGGATCACCGATAGCGATGGCCGCACCGGCTGGGGCGAGGCCTGTGCCTTCTTTCCCGAGGCGACGCTGGCCGCCGCGAAGATCGTCGAGGGCATGGCCCCGCTGGTGATCGGGCAAAACCCGCTGCATACCGAAGCGATCTGGCTGAAACTGAAAGATCAAAGCTGGTGGTATGGCACCGGATCGGGCATCGCGTCGCTGGCCATATCCGGCATTGACATTGCGCTGTGGGATCTGAAGGGCA
This sequence comes from Paracoccus sp. (in: a-proteobacteria), assembly GCF_047973135.1. Taxonomy (GTDB): domain Bacteria; phylum Pseudomonadota; class Alphaproteobacteria; order Rhodobacterales; family Rhodobacteraceae; genus Paracoccus. Next base: position 17,957 of record NZ_JBKEBL010000174.1, read on the forward strand.
AGCAACTGGGGGTCAGCGTGCTGGACCTTCTGGGCGGCCCGGTCCGCGACCGCCTGCCCGCCATCGCCAGCCTGCATGGCACAAAGGCCAGCATCGATGAGATGGCCGCCGAAATCGCCGCGCATACCGATACCGGCCTGCATGGGGCCAAGGTGGGGTTCGGCAAGGCGGGCGATGCGCATCTGGGCTTTGACGAGGCGCGCGATCTGGAATTTGTGGACAAGGTGCAGGCGGCAATGGGGCCGGGCAAGAATCTGATGATCGACCTTGGCGTCCGAAACTTCTGGGATGTACCCACCGCCATCCGCCGCGCCCGCGCCTTCGAGGAACGCGGCGTCGCCTGGCTTGAGGAACCGTTGGGCCATGACGACCCGCAGGGCTATGCCGCGCTGCGCGCCGCGTCAGGCATCCGCATCGCCTATGGCGAAAGGGAATGGAACGCGCGGGGGGTGCAACGGATCGTCGGCACCGGAACCGTGGATGTCATCGGTCTGGATCCCGGCCGCGTCGAAGGCATTACCGGCTTTCGCAAGGCCGCCGATATCTGCGCCCTGAACCGCCGGCAGGCGAATGCGCACAACTTCTCGACCGCGATCGTCGGCGCGGCCAGCCAGGCCCTCAGCTTCGCCTGTCCCGCCTGCACCCTGCTGGAACTGCAACCCGTCTATGGCCCCGCACAGAAGGATCTGGTGGACAGGCCGGTCTGGCACGGCGAAGGCTATGTGAACCTGCCGACCGGGCCGGGATTGGGCATCGAGATCAACGAGGATCTGGTGAATTCCGCGCGGATGTAGCGGGGTGTTACCGAAGCGTCAGGCGTTCCCGATACAGCAAAGGCGCATGATTTTTCTGCATATATTTTTGTATTTACGTCACTATTTATAAAAACCGGCGAATGTTCGCTGACAAACGGCTGGTTTATTCTCAGGGGACCATTGCTGGGCTACACTGGCCACAAATCAGCCCTTTTTTCCGTGCGGCCTAGTTTTGTGCCGTAATTTATCTGTTTTAAATCGCAAGGAATTACGGTCATGGGAATTGATCCTGTCCGCAAACCGTCCGCCCGTCCGACCCCTCTGGCACCTCAGAAACTTCTGCCGTCTCTGCCGGCGAACAAGCCTGCTCAGCCACCGACCAGCCCTCCGGCCAGCGCGCCGACATTCGGGCCTTCGCTGCCAGAACCGCACGCCAGGGGCAGTGCTCCTGCGGCGAAACCCGCCCCCGAACGGCAGGCAGAAATAGACCGTTTTGTCACTGAAAATGCCAGACACCAAACCAAGGTCGGGCCAATTCGCCTGGACAGTAATGGCGGAGAGCGGGTAGGCGAGGCTCTGCGCGGCGATTCGTCATTAGGCAGGCTTACCCCAGCGGAACGCACCTATCTGGCCGAAGAATCTGTCAAGGCATGGGACGGTCAGACCGACGACAATGGTGGCCGGCGCGAAAATATCGACGAAGCGGTGGATGCGGTGCGCGGCGATTCAGCTGCCAGCCGCACTCTTGCCAGGGCGTTGGCGGCACCCGCGCTTGGTGAAGACGACGCAATCCGTACGGCAGGCGCAATCATTACTGCCGAAGGCACGACACAGCGGCATGGCGAAATGTTCGATGCTGCGGCAAAGCTGGATATCGGCGCAGTCGCGCAAAGCTATCAGGGCAACGAGACCGCGCTTTCCAGGCGACTTGCAAATACCGATCAGAACACACGGCAAAACGCCTGGTCGCTGGCAGCAGATCCGGGGCGGCTGACCGAACAAAGTCAACAGGCGCTGGCGACTTCGCTTTTCTTTGCCGACAAAGGAGGGGCGGGTGCCTCGCCAGAGTATCGGCGCAAGATGGCCGAGGCAATCGCACTGGCGCGACAGCCGGGCGACAGCCCTCAGGACAAGATGGCCCGCGATGTCATGGCGTCGAACATCGCCGACGTGATGGAGACCGAAGGTGGCCGCGACATGCTGCTTTCTTCCGATGCCACCACGGGTTCGCGCCTCTGGGCCCTGAACGAGGTCGCAAGGGGTGATGTCCGCCTTGACGCCAGACAATATGACGGACTGGAAGCTCCGGCGCTGGCGAATGCTCCGGGCAATCCCGGTGCCGCAGCCAGCGGCGGTCAGCCGTCCGAGGGCGAGGTCTATGCCGATCTGGCGCAGATGGCGCTGGATGTATCCGGTATCGTCGATCCGACGCCGGTGTCGGACGGGGCAAATGCGCTGATTTCGTTGTTCCGGGGGAAGATTGGCGACGCGCTGATCTCGGCTGCCGGAATGGTCCCCTATCTGGGCGATCTGGCCAAGGTCGGCAAGCTTGAGAAATGGGTCAAGACGATAGAAAACGTCGTCGATCTGGCGGGCCGCAGCGCCAAATTCATGGACAAGGTCCGCCCGATGCTGGAGGGTTTGCAAAAGGCCCTGAAAGCCATCCCCGAATCCGTCCTCGGCAAGCTGCCAAAATCGGCGCAGGACGCGATCCAGGGGATGATCAGCAAGCTTGACGACGCAATTGCGGCCGGGGCCCGGCGCGCGCCATTGGTGGTTGATGACGCGGTCGGTTCGGCGAAACAGCTGCCCGATGGACGCGTGATCAAGGTCGGCGATTCTCCAACTGTCAACCGCAGGCCGGATGGTAGTCTTGAGGTGACGAAGGCAAACGGTACAACCGGCAAGATAAATGAGCCTAGAACGGACATTGATTCCACCAAGACTGTGACACATGCTGACGGCTCTGCGACCTACACCAAAACGACTGGCGAGACCCTTACCTATGATGCCGACGGCTTCCCGGTATTTGACTCTAAGGCAGATATATTTTTGGATGCCCAGCATATCGGCACGGGCAGTAAAAGTGCACATTTCAAGGCCTCGAACGAGGCGTTGCGGGAAGAACTAACGAAAGACCCCGGTTTGAAGGAAAAAATGGGACTGACAGATCAGCAGTATGATTGGCTGATGGAGGGTTCTGCAAAATCTTCGTCGCCGCCAGGTTTGACTTGGCATCACCATCAGGATACTGGAAAAATGCAGTTAGTGGATAAAGACATTCACGCGGATTTTGGCCATCTCGGGGGTATGTCGATATGGGGTAAATCATAGTAAAAATGCGGCCTTTCTTCGAGAAATAGCGTTGTAATTCCCAAGATTTTTCGCTATAGAATGCTGACCAAGCTCAAGGCTTATGATATGAACATCACGTGGGAAAGATGCGAAACCGAACTGCCATCTGTCAGCGACACGGATTTGGACTTGGTACAAAAACGGCGAGGCGTGATCTTGCCTGAAGGCTATCGGAATACAGTCAAGATCCACTGCGGTGAAACACCTGTTCCGAATGTGGTAGCGATCAGCTGGGGGGGCGTGCCAGTTGGCCCGCTCTTTTTTTCCAAAGAAGATTTCAAAGGTACCGGAAGGTCGATGAATGTCTGGTACTGGTTTCGCGCGTTGGATAATTACTACGATGAAAATGTCGTACAAAGCATGGTCCCCTTCTCATCGGATACGGGTAATGGGATATTTGCCTTTGATTATCGAAACGGCAAGTTTCCGGCAGTAGTGTATTTGGATCTGGAAAATGCGCCCGATGACGGAGAAGCTTCAATCCATCCCATTGCAGAAAGCTGGGACGGGTTTCTTGCTGCATTGAGGGACTGAGCCGGGTGAACATCCACCGTGGTGAAGCGGTATCGCCAGCCCAGACCAACCGCTACGCCGATCACTGTTGCAGGCACTTGCAGGGGGTCCGGAGGGGGGGGCGCATAGCTCCCTTGGCCACTGCGGGGCGCAAATTCTCCGGCGGTGACGTCGCGCCACGGATCCCGGTCATGTTCGAGGGTGGTGTATGCGCCTTGCGCCGCCATGGTGCCGGACAGCCTTTGCCCTAACCGGCCCGCTTCCGCAGATAGACGTAATAGGCTCCCTCGCCGCCATGACGATAATGCGCGGCGGTCACTTGCTGGACGACAGCCGCCAGGGGCGGCTGGTGCAGCCAGACGGGCACCTGATGGCGCAGCGCGCCGGGTCGGGTGGGCAGGGGGCCGTGATCGCCCCGGCCTTTTCCGGTGATGACAAGCACAAGGCGCCGGCCGGCAGCGTGGCAGGAAAGGATAAAGGCGATCAGCTCGGGATGCGCGGCAGCCAGCGTCATACCGTGCAGATCCAGCCGCGCCTCGGGGCGAAGCTTGCCTTTCGTCATGCGTTTGTGGGTCTTGTGATCCATTCGAAGCGCGACCGAGGCCAGACGCTCGGCCGGGGTGGGGGCATGAGCAAAGCGTGACGCAGGTGGCATCGCCGCCATCCGGCCGATGTCGATTTCCGGCCCAGACACGGCGGGCCCAGAGACGGGGGGGGTCGGCCTGTGCCCGGACGGGGCAGTGGGCCAAAGGGGTTCGGGCAGCGGCCTGGGGACGGGTTGCGGGCCCGCAGGATGCATCGGCTTTGCCGTTCGGGCGATGCGGGACCACAACTCCCCTTCCTCGGGCGTCAGGCCCCGTCGTCGCCGCGCCATCAGCCGGTCGCGATCAACTGCCAGTTGGGATCGTCCTGGCCCATGTGGCGCGCGAAGGTCCACAGATCGCGCTGCTTGCGCGAAGCCTTGGCGTCGCCCTCGACCACATTACCGGAAGCATCGCGCGTGGCCACGATCAGTTCGGCCACGAACCGGACTGATACCTCGGCCAGACCGTTCGAGTTGTCGAATTCGGCCCCTTCCAGCGCGACCTCGCGGGTGCCCAGATACTGTGCCTCGACGGTCTGACCATGGGCCTTGCGCGAATCGATCACCGATTGAAATGCCTCGGCTACCGGATCGGACAGGAACGGTCGGATTTCGGACAGATCGCCTCGTTCAAAGGCCATCAGAATCATCTCATGCGCGGATTTGGCCCCGGTCAGGAAATCGCCTACGCCAAAGGAGGGCTCGGTCCGCTTCATCGCCATCAGCGCGGTGGCAGCCGGGCTGCCCGGTTCGGCATGGTCGCCGATGTCGTGATCCACTTCCTCGGCGTTGCCGTCGATCACTTCGAAACGGCGGCGGCGCTGGCTTTCGTTGGCGTTATCAGTCCTTGGCGGTTCAAAACCATCGCGCGTACCCAGCACATTTCTAAGCCTGAGAATCAGGAAAATCGCAATCGCGGCAAGGACCAGCAGCTGGATCAGCGAATTGTTCATTCAGGCAACCTCAAATCTCTGCGGGTCGGTTGGTATATCTGTATTGTTTCACTATGTAGGGGCTGGACCGGGGCAAGTCCAGTTCGCGCCTTGGCCGGGAAGGGGAATTCGCATGTGGCTTGTCTGGCTGTTCATCATTGTGCCGATCATCGAGATCGCGCTGTTCATTCAGGTCGGAGGGCTGATTGGCCTGTGGCCGACGCTGGCTATCGTCGTCACGACCGCAGTTGTGGGGACCGCGCTGATGCGCAGCCAGGGGGCCAGCGCATGGCTTGAAGTTCAGCGCAGCTTTGCCGAGATGAGCGATCCCAGCCGTCCGCTGGCCCATGGCGTGATGATCGTCATTGCCGGGATGCTGCTGGTGACGCCCGGCTTCTTTACCGACAGTATTGGGTTGTTGCTGCTGATTCCCGGCGTCCGTGACTGGCTGATGCGGCGCATCGCCAGCCGCATCCAGGTGTCGCGCGTCGATCTTGGGTTCGCGGACACCCGCCCCGAGCCGCACCGCCCGCCCTATGGCGATGGCGTGATCGACGGCGACTATGTCGTCGAGGACGAGCCGGGATCAGACCGGCCCATGCCGCCCGACCTGCCACCCCCGGATCGTGGCCCGCGCGGCAAATCGGGGTGGACGCGCCATTGAGGCGGTGCGGCCAGCCTGCTAGAAGGTTCGGCGAGTCCGAACTTAACGAGGTAGAAGATGGCCGACGACAGCCAACCCAATGGTGCCACCCCTGAGGCACAACCCCCGCAGCAGCCGCAGGTGCGGATGCAGATTCTGGCGCAGTATATCCGCGACCTGTCCTTTGAAAACGCGGTCGCCCAGAAAGGCGCTCCGACCGGAGAGGTTCAGCCCGAGATCAGCGTTCAGGTCAGTCTGGACGCCCGCAAGCGCGGGACTGAACACCAGTACGAGGTGATTACCAAGTTCCGTGTTTCGTCCTCGAACAAGGCGGACGGCCAGACATTGTTCCTGACCGAACTGGATTATGGCGGGGTGTTCCACGTCGAAGGCGTGCCCGATGATCAGCTTCATCCGTTCCTGATGATCGAATGCCCGCGCATGCTGTTCCCGTTTGTGCGGCGGATCATTTTTGATGTGACGCGAGATGGCGGCTTTCCGCCCTTCAATATGGAACCGGTGGATTTCGTGGCGCTGTACCGTCAAGAGCTGGCCCGCCGCGTTGAGCAGCAAACCCCCGAAAACGTGGCGGAACAGAAGCCGTCCTGACGGTCCGCCTGTAATGGCCGCCAAACCCCGGCGCGCCTGGCAGCGCATGCTGTCAGGCCGCCGTCTGGACCTGCTGGATCCGACCCCTTTTGACATCGAGATTGAGGACATCGCCCACGGGCTTGCCTTTGTCGCGCGCTGGAATGGCCAGACGCGGGGTGACTGGCCCTATTCGGTGGCCGAGCATTCGCTTTTGGTCGAAAGCATTTTTTTTCGCCTGAATCCCGGAATTGAACCAATCTGGCGACTTGCTGCTTTGCTGCATGACGCGCCCGAGTATGTTATCGGCGATATGATTTCGCCGGTGAAGGCGACGCTTGGCATCGAGTACGGCGAAATGGATGAAAGAATTGCAACCGCAATACATCGTCGCTTTGGTCTACCCGCAACTCTGCCGGCAACCATTAAAAAGCGGATAAAAACCGCAGATCGCGTTTCGGCGCGGTTGGAAGCAAGGCAGATTGCAGGCTTCAGCGAAACCGAAGCCCGCCACCTTTTTCCGATTCCGGAAAAAACCAAACTTTCGGGTCTGGAAATAAAACTGAGGCCACCTGCGGATGTCCGAGATGACTATATCGGCAGATTTTCGCTGCTAATGTCTCAGATCGACAAAAAACACTGACCGAGGTTACGGGGCCGCCCCAAGGGGCGACCCATGCCATATCAGATCAGAAGCTCTTCCAGTTCCAGACCTTTTTCAAGGCTTTGCTGGACCCAACGAGGCTTGCGACCGCGACCTGTCCAGGTCATCGTCGGATCATCCGGATTAACGTATTTAGGCGGAACAGTGCCTGCCCGTTTCGGTTTTCCGCCAGTCAGATCCGACAGATTGAAACCGTGATTTCTTGCGGCTTCTTCAACTGCTGCAAGCGCCTCACGGCGTTTGCGATCCTCATAAGAATTGATTGCACGATCAAGTTTTGATCTGAGATCGCGCATCTCTTTCAGCGACATGGTTTCAAAGTCGATGTTCATTTTATTGGCCGTCCATTTGTATTCTGCGATAATAATCTATACTAATGACAAGGAATTTCAAGACCCCAAATATACACTACTTTGGACCGCGTTTGGCAAGAATTCGCTGTAGTGTCCTTCTATGCATGTGTAAACGTCGCGCAGTTTCGCTTACGTTACGACCGCATTGTTCATAAACCCGCTGAATATGTTCCCACCTGACGCGATCAGCAGACATGGGATTTTCCGGCGGAGGCGGTAAAACCACGTCCAGCGACAGCAATGCCGAGGTGACGTCGTTTGCGTCGGCCGGTTTTGCCAGATAATCCGTCGCACCCATTTTTACCGCTGCAACCGCCGTCGCAATGGCACCATAGCCGGTCAGGATGATCACGCGCGTGTCGTCGCGGTTGTCGCGCAGCGTCTCGACCACATCCAGCCCGCTGCCATCCTCCAGTCGCAAATCGACCACTGCATAGGCCGGGGCGCTGTCGGCGATGCGCTGGCGGGCCTCGGCCACGCTCAGGGCGGTGCGGGTTTCAAACCCGCGCTTGTCCATCGCCCGCGCCAGCCGGTTCAGAAAAATCTCATCGTCATCGACCAGCAAAAGCGATCGGTCACGGCCGATCCGTTCCAACAGATTATCTGACATGGCTTCCCCCTTAATACCTCATATTCATCTGCGAAGACTGATACTAGGTTTCAAGCGGTTCGGCGATGCATGCCTTAACTTGCGGCGTCGATAAAGCAGGCGACGCGGTCTGCCATCTCTTCCGGGGGGACATCACGGCCAAAAAATTCGACCGTCTGGTTTTGCGGCATGACCAGATAGGTATTGGTCATATGATCGACCAGATAGTATTCCTTATCGTCCTGATCATTCGCTTTGTAGTAATTCCGCCAGCCCTTGTTGACGGCTGCAATCTCTTGTTCGGTACCGGTAAGTCCGATCATGTCATCGGAAAAAATGCCGGTGAAAGTTTTCAGCGCTTCGGGCGTGTCGCGCCGGGGATCAACCGTAATAAATACCGCCTGCGCATCCAGACCGCGATCTTTAAGGGCTGCAATCGCGTCGGCATTGCGCGCATTATCCAGCGGGCAGACATCCGGACAAAAGGTGTAGCCAAAATACAGCAGCGACGGTTTATTAAACACTTGCTGGTCGGTCACGAGTTGCCCATCGGCATTTGTCAGCGTGAACGCGGTGCCAAAAGCATCCATTCCGCCAGCGACAGAGGTGGCGCGGCATTGTGCGTAAACGTCTGCGTTGCTGCGCAGCGCGATAAGAGCGCCGCCAGCGACCAGCAGCGTCAGCGTGGCACCGACACCGATCATCAGGATTTTGCGGTCAGCCATGGAACCTTCCTTTGTCGCCAGAACGTGCCGACATTGATCGCCTATCCGGCACTCGCTATCAAGGTAGGCAGTGTCGCACCAAAGGCTTTCCATGATCCAGCCCGCACCATTCACAGGTTTTGGAGCATCGTTGCCGGTCACAATCCGGCCGCGAACGCTGATTCTGCTGCGGTGGATCGCAATAGGAGGCCAGTTGACCGCCATTGCTGCGGCGCGGGCCATGGGGATCGGCTTTGCCGTTCAGCCCGTTCTGACGCTGATCGCGGCGGCGGCGGTGATGAATGTCTGGCTGCTGCTGCGGGGGGCTGTGCCCAATTCCCCGCGCGGCACGCTGTATCAGCTTTTGTTCGACATGACCCAGATTGCTGCGCTGCTGATGCTGACGGGCGGCATGGCCAACCCCTTTGCGCTGCTGCTGCTGGCACCGGTGACGGTTGCGGCGACAGCCCTGAACGCGCGGCAGACCATGACGCTTGGCGCCGCAACCGTGGCGCTGATCACGCTGGCTGCCCTGCTGGCTCAGCCCCTGACCGGCCCTGACGGTGCGCGGCTGGATCCGGACCGCCTGCTGGCTGCGGGGCACTGGCTTGCGCTGGTCATCGGGGTGTTTTTCTTTTCGGGCTATGCGCATCGTGTGACTTCGGAACTGACCGACACCAGAAACGCGCTGTTTGCCACCCAGATGGCGCTGGCCCGCGAACACCGGCTGCAACATCTTGGCGGAGTCGTTGCCGCCGCCGCGCATGAGATGGGCACGCCTCTGGCCACCATCAAGCTGATTTCCTCGGAACTGGCGGATGAGCTGGAGGATCGTCCCGATATTGATTCGGACCTGACCAGCCTGCGCGATGCCGCCGACCGCTGCGCGGGCATCCTGCGGAACATGGGGCGGGCGGGGAAAGACGATCTGCTGATGCGTATCGGACCCTTGCGCACCATCATCGAAAGCGCCGCCAATCCCCATGCGGATCGAGGCATCAGTATCGAGATCAACGCCGATGGCACCGAAATCCGTCGCGATCCGGCCATCATTCACGCATTGCGCAACCTGATTCAGAACGCCGTCGATTTCGCGGCGGGGCGCGTGGTGATCGACGCGACCCATGATGAACAGAATCTGACGATCACCATCCGCGATGACGGGCCAGGCTTTCCGCCGACATTGCTGCCCCGGATCGGTGATCCCTATCTGACCAGCCGCCGCAATGGCCGGCAGCGCAAAGGCTATGACGGGATGGGGCTTGGGCTGTTCATCGCCAAGACGCTGCTCGAACGTTCTGGTGCGCGGCTGCAATTCGCGAATGGCGGACCGGGTGCCATGGTGACGGTTTGCTGGCCGTTAGAGCGTTTGCGCGCCAACAGCCGCTTGCCCCTGGGGCAAAACCCGGAACAGGATCTCCACGGTTTCGCCTTAACCGATTCTTAAAGCTCTTGAGATTAAGGTCGGGCAAAAGGCAGGAGGATGCGGTGTGAGTTTTCAGGGGCTGTGGGTTGCGGGGTTGGCGCTGGTTGCCGGGACGCTGTCTGTCATACTGGCGATCTGGCTGATCCGGTTTTGGGACCGGTGGCGGGGCGATTACCGGCCGCGATCCATGCGCAATCTGCTGGATCATGGGCCGAAACCACTGGTTTTCCTGTTCCGCGACGATGCGCTGATTGACGCGACCGGCACGGCCCGTGGCTTGCTGGACCATATCGGCGCGCCGCAGGATTGTTCGTGGCAACGCCTGCGCGCCTGGCTTGGCCCGCGTTTTCCCGATATTGCGGCGCGCTGGACCGAACTTGATCGGCAGGGCCGCATCGAACTGACCGGCAATAGCGGCACGGGAACCGCAAGGCTGCGTCTTGTGGCCGAAGATTTGGGCAAGGGGCTGCGCCGTGTCCTGCTGACCGATCCCGAACGCGAACATTCCGGCATCATCGTCGATTCGATGTCCCTTCTGGCGATGGAAGAGGAACTTGACCTGCTGCGGCAATCGCTGGACCAGACGCCGATGCTGGTCTGGCGTCAGGACGCGGACGACCGCATATCATGGGCCAATGCCGCCTATTTTCGGCTGGCCGAATCGCAGGGCGAGGGTGATCTGGGTTGGCCGCTGCCGCGTCTGCTGGAACATCCCAAACCCGTGCCGGGGGCCGGAACCTCGACCCGCCGCGCGCCTCTGGACAACAATGGCATGGTGTCGTGGTACGATTGTCACAGTCATCGCGTGGGCGACCAGACCATGATGTTCGCCCTGCCCGCCGATGCTGCCGTCCGGGCGGAACGCAGCCTGCGCGAATTTGTCCAGACCCTGACCAAGACCTTTGCCGACCTGCCAATCGGGTTGGCGATTTTCGACAGGGAACGCAAGCTGCAACTGTTCAACCCGGCGCTGATCGATCTGACCGGGCTGCCGACCGGCTTTCTGACGGCGCGCCCGTCACTGTTCGATTTCCTCGATCAGTTGCGTGAACAGCGCATGGTGCCCGAACCCAAGGATTACCGCAGTTGGCGCCAGCAGATCAGCAATCTGGAAAGTGCCGCCGCCACCGGCCATCACAGCGAGACCTGGTCCCTGCCGGGTGGCCGCACCTATCGCGTGACCGGTCGGCCCCACCCCGACGGTGCGGTGGCCTTTCTGTTCGACGATATCACCTCCGAGGTGACGCTGACCCGCAAGTTCCGTGCCGATCTGCTGCTGGGAAACACGGTGATCGACGGGCTGGAGGACGCGCTGGCCGTCTTTGCGCCAACCGGCAAGCTGGTCCTTGCCAATTCGGCCTATCGCAAGCTGTGGGGCGATTGCGGCACCACCCTGACCGAGGCTATCGCCGGATGGGAAAGGCAGATCGATGCGGGGCCGGGGTTCAACGCCTTGCGCGACCGGCTGAAGGGCGGCGATCAGGCGCGTGACAGTGGCGCGATTTCGGGCCCCGAGGGTCAGTTGCTGGGCTGGAACATCGCGCGCGTCAGCGGTGCTCATCAGATGCTGCGCTTTCACGCGCCCGCCTCGGCCCTGCCTCCGATCGGTCCGGATCAGACGCCGGAACTGGCCACTGCGGTGGGGGCGGAATAGGGGGCGCATGCCCCCAAGCGTCAGTAATCGCGTTCGAAGAACAGCCCCAGCGTGCTTTGCCCCTCGCTATCGACCGATCCGCGCGCGCGCAGCATGTCGGAAATATCGAGGTTCAGGTTAACCGAGGTCTTACCGTTATCGCCCACTGAAACGTCGGTATAGATCTTTTCGGTCAGATACTTGCCCGCCCGGACCTGAACATTCCCCTCGGCATCGGTTTGCAGGTCAAGATCGTCCAGCCCGACCCGGTTGCGCATCCGCCCCACGATCCCCTCGCCACCACGACCGGCCAGGACCGCCAGCGAATTGGCAAGCTGTGCCGCCTGCAACGGGCTGATCGCGTCGATCCCGCGCCCGAACAGCAGTTGCGAAAGAACCTCTTCCTCGGGCATCTGCGGCGAGGATTCAAAGCTGATTTCGGGGTCGCGCGCCTCTCCGTCGATGATGATGCGGGTTGTAACGCCATCCTGACTGGTTTCGGCCACCAGCCTGATCATCGGGATCAGACTGCCCTGCAACTCGACCAGACCTTCGCTCAGATCGAAACGCTTGCCCAGCAGATCGACCCGGCCCCGGATCAGGCCAAGATGCCCGATCGGCACCACATTCCGCGTGGTCCCGGTGACGCGCAGCGTGCCGCCCAGTTCGGCATCGACCCCGCGACCACGGATGAACACCTGATTGGGCGCGTTGATCGTCAGATCCAGCCGTGGCGGGTTGGCGGGTGGCGTCGCCGGAGGCCCGCCCAGACCCGCCTCGCGCGCGGCCGCACTGGGATAGGGCTCCAGTCCGGCCTTGGCGCGGGTGGACCGCATCGGGCGCGTGTCGCCGACATGCATGATGTCGGGAATGGCATGCGCGCCGCCCAGACCGGTCGAGGGGATGCGAATCTCGGTCGGTCCCAGATTGACCTGCCCGGCGATCAGCGGCCCGTTCCCCAACCGCCCCGACATGCGTACCGTGCCGGAAATGCTGGTTTCATACAGCGTTGGATCGCGCGCGACGAACCCGTCCAGCGTGACGCCGATGTCAATCGTCCCGGCACGCAGATCCACCGGTCCGGCAATCGCAATCGTCCCCCCGGCCGAGGCATTCGCGCCGCCGTCCAGATTGATCCGGCCGTTCTGAAAATCTGCCGTCACGCCCAGATTTTCCAGCCGCAGCCCCAGCCCCGGATCCGCCAGAACGCCATTGCTAAGCTGAACCCGCCCGGACAGGGCCTGCAATGACGGGCGGCCCTGAATGCGCAGATTCAGGTCGATGGGCCCCTCGACATTGCGGGTGCGGATAAAGCCGTTGGCCAGGGACGCGTCGGTGCTGCCCGTCACCGTCAGATCGGTGTTCGAGAAATTCTGCGCCGCCGTTCCGGCCAGCCGCAGGCTGGTATTGCCCGGCGCATCCAGGTTCAGGTCGATGACAAAGTTCTGGCCGGTCTGACGCAGCGTTCCGCGCGCCTGAACCGGTCCCGGCATGTTCTGCTGAATCAGCGCCAGATCGGACAGCCGCGCGTCGATATTCAGCGAACGCGCAGGGTCTCCGTCGGCGCTGACCCGCAGTTGCGGGTTCTCGACCGACAGGCGTTGCAGGGAAATGCCCGTTGGCGACTGGGTCGCCGCCACGTCAAAGCTGGTCTGCCCGCGCAGCGCCGGATCGATCCGGTCCTGACCCAAAGACAGCCCGTTCGCCGTTCCCGAAGCACTGATGCGGCGGGTGCCGTTTGCCTCGGTCAGATGGGCCTCGGCATTGATGGCGCCGCCGATGCCATTGCCCAGAAACCGCAGATCGCCCGCGCGCAGCGTTGCGTTGATATCGGTCGAACCCGCACCCACCTTGCCGGTCGCACTGGCATTCAGGCGGGGGTTTTCGATCTGCGCCTGTTCGATTGTGAACAGGCCGTCCTTTTCGGTGCCGGTCACGGCCAGCCGCGTCTCGCCCGCCAGCGCGCCATCGACCTGCGCCTGCCCCAGCGCCAGATCGCGCCCGGTGCCGGTCAGTTGCAGCCGCCGGACACTGTCGCCCGCCTCGCGAAAACTGGCATCGGCGTTCAGCGACCCGCGCCAGCCCGGCCCGAACGAGGCGAAAGAGGCGATATCGACCTTGGCCGTCAGATCGGTCACGCCAGGGCCATAGACCCCCTGCGCCGCGACATCGACCTGATCGTTCTTCAGCAAGACATCGCGCAGCGTGATCACGCCGCCATTTTCCTCGGCCAGAACGCGCAGATCGGTGGTGCCGGTCAGCGCGCCATCGACATTCTGCTGGCCAAGCGACAGGTTCTGGCCGGTGCCGGTCAGGTCGATAAAGCGCGTGCCGTCCTTTTCGGTCAGCCGCGCATCCGCCTGAAACCCGCCGGACCAGCCCGCCATGATCGACGACATGTCGGCCACGGCAAAGCGCGCGGTCGCGTCCATCGCCCCCGCGATGAAACTGCCCTGCGCCTCGGCATTCAGTTGCGGATTTGCCAGCCGGAAATTCCGCAGCTCGTACCCGCCCGCAGCCTCGGCGGCGCTGAGTGCCAGATCGGTTTTCCCCTGCAACGCCCCATCCAGTGCCTCGATTCCGATCTTCAGGTCGCTGGCATCGCCGGTCACGGACAGTTGCCGCGCCCCCGCCGGGCCGGTCAGCCGGGCGTCGGCCTGCAAGGCTCCGTTGAATTGCGCATCCAGGCCGGACAGCGATGGCATCGAGATCCGCGCCGTCAGATCGCTGTCCGTGCTGTTCAGATAACCCTGCGCCTGCGCCGTCAGTTGCTGCGCATTCACCGAAAATTCGGACAGTTCGATCCCGGTATCGTCGCGCCGCGCCAGCAGTTTGATCTGCGATTCCCCGGCAAGCAGGCGGTCAAGCTGGTCCTGCCCGGCGGTGATGTCCTGCCCCTTGATTTCGGCGTCGATGTCAAAGCTTTTGGTCAGGACCGTGTAATAGCCCTGAACCGTCGCATCGGCCCGCCCGCTGACGGGGCGGCCCGCGACGGCCGAAAGTCGTGACAGGTCTGAATAATCGGCGGCAAGATCGACCGAGGCGATCAGCCCGCCGGTCAGCCCCGACAGCATGGCAAAGCCCGACAGCCCGTAATCCGCGCCGTTGATCGCCAGATCGTCAAATTCCAGCTTGCCGCCGCCATAGGCGAATGTCGTCACGCCGGTGATCGCGTCGCCCACCGCCTGACCGATGCCCGGATCGGCAAAGGTCAGCCCCTTGCCGCCGAAATTCAGCTTGCCGTTCACCTCGGACAATGCGCCGTCATCCGACAACAGGACCGAGCCCGCGCCGTCCAGCGTCAGATCGCCGATATGAACCATGTCCTGATCCAGTTCCCCGACATTGCCCTTCAGCGTCCAGCCTTGACCCTGCGCCGCGTCGAATTGCAGCTCCAGCCTGCCGGATTCGACGGTCGAGTTCTGGCCCGCGCGCGGCAGGCTGACCGGCAATTCGGTCGCGCCCGCGTCGGATCCCAGGGTGATCAGCAGGTTGGCCTGTTCTGGCGCGCCCGTCGCCGCCACCGACAGCGAGCCCGCCAGATCCAGGCCGTCCGTGTCGATTTTCAGTTCCGGCAGGGTCAGCCGCCCATCGTCGCCGCGCCAGCCATCGGCGACAAGCTGTGTCTGCGGGCCGAAAAAGGCGCGGTCGTCAGGGGGCAGCAGTGCGCCCACATCGCCGCCCAGTTCCAGCCGGAAGGCCCGGCCCGGATTGCCGCCAGCATCGGCCTGCGCGGTCAGCGAGGCCGTACCGGTCACGCGCGGCTGTCCGTCGGTCGCCAGCCGCAGATTGGCGGCGAACCCGTCCAGCGGGCCCTCGCCGCTGATCTCGGCATTGACGGCAGGCTTGCCATGCAGGTTTACCATATTGACCAGCAGGCCGTCGGCATCCTCGTCCAGCAGCAACCTGAGGTTGAGGGTCTTGCTATCCTCGGCATAGCCCGCGTCCAGATCGAACACCCCGCGGGGTCCGTCCACGCGGTCGATCTTCAGATGTGCCTTGCCCTCGCCATCGGCCAGGCTCATGCTGCCATCCACGGCGATCACTGCGGCCAGGCCCATGACCGGCTGGCCCAGATCGACGCGCCCGGCCTGAATCTTGTCGATATTCACCGAAACCGGCAGATCGGGCAGGGCAAATTCGCCCGTTTCCGCAGTGGGTTGATCCTGCCCCGAGGGGGCTGGCAGGCGGGGCAGCAGAATTTCCTGCGCGGACAGTTCCGCAATCTGCACGCGCCCCCGCAACAGGGCCGAGCGCGTCCACTGGATCGCGCCGTCCCTCAGCGTCAGCCATGGTCCGTCGGCATCGGCGATGGTGATCTGCCGAAACGTCGCGCGCGAGGACAGGGCGCCTTCGAACCCGTCAATCTGTACCGTCCGGCCCTCGCCCGACAGGTTCTTTTCCAGCAGCCGGGTGATAAAGTCCTTGTCGTCATCGCCATCCGCCGCGTTCTGGGCGATGACGGCCAGAGGCAGCAAAAGGGCGAAAATGATGAATACGATCTTGCGCATCAGAATGCCTGCCCCAGTCCCAGATAAACCTGCATGCCGTCATTGGTGGCGCCACCGCCAAGCGGGGCGCCTACGTCGAAACGCAACGGGCCGACCGGGGTATCATAGCGGATTCCCACGCCTGCCCCGGCCTGCCAACTGCTGTCACCGCTCCAACCGCTGTCGGTCCACCGCTTGCCAGAGTCGCTGAACGCAGCCAGCCCGATCTTGTCGCGTACCTGACCGCGCAACTCGGCGTTCAGGTTCACTACGCTCTTCCCGCCGGTCTTGATCGGCCCGTCGGGACCGGTGATTTCATAGACCCCAAGCGATTGATAGGATTGCCCGCGAACCGAGCCGCCCCCGCCCGAAAAGAACAGATACTCGCGCGGCGTGTGTTCGATGTCACTGCCCAGAATAGTGCCCAGCAAGGACCGCCCGGCCAGCGTGAACTTGTCATCGGTGCCGAACGAATAATAGCCGCGCCCGTCGCCTTGCAGCATCGCGCCGGAATCGGCCTGACCCATGCCGATGAAGGGCGTCGCATAGCCGGCAAGGTAAAAACCGCGCTTGGCATTGGTCGGCTCGTCCCGCTTGTCCCAGATGATGTCCATCGGGAACGTGACGGCCTTGAAATTGGTCTTGCCGTTATCGTCCGTCACGCGCGAGAACATATAGCCGACCGCAGCATCCGCCGTAAGCTGATCGCTGAAATAGCGGTTGAACCCCACCGAAAAATTGGCGACGTCGGAATCGTAATCCTCTTCCCGCATCCGCGCCACCGACGTCTCGACATAGGCGGTCGTGTCGGCGGTGATGGTCGCGGGGCGTTCCAGCCGGGCCGAGATTTGGTCGTCGCGTTCGCTGGTGGTTGACCCGATATCCGAGGTCTGCACGTCAAAACGCAGCCGCTCGCCGCCGCCGAACAGGTTGCGATGCATCCAATAGGCCGACAGCAGCGCGCCATCGGTGTTCGACAACTGAAAGCCCGCTCCGATACGGCGGGGCTTTTCCTCGACCACGGTCAGGTCCACATCCATCGTGTTCGCCGGGCCAAGATCGGCGGCCTCGTCCAGGGTGATCGCCGAAAATACCCCGGTGCGGCGCAGGCGCTTGCGTACATCCTCCAGTTTTTCGGGGTTGAACGCCTCGCCTTCGGGAAAGCCCGCGATCTCGCGCAGGCGGTCGGGGCGCATCCGGTCTTCGCCGCTGATATGCAGCTTGCCGAAGGTGACGGCGGGGCCGGGGTCAAGCATGATCTGGCTGTCCACCCGGCTTTCATTGTGGTCGGCGATGATATCCTGCCCGCCGACATCTGCCTTGGCGTGGCCTGCGTCGCGCCAGCCCTCGACCCCTGCCACCGCCGCCGATTTGATCGTGCCGGTCCCGGCTGGCTGGCCCTTGGCATATTCCTTGGGAAGCTCGGTCGCGGGTGCCAGAGGGGCAATCGCGGCGCGCGAGAATTTGAACCGCTTGCCCGGATCGACGGTGATCGTGACCTTGCGCACCTCGACCGGGGCGTCCAGAGGCGCGATCCCGGCCGCCTCGACCCCGTCAAGCGCGATATTGATCACTGCCGAATAATACGCCTGATCATAAAGCACGCCCAGAATCCGGGCATAATCGCCGCGCGCGGCGGCCAGAATGTCCTGTCCGGTATATCTGCCCTCGGTCAGCGCGCCCGAAATCAGCGAACTGTTCGTGATCGAGCTTTCAAGATCGCCCTCGTCATCGCCGCTGATCCTGAATTCCAGTTTGACCGGGCTTTCCGCCTTGCTGCCACCGCCAAACAGACCCGAAAAGGGCGATGACGACTGCGCCAGCGCCATCCCCCCGATGCCCAGTGCCGTGCTGGCCAGAAGTAAAGCCCTCAGATATCCGCGCATTCCGTACCGCCCCGTTTATCGTTCTTGGCGCAATATGACCTGAAACCGTCCCGTGAATCCAGAAAATCAAGGGCCACTCACAATGATTTATCAAAGGCTTTGATAACTGTGGCGTCCGGGCCAAATTCTGCGGCTTTGCCGCCGCTGCAAGCCCGACTTTGGTTGAAGTTGCGGGCTTTTGAGCGAATTTCGCCTTGTGGTTTTCCGGAAATCCCGTTCAGGACAGCGCCGCCAGACAGCCGTGCAGCGCGGCCATGTCGTCGCGGATCAGATAGATCGGCGTGTTCTGCGGGATATGGCGCATGCAATGTTCAGACAGAAACGCGGTTTCAAGCCGGGTCACGCGGTCCGCGATGCTGCGCCCGACGCTGCCCGCCAGAAACAGCCCCTCAAGGGGCATGAATTGCAGGCTCAGTTCCCGCAGCAGCAGGCCGACCAGATCGGTGAACAGATCATAGGTGGCAATGGCCGACGGATCGCCCTGCCGCACCGCCTCGGCGATGGCCTCGCTGCGCATGGGCGGGGTGCCGGTGCGCGCGGCATGCAGGCGCGACAGGCCACGGCCGGCAAAGGTCTCTTCGACGGAATCAAAGGGCGCCGCGCCGACCCGGCCCAGCAGATCGACCAGCCGCTGCCAGATATTCGCGGGCAGGCAGGTATGACCCAGTTCGGCCTCAAGCGCGGTGATGGTGCCGCCGGGCAGAACCCGGACGGCGCAGACATTGACCCCGGTTCCCAGCCCCACGACCAGCGATTGACCATTGCGCGCGCGGCTTTCCGGCGCTGCGCGCAATTCGGTCAGGCCGTCGCCCGTCAGGGCGGGCGTGGCATAGCCCAGGGCGGTCAGGTCATTGAAAAGACGGACATGACCGGCATTGGTCAGCCGCGCCAGCCCGTCCTCGGAAAAGGTCCAGTCGCGGTTGGTCAGCGTCGCCTGCCCGCCGCTGACCGGCCCGGCCACAGCGACACAAGCCGCCGAGATGCGGGGATTGCCCTGTCCGGCCAGAAAGAGGCGCACGACCTCGTCAAAGGTCGCGTAATCGTCGCCGCGAAACCGCGTCACCGTCTGGTGATCAATTGCGCCGTTCCGGGCAATCGCCAGACGTGCATTCGTGCCACCCACATCGCCCAAAAGCATCGCCATCGCAGGGTTCCTTATCGTTCTGCCGGTCACTGTCAGGCGGTGATTATGATACAGTCCCGCAACCGGATGCTAGCGGAAACATCGCGCGCCATCAGCGGATTTTTGCGTGCAATTTTAAGGAACCTGTTGATAGATCGCCGCTTTCGCCGCATCCTGCCCCCGTTCCGGTCAATCGCATAATAGGAGGGATAATGAGCAAGCGTGATGAACTGATTGCGAAATATGCCGCAGACATTACCGAAAAGCTGGGCGAAACGCCTGATATGGACCTGTTGACCAAAGTGACCATCGGGTGCGGGCCGTCCATCTATAATGCCGATTCCGAAACCGTCGCGGCCAGCGACAAGGCCGAACTGGACCGCATTCGCACCAGCTATCTGATGAAAAAACTTGGGCTTCCTGACGGCCCCAAACTGACCGAGGCGATTGATGCCGTCATCGACAAATATGGCCGCGCGAACCGAAGCAAGTACCGACCGGTGGTTTATTACATGCTGTGCCGGCATTTCGGCAAGCAATCGGTCTATGGTTGATTGATCATTGCCTTGATCGCCGCAACATGTTCCGGCGAGGCTGAAATGGCGTCCGCGGCCAGCTCGGTCGCGGCACCCAGCAATACATCGGCGGGCACGATCCAGTCGATCAGACCCCAGTCGCGGGCTTCGGTCGCCTCGACCCTGGCACCGGCCATCAGGATCATCTTGGCGCGGGCTGGACCGACCAGCGCGGCAAGACGGCGCGGATCGCTGGGTTGGGGCAGAAAACCCAGCTTCATTACCGGATAAAACAACTTGGCCTCGGGCACGGCCAGCCGCAGGTCACAGGCCAGCACCACGCCGAACGCACCGCCCGCCAACGTGCCATTCAGCGCTGCAATGGTCAGGCAGGGCATGCTGGCCATGCGCGACGACACTTGTTCCCACAGGGCCGAAGTCGCCAGCCCCGCCCTGGCCTCGGCCAGATCGGCCCCGGCGGAAAACACCTTGCCCGCGCCGGTCAGGACCAGCGCATGGCAGTCATGTGCGGCGGCATCGTCCAGCGCGGCCATCAGATCGCGCAGCATCCTGCCGGTCAGCGAATTCGCCTTGTCAGGGCGGTCGATGGTCAGAAAGGTGACGCCAGCCCGGCACTCTGATCGGATCACGGAATGTTCCCTTTCCCTTGCAGCGCCGTTATGACACTACCAGCACACGTTTGGCATTACGAAAGGTATCCGCATGTTCCGCTCACTTGCAAGCTCGGCCACGGCGCTGATCGTCGCAGCATCGCCGGTTATGGCAGATGTCACCCCGAACGAGGTCTGGGAAAACCTGTCCGGCTATTATTCCAGCATGGGATATGCCGTCACGACCGGAGCCAGAGACGAGGCAGGTGACACCCTGACCCTGACCGATGTGGTGCTGACCGCCGAAGTCCCGACCGCCAAGGCGTCGATCACCGTCCCGAAGATCGTCCTTCAGCAGACCGGCGACGCCAGGGTCCGCACCACGATTGAAGGGAACGCGCATTTCAACGTGGTCAACGAAGTGCAGGACATGCCGAGCACCTCGATCACTCTGGATTTGGCCATGCCCGAGAACGAGATCCTGTCCTCGGGTTCGGCTGCGGACATGACCCATGACTTTACCTATCCGACCGTGACGATGGACCTGCGCATCATCGAAGAGGGGGACGACGCAGTCGAGGTTCCGGCGACGGTCACAATGAACGACGTGAAGATGCAGTATCATCAGGTTACGGCGGGGCAGATCGAAACGACCTATAGCGCCACGGCTGCAAGCATGGACATGTCGTCCGAAGTCAGCCAGCCCGCCAGTGCAGACGGTGCCACTGACGCCGTGCAGATGACCATGAACGCCCATGTCGAGGGTATCGCGACCTCGGGCACGGTGATCGTTCCCGAAGGCGGATTTGACGCAGCCTCGCGTCTGGATCTGGCGCTGAACAATGGCCTGAACGGCAGCGGCAATGTGACGGTCGGGGCCATCACCGGCGGTATGACCTTTGCAGGCATCGATGCGCAGGGCGCGCCCCAGACCGGCAAGGCGGACTATACGTCCGGCGCGCTGGCGGTCGAGTTTTCGATGTCGAAAGACGGGCTTTCCTATGGCGGTTCGGTCAAGGGCATCAACGCTTCGTTGACTGCAGACAGCCTGCCCTTTCCGGTCAGCTATGCGCTAGAGGATGCCTCGGCGCAATTGCTGTTCCCGATTGCGGCCTCGGATGCCGCGCAGCCCTATAAGCTGACCTATTCGCTGGCCGGGCTGACGCTGGATGACGGCATCTGGAACATGCTCGATCCCCAAAAGGTTCTGTCTCGCGATCCCGTCTCGCTGTCCGTCGATGTCGAGGGTGACGCGATGCTGAGCCACGATCTGCTCGATCCGGACCTTGCCGAGAAGTTGTCACAAGCGACTGCGAACGGGGCCACCGAGCCTGGCGAAGCCCCCGCGAAGCCCGCGACGCCCTTTATCCCGCAGACCATCAAGATCAACCGGGTTGCGCTGGATGCGGTCGGTGCCTCGGCGGATTTCAGCGGCGATCTGACCCTGCCCGAAGGCGCGGAACAGCCGGTCGGGACCGTGCAGGGCAGCCTTGTCGGTGTGAACGCGCTGCTGGACAAGCTGGTCACGGTTGGCTTGCTTCCGCAGGATCAGTTGATGCCCGTACGCATGATGATGTCGATGTTCGCCAAACCGGCCGAGGGCGATCCTGACAATCTCAGCACGACGCTGGAATTCAAGGAAGACGGTTCCATCTTTGCCAATGGTCAGCAAATGAAATAGGGCTGACTGTAACAGGGACAGGGCCGGGCACCGCATCCGGCCCTTTTCATTTGCACGGCGGGCGGCTGTGCAGGACAAGCAACAAAAGACAAACGAGGCGGGCATGAGTGGCGGACGCGCGGAAACGGATTTGAAGACGCTGGCCGAGGCGATGGTCGATGCCGCGCGTGCGGCGGGGGCCGATCAGGCGGATGCCTTGGCCGTCAACGGTCGCTCGGTCAGTATCGATGTTCGCGGCGGCAGTCTGGAACT
This sequence comes from Paracoccus sp. (in: a-proteobacteria), assembly GCF_047973135.1. GTDB lineage: Bacteria > Pseudomonadota > Alphaproteobacteria > Rhodobacterales > Rhodobacteraceae > Paracoccus. The sequence goes on from NZ_JBKEBL010000174.1 coordinate 40,253, forward strand.
GGCCGAACGCGCTGAAGGGGTCGAGATCGGGCTGCGGGTGCTGATCGGGGGGCGGCAGGCCTGCGTGTCATCCTCGGATCACGGCGCGGCGGCGATTGCCCGGATGGCCGAACGCGCCGTGGCCATGGCCCGCGAGGCGCCGGTCGATGACTCGCTGGGTCTGGCGGAACCGCGGCTGCTGGGCCGGCAACGCGATGCGGTCGGGCTGGAACTGGACGATGAGGGCCCCGACCCGACGCCCGAGGCTCTTCAGGATATGGCCTTGCGTGCCGAGGCTGCCGCGCTGGCTGCCAAAGGCATAGCTCAGGTCGAGGCTGCCGCCGCAGGTTTCAGCCGCCGGGCGACATGGCTGGCGGCCTCGAACGGGTTTTCCGGCGGCTTTGAACGCAGCACCCACAGCATTTCTGCCGTCGCCATTACCGGCGAGGGGCTGGGGATGGAACGCGACTATGCCGGAGAGGCCCGCGCATGGGCTGCCGATCTGCCCGCCCCCGAGGAAATCGGTGCCCTCGCCGCCGAGCGGACTCTGGCCCGCGCCGGATCGAAAAAGCCGCCCACCGGCGCCTTTCCAATCATCTTTGACCGGCGCGTGTCGGCCAGCCTGATCTCGCATTTGCTGGCGGCGGTGAACGGGGCGGCGGTCGCGCGCGGCGCAAGCTGGTTGCGCGATGCCCTGGGCCAGCAGGTTCTGCCAGCAGGCATGACCCTGATCGAAGATCCCTTGCGTCCGCGCTTTCCCTATTCGCGCCCCTTCGATGCCGAAGGGCTGGCGCAGTCCCGTCGCAAGATCGTGGACAAGGGCGTGTTGCAGGGTTGGGCGCTGGATATGGCGACAGGGCGCAAGCTGGGGATGGACAGCACCGGTTCGGCATGGCGCGGGGTGGCGTCGGGCCCCTCGCCTGCGTATAGCAACGTCATCCTGTGTCCCGGCGATCAGAGCCTTGATGACCTGATGGCCGATATGGGCAGGGGGTTGATCGTGACCTCGATGCTGGGGGCGTCGATCAACGCGACGACGGGCGATTATTCGCGCGGTGCGTCGGGGTTCTGGGTGGAAAACGGCCAGATCGCCTGGCCGGTCAATGAATGCACCATCGCGGGCAATCTGCGCGACATGCTGATGACGCTGCGCGCCGCAAATGATGCCCTGCCATGGCGCGCGACCGAGGTTCCCGGCCTGCTGGTCGAGGGGATGACCGTTGCCGGTGCCTGAGGACGACCTGGCCTTGCTGAAGGACGCTGCGCTGCGTGCCGGGCAGATTGCACTGGAATACTGGCGCAATGCTCCGCGAAGCTGGGACAAGGGTGACGGTGCCGGTCCCGTGACCGAGGCCGATCTTGCCGTGAACGAGGAATTGCAGGCGATGCTGCGTGCCGCGCGTCCCGACTATGGCTGGTTGTCCGAGGAAAGCGAGGCCGACCCCTCGCGCCTCAATGCCGGGCATTGCTTTATCCTGGACCCGATTGACGGCACCCGCGCCTTTATCGACGGGCAAGAGGGGTTCTCGCATTCGCTGGCCGTGTCGCGGGGCGACCGTGTCGTGGCGGCGGTGGTGCATCTGCCGGTCCGCAAGCTGACCTATACCGCCTTTGCCGACGGCCCGGCGCAACTGAACGGAGAACCCATCGCACCAGCGCCCGCCGATATCAGCGGCGCGACCGTCCTGACCTATCGCGCCGCGACCGAGCCGGGCCATTGGCGCGGCGGCCATGTTCCGGGCTTTCGCCGCGAATTCCGGCCATCATTGGCCTGGCGGCTGTGCCTTGCCGCGCAGGGCCGGTTCAATGCCGCTCTTTCTCTGCGCGGGGCCTGGGAATGGGACATCGCCGCCGGCAGCCTGATCGCCGAGCGTGCCGGGGCAAAAGTCTCGGATCGCCACGGACAAAGGATGCGCTTTAACAGCCCGCGCGCGATGGTTGACGGCCTGATCGTCGCCAGCCCCTCGCTGCACGGGCAATTGCTGGCCGCGCTGGCGGGTTAGGCAGGATTCCTGAAATGTGGGCACCGGTTTTCAGATAAAAATCCCGCATGACCAGATACGCCCGCTTGGGGCGGCGTGGCCTGTCAGAAGCGGCGATCCGGCACGGCGATGAATTTACCGGGGTTCATCAGCCCTCGGGGATCCAGCGCCCGTTTCAGTGCCATGTTCAGCGCGTTTTCACTGTCGGATCTGTGCACAGCGATCTTTTCGGCTTTCAGCAATCCCAGCCCGTGCTCGGCGCTGATGGAACCGGCCATCCGCAGCGCGATCGGGTGGACCAGATCGTTGATCGCGTCCCAATGAGACAGGAATTCCTGCCGCTCCATGCCGTCAGGCTGGGTGAAATTGAAATGCACATTGCCGTCGCCGACATGACCAAAGGCGCACATGTGGATGCCGGGCATATAGGCCGTGACCGCTGCGGTCGCCTTGGCGATGAAATCGGGAAGGCGGCTGACGGGGACCGAGATGTCGTGCTTGATCGAACCGCCCGCGCGTTTCTGCGCCTCGGGGGTGCGTTCGCGCAGGGCCCAGATACGCCGCGCCTGATCCAGCGATGCCGCGACCACCGCATCCGTGATCAGCCC
>NZ_JBKEBL010000136.1:0-12696 GCF_047973135.1 Paracoccus sp. (in: a-proteobacteria)
CACGCCGATGGCCGATATGGCGGCATCGCTGTGGGCGCAGGAAAGCTCGGGGTTGGGCGATGACGACGATTTCATGCTGATGGGCGACCCGCAGGCGGACCGCCTCAACAGAAAAGAGAGGGTGTGATGGCAAGGGATCTGATCGATATTTCAGCCCGCGTGGCCGAACTGCTGACTGAACTGACCGGCTTTCCCGAAATAAGGTCATGGGTGGGCGGCGAACTGGTCGAGGGGACAGGTACCGATCTGGACCTGACCGACCCGGCGACGGGGCGCGTCTTTGCTTGCTATCGCGATGCCGGGCCCCGGATCGTGGCCCGCGCCGCCGAAGCCGCGAAAAAGGCGCAAAAGGAATGGTTCGCCAGGACCGCATCGGAACGCGGCCGGATCATGTTCGAGATCGGTCGCCAGATCCGCGCCGTTGCAAAACCCTTGGCGGAACTTGAGGCGCTGTCCGCCGGTCGCCCGATCCGCGACACTACGGGCGAACCCGCGCGCATGGCCGAGATGTTCGAATATTACGCCGGCTGGTGCGACAAGATCACCGGCGACGTGATCCCGGTGCCTTCAAGCCACCTGAACTATACCCGCCACGAACCGCTTGGCGTGGTGGCCCAGATCACGCCATGGAACGCACCGCTGTTCACCTGCTGCTGGCAGGTCGCGCCGGCGATCTGCGCGGGCAATGCGGTGATGATCAAACCGTCGGAACTGACGCCGCTGACATCCGTGGTGATCGGGATCCTGTGCGAAAAGGCCGGTGCACCGAAGGGGCTGGTCAATGTGATCGCGGGGAATGGGCCGGACTCGGGTCAGGCGATGATCGACAGTCCCGAAACGGCCTTGGTCGTCTTTGTCGGCTCGGCGCAGGCGGGCAGCGTGATCGCCGGCGCGGCGGCAAGGCGGCTGATCCCTGCCGTGCTGGAACTTGGTGGAAAGTCGGCCAATATCGTCTTTGGCGATGCCGATACGGATCGCGCGGTCATCGGCGCGCAGGCCGCGATCTTTGCCTCTTGCGGGCAAAGCTGCGTGGCTGGCTCGCGCCTGCTGGTGCATCGCTCGGTCCACGGGGAGATGGTCGAAAAGCTGGCCAGCGCCGCCGCGCGCATTCCCGTCGGTGCCCCGATGGATCCGGCAACCCAGATCGGCCCGGTGAACAACCTGCGGCAGTGGTCCAGAATCGACGCGATGGTCCGTCAGGCAGTGGATCAGGGCGCCAGCATCGCCAGCGGCGGCGCAAGGCCCGAGGCGCTGGCCGATACGGGCGGCTTTTTCTATGCGCCCACGGTTCTGGATGCGGTCGCGCCATCCATGACCATCGCCCGCGACGAAGTCTTTGGTCCGGTGGTCTCGGTTCTGCCCTTCGACGACGAGGCCGAGGCGGTCGCCCTTGCCAATGCGACGCCCTACGGGCTGGCGGGCGCGGTCTGGACCCGCGACGTGGGCCGGGCACACCGGATCGCGGCGCAGGTCCGGGCGGGCACATTCTGGGTCAACAGCTACAAGACGATCAACGTCATGTCGCCCTTTGGCGGCTTTGGCCGGTCGGGCTATGGCCGGTCCTCAGGGCGCGAGGCGCTGGCGGCCTATACGCAGACGAAATCCGTCTGGGTGGAAACCGACGAAAACCCTGTTCAGGGCTTTGGCTATGCGCCCGGCTGACCCCGAAGAAACAACAGAGAGGATCATTAATGCAGATCAAGGATATACTGTTTGACTGGCGGCTGCATGCAGCGGTGCTGGTCATCACGGTGATCGCCGAATCCATCGGCATCATCAGCCTGCCCATCGGCATTGGTGCGATATTGCTGCTGCCATTGCTTTATGCCTTTGTCATGGGACTGTTGATCAACCCCAACGTGATCCGCGCCGCCAAGGCGCTGATCACGCAGCGCGAGGTGAAGGCGGCGACTCCGATGATCGTGATCGCGATCATGCCGTTCATCGCGAAATTCGGCACGATCATCGGCCCGTCGATGCAGACGATCATTGATGCCGGCCCGGCACTGGTTCTTCAGGAACTGGGCAATCTCGGCACTGTCGCGCTGGCCTTTCCGGTTGCCGTGCTGGTCCTGAAAATGGGCCGCGAGTCCATCGGGGCCTGTTTTTCGGTCGCGCGGGAACCGAATATCGCGATCATCGCCGATAAATACGGGCTGAAAAGCCAGGAGGGCGCGGGGGTGATGGGGGTCTATGTGATCGGCACCCTGTTCGGCACCTTCATCTTCGCCATCCTCGCATCCGTGCTTGCCACTACCGGCCTGTTCACGGTCGAGGCGCTGGCCATGGCCTGCGGCGTTGGATCGGGGTCGATGATGGCCGCCTGTTCCGGTGCACTGGCAAGTGCGGTACCCGGAATGACGGACCAGATACTGGCGCTGGCGGGCGCGAGCAATCTGCTGACCTATGCGACCGGCATGTATCTGTGCGTCTTCGTGTCCCTGCCGTTGACCGAAAAACTGTACGACTGGCTTGGCCCCAAAGCTGCCCCGGCAACCGGAACAGGAGACTGATCATGAGCGATGCGGAATTTGTGAAAAAGCCCGCCACGGACGACAAGTTCGGACTGGCAGGGCATGCGGCGGCGTTGGTCGTCGTCAGCCTGATCGCGCTGATCGGCAACACCGTGGCCACTGACAATACACTGCCGCAGGGGCTGGTCGGTTTGATCATCCTGTGGATGATCTGCATGGTCGGGCTGGTGCTGACGGACCATGTTCCGCTAAGGCTGCCTTCGGTCGCGTGGATTTCGCTTGTCGGGATACTGGCCACACTACCCTGGACGCCCGGCAGTGGCTGGATCGTCGAAAAGGTCAGCCATGTGAACTTTCTGACTCTGGCCACCCCGTGCCTCGCCTATGCCGGCATCGCCATTTCCCGGCGCGAGATCGATATCGCCAAAAGCTCGGGCTGGAAAATCGCGATTGTCGCGGTACTGGTGATGACGGGAACCTATGTCGGTTCGGCCATGGTGGCGCAGATGTTCCTGTAACCGCCGCTGGCGCCCCCCCCTCGCCCGCGAAATTCGTTCCTGATCCGGTCAGCCCGTTGGTTGTATTTATTGCAACCCACTCCAAAAATATGCAGCATATTTTTGCAAACCGGCCACAACTCTGTCTGGAGACAGCGGGCCGGACAGGGTTATACGGGCCTCAGATGAGGGCGAGACATGAGCACCATTTCCAACGCAACCCAGGTTCTGAAGCTGCTGGCGCGGTTGCAGCGCGATGTCAGCGTGTCAGATGTCACGAACATGCTGGACTGGCCCAAAAGCTCGGCCTCGCGGACGCTTAGCAAGATGGCCAGTGTGGGCTTTCTGGAGCGAAATCCCGACACCCGCGCCTATCGCCCCGGCAAGGTCGTGATGGAAGCGTCCTATTACATGCGCGCGTCCACCAGCATCCAGTCCCTGCTGGAGACCGAACTGGACCTGCTGGTCGCCGGGACCGGATATGCCAGCTATGTCAATCTGCTGGACGGGGCGGAAACGCTGGTGGTGCAGATGCGGGTTGGCACCGCAGGCGCGTTGCAGGTCTATTCGCCGGTCGGAACGCGCGGCCCCGCCTATGCCAGTTCCATGGGGCGCGCAATGCTGTCGCGGCTGCCGGATGCGCAGATTTGCGCACTTGCGGGCAAGGATTTTTCCTCCGACCACGGCAATGCGCCGCGCTCCGCACAGGATTTGATGCAGAGGATAGACACCGCGCGCGCCCAAGGCTGGGCCATGTCACGGGCCGAGTTCATTCCCGGTGTGACCGGCATTTCGGCTGCGGTGGTCGAGGCTGACAGCCAGCAGGTTTACGGCATCGGCATTGCCCTGCCCGGCACCGGTCATTCCGACGATGTGATCGCCCGTTTCGGTATCCGTGTGCGCAACGCCGCGCAGACCGTGGGGCGGCGAATCGGGGATAACTTCTGGCTGGACCCGCGCTTCGAGCCCGAGATCACATGAAGGCCGCCAGAGCCGCCGCCAGCACCTGACCCGAGACCAGAACCGGCAGCGTGATCCCCGCCGCGCGCAGCGCCTGTTTGTGCCAGAGTGCATAGCCCATGCAATCGAGTATCAGCGCCTGCGCGCCCCCGGCCTGCAATTCCGTGGCGGCGGCGATCAGCGGGTCCGTAAGCGACTCATAGGGCGAAGCAAAGGAAAAGATCGGCGGCCTCCCGAGGATCGCCCATTTTCCGCGCGCCTCGCCCACCTGTTCGGGCAGGGGCAGGATAATCCCCGCCAGCCGGTCGCCCAACAGCCCCTGCGCGGTCTTGCACACCACCGCATCGGGTTCGATGATGGTGGCACGGCTGGTGCTCAGGCCCGGAAATTCGCCCGTGCAAAGCAGCACGATGATATCCGTGCCCTGTTCCTCCAGCCGGTCGATGCAGATCTGCAACCGCGCGCCGATCACATCGGCATCCAGCGTGATGACGGTCCCGTCGGCCAGCTTGCTGATCAGCCATGGTTCGTCAGGACGCGATGCGCATTCGGCAAGGCCCGACGCGCCCAGCCCATCCAGCGCACCCAGATGCGAAACCGTCACGCCCGGCGGCAATTCCCGTTCGACCACGCCCGACAAATCGCCGCGCGGGGACTGGCCGATGGTCAGGAAGGCAAGGCGGGTCACGTGGCCGCCAGCCGACGTTCAACCAGTTCCAGCCAATAGGAACAGCCAAAGGGAATGGCCGCGTCGTTGAAATCATAGTCCGGGTGATGGACCTCGGGCGTGTCGCCATTGCCGACAAGGATATAGGCACCGGGCCGCGCCTCCAGCATGAAGGCGAAATCCTCGCCGCCCATGATCAGCGGGGCGGGGCCGGGTTCCTGACCGGTGACGACCCGCGCTGCGCCCGCCGCGATGCCCGTGGCCGCATCGGCATTCACCATGGCCGGGCAACCCGGAAACCACTGGATGCTGGCGCTAGCCCCGTGCAGCGCCGCGCCTTGCTGCGCAATTTCGTGGATCCGAGTTTCGGCCAGTGCGCGCAGTTCGGGCGTAAAGCTGCGGGCAGTGCCGCGCAGGGTCACGCTGTCGGGGATCACGTTGAAAGCGTCGGTCGCGCTTTGAAAGCTGGTGATCGAAATTACCAGTTGCTCGACCGGGTTCACCTGCCGCGAGACCACGGTTTGCAGCGTGCCCACCACATAGGCGGCGGCAACGATCGGATCCACGCAGGAATGCGGACGCGCCGCGTGCCCACCCTTGCCGGAGATGGCAATCTCGAACGTGTCCACGGCAGCAAAGAACGGCCCGCTGCGGATGGCAAACTGGCCCACAGGCAGGCCCGGCCGGTTATGCATTCCGTAAAGCTCTGATATACCAAATCTTTCCAGAATCCCATCGGCCAGCATCGCGCTGGCACCCTTGGCGATCTCTTCGGCGGGCTGAAAGATCAGTACCACCGTCCCGGCGAAACTGCGCGTTTCGGCCAGCACCTTTGCCGCACCCAGCAGCATCGCCGTATGCCCGTCATGCCCGCAGCCATGCATCTTGCCCGGATGACACGATGCATGCGCCGCACCCGAGGTTTCGGTGATCGGCAGCGCATCGAAATCGGCCCGCAGACCAATGACGGGACCATCCCCCTTGGCCCCCGCGATGGTGGCGACAACGCCCGTCCTGCCGATCCCCTGCACCACCTCATCGCAACCGAAATCGCGCAGCAACCCCGCGATCAGCGCCGAGCTGCGCGGCGTGTCGAACCCGGTTTCGGGATGGGCATGCAGATCACGACGCCAGCCGGTGATTTCCGCGTCCAGTTGCGCAAAGCGGTTCCTGACGGGCACCTATGCCCCCTTTCGGTCAATATCGCCCACAACCCGCACCCGCACCCGGCGGGCATCGCCCTTGAGATAGGCCAGCGGCAGATCCTCGATCTCGATCACCTTGACCGTCGCCACATCGGCCCCGGCCTGAACGCAGCGTGAAATGGCCAGCGCCTCGGCCTCGGCAATGGCGGTATCGCGGCCCTTGTCCGCAAAGACCTGATCGACCTCGCCCGAAATCTGGGCCATGGCCGCCCCGATGGCATTGGCGACACCGGCATGTTCGACCCGGTGGATCCGGCCTACGCCCCTGATCCGCTCGGGGATCAGAAAGGCCCCGCCGCCCACCGCGATCAGATCGGTATCCCCGGCAGACAGCTTCATCCGGTCGATATTATCCTCGATCATCGCCGCGATCCGGGCGCTGAAATCCGCGACCTGCGCCGCATCCAGCCCGCGCAGCCGGTCCTTGTCACCGATAGCGGCACGCCCCGCCGCGACGGCGATATCCGTGGCAGTCAGTGTCGTGCCGCCAAAGACCCGCGCCTCTTGCGTGATACGATAGCCCACGCTTTGCGGCCCGATGGCACCGGTGGCCGCATCGATGATCGTGCCGCCGCCCAACCCGATGGGCAACAGATCAGGCATTCGGAACAATGTCCGCACACCCCCTACCGAAACCACACTATTCGCCTCGCGCGGAAAGCCATCGACAAGGCAACCGATATCCGTCGTCGTGCCGCCCACATCGGCAACCATCGCATTCGTCAGCCCGGTCAGCCAGGCCGCCCCGCGCATCGAATTTGTCGGACCCGACGCGAAGCTGTAAACCGGGTTCGCCGCCGCAATATCGGCCAGCACCACGGTGCCGTCATTCTGGGTCAGATAGAACGGCGCGGCAATCCCTGTATCCGCCAGCGCCGCCTTGAACGCATCCACCGTCATCCGCCCGCAGGATTGCAACGCGGCGTTCAGCATGGCGACGTTTTCACGTTCCAGCAGCCCGATCCGGCCCAGCCTGCCGGAAAGGGTGATCCGCGCGTCGGGAATGACATCGCCGACGATGGCGGCTGCCGCATCTTCGCATTCCGCGGTCAGAGGCGAGAACAGCCCGACAATCGCGACCGACCGGATCCCGGCGTCGCGGATCCGGGCCGCCGCATCGCGGATCGCGGCTTGGTCCAGCGGCACCAGAGGACGGCCATCGAAATCATGCCCGCCCTCGACCATAAAGATCATCGGGTCCACGACACGCAACAGATCCTGCGGCCAGTCGCAACCCGGCGGCAGCGAGGCGGTCGAGGGCATGGCGATGCGGATCACGGCCATCCGCTCCAGCCGGGAACGCTCGATCACGGCATTGGTGAAATGGGTCGTCCCGATCATCACCGCGCCGATCCCCGACCTGTCGGCCGGGGCCACCGCATTCAGCGCAGCCACAACGCCGCCCATCACATCCGCGCTGGTCGGCACCTTGACCGAGGCCAGAACCCCGCTGTCATCGATCAACACGGCATCCGTATTGGTGCCGCCTACGTCAATGCCAATCCGTTTCATGACGAAAATACCGATCTGAAGTCGAAATCATGGCCAAAGGCGCGCGGCCCCACATGGGCAAGCCCCCTTGGCGTCGTCAGATGCGCGGGCGCGGGCAGCACCGCGACGCTGACACGCTGGCCATAGCGCACGGTCTCGGTCCCGATGGATTCGCCGCTTTCCGTATCCAGCAGGCAAATCAATTCGGGCGTCGATGCAATCGGCGCGCCGTCCTGATAAACCGCGATCCATTCGTTCTGAAACGCCATCTCGATCTGCTGGCCACGATGATCGTCCACTCCCGACAGCTTGCACATACCGCGCAGGAACCCGCCGCCAGTGGTGCGATCCACATCTGTCACCTTGCCCCGGAACAACAGCTTGCCGCCCTGTTGCTTCAGCAGCGCCGCGACCGGGTCGCTATGCCCGCGCCGCGCATCCAGCACCGCGCGACCGATATTGATCGCCTGAGTGACGGTATGCAGCACGCCCCAGCGCTTGACCTCGGCCCCCGTACGCGGAGCCTTGCACGTTGCGGCGATGGAACCGAACTCGGCGCAGACCGCCCGCGAGGCGCGTTCCAGCCAGTGCCAGTTCGGGGTTTTCGCGACAATCGCCTCGACGCCGCGGCTATCGACCAGAGACATCGGGTACATGGTCAGATCACCAATGGCAAAGCTGGAATTGGTCGCCTCGGGAAAGGCCCGGCCCATCGCGTCGGCATCGACCACCGGCAGATCCATCAGTGCTGCTGCCAGCATTGGCGCAATGCCGTTTCCGCCCCCTATCTCGATCGCCATCAGCGCCGAGAATTGACAGTTGCGGGTTTCCTCCAGCAGCCGCACGGCGCGGACCAGATCTTCGGGGTTGACGAAACGCTCCAGCAGCACCAGCGGCGCGCCCATCATCGACACGACGCCCACGGCCTGATCGTCGGCCAGCGCCTCGGGCTGGATGATCCGGCATCGCTTGCCTGCCTTGTAAAGACGCTTCAGGCCAAGCTGCGCCAGATAGGGGTTGCCGCCGCCGCCCGTTCCAAGAATCCACGCCCCCGTCGCAAGCGCGTCGATATCTTCATCGCAAAGTTCCGTGATCATATGCCGCTCCGTCGGAATATGACCCAAGATAGCGCCGACGACCCTCGGTCTGAATAGGGATAAACCCCTATGGTCGCGGGATCGCAGGCGCAGGTGCCGGCAGCATCAGCATCACATAGGGAAGCGCGCCCCGAACCACCTCGCCAAGCGGGGCGTCGGTGATGCCCTTGATGACGAACAGGTTCATCCCCGCCGGCAGCGTGATCATCGCCAGTTCCAGATTGATCATCAGCAGCACGCCGTACCAGATCAGGTCGATATCCAGCGCGGCCATGGTCGGCAGCAGAATCGGCGTGGTGATCAGGATGATGGCGATCGAATCAAAGAACAGCCTGCACCACAATCGCGCTGAAGGAGGGTCTTGCCTGCACGCTGGCCCCGAAGAGGCGGGTCAGCGAGGAATTGCGGCGCAGCGAACTGGTGGCCCGGCCCGTGATCGACCCGACGCTGGTGCGAACGCTGTATATTGCGTGGGGCTGATCAGGGGCGTTCTGGCCGATCTGATCGGCCAGCCGGTCCCGCCCGTGCCCGGCTGGCGGGCGGATTGGGCGGATGCGCCCGGCCGCCCGCTTTTCGCGGCGGCCTCGCGCCATCTTGTGCCGGTGGCGCATCCGCCCCGGCCGGGCGATGTGATCGCCTTTCGCATCGCGGGCCGCGAGGCGCATGTCGGCATCCTGTCACCCGGCGACCGGGTGATTCATGCTGCCAAAACTGTCGGAGTGGTAGAGGTGCCGCTTGCCGCGTGGCGCGGAAGGATCAGCTTTCGCGCGTGCTTTCCGGGAGCGCCTTCCGGTCCGGCCATTCCGGCGGCCTGAAACCGGCCTCAAGCCATGCCACGACGCGCGCGGCCACAGGATTCACGCTGCGGTCGGCACGTTTTTCGCTTTCCCATTTGCGGATTGTGTCCGGCCGCGTGTTCAGGATGCCGCCAAGCTCCGACACGGAAAGACCCAGCTTGCGCCGGGCCTTTTTGAAATCTTCCGGGGTCATGACAGCAGGCGGGGCAGGATCGTCAGAATGGCCGTGAACACGCCCGCAAAGATCGTGAAGGGAATCCAGAACCGCTCCCGGCTGATTTTCGCGGTTTCTGCGGCGACCTTTGTTGCCTCGGCATTTATTTTGCCTGTTTCCGCGATCAGCTTTGCGATTTCCGCGTGAATCTTTTCGTTGTCCAAGGTGATTTCCGCATCGGTCATCAGCATCTCCTTTGGGGTTGATGGGCGCCATTGCCCTTGCTGTAAACTGACATTAGGGCACGCGGCCTCGCATTGCAAGGGAAATATACGCTATGCGCATTTTTCTTGATCGCCGAAAAAAGGTCGCGTATGTCGGTGGCGGGGCGGTGCCCTGCCGCCTGCCAATATGCTGAAAGGTCATGCGATGGACAGTTACACCCGAGCCGCGATCAATGTCTCGCGCTGCGGCAATGCCGCCCCGGCTGGCCGTCTGGAAAGCTTAGCGATCTGGTCCGCAATGATGGCGTTCGGGCTGTTCATCTTGCCGACCCGCCCGCTGCTGTGGTCGCTCTTTTGATGGCGCCGGATGAAATCCGCGCCGCCCGTCTGGCATTCGGCTTGACACAAATCCAGATGGCAATACTCCTTGGATATGGTGCGCCTGCCCGCATCGCGGAAATCGAGGCGGGGCGGCGCAATCCATCCGAATCCGTCCTGCGCTTGATGCGCGCCTATCTTGACGGATATCGACCGGCCGACTGGCCGGAATAATCCCGCGCCTTTCGCGGGGTGATCCTTGCCAAGCCCGGCCCTTGTCACCATGGCGACTGCGAAGCCGACCTACCTCAGCGAAAAAATATCGGCCCTGATCACGGAACTGCTGCGCGACGCCGTCCACGAGGGCCGCTGGGAAGGTGCGCGGCTGCAGGATGGATGACCGTGCCCCGGTTTAGGGCCAGCCTAATCGTTGCTCTGTAATTCCATAATTTTCGGGCCAGCGCCGCAAGGCTAGGTATTTCCGGATGACAGGGCCGCGACGCGCGCGGCCCCTCTGTTTCGGTAGAAGGGCGCTGACATGTCGGTGGAAAAGGTCGATACGCTGGTGATCGGTGCCGGACAAGCGGGCATCGCAATAAGCGAACATCTGGGCAATGCCGGGGTGCCGCATCTGGTGATCGAAAGGGACCGCATCGCGGAGCGCTGGCGCAGCGCGAGGTGGGATTCTCTGGTCGCCAATGGCCCGGCCTGGCACGACCGCTTTCCGGGACTGGAGTTTCCCGGCGACCCGGACGGGTTTGTCGGCAAGGAACAGGTCGCCGATTATTTCGAAACCTATGCGCGCAAGATCGGCGCGCCCATCCGCTGCGGTGTCGAGGTCGGCGAGTTGCGCCGCAATACCGGGCGCGCAGGCTTTACCGCCACCACATCGCAGGGTGTCATCGAAGCCAGGCGCGTCGTCGCGGCCACCGGAGCGTTCCAGAAACCGGTCATCCCGCCCGTGGTTCCGGCGGAAGCCGGGATCGCCCAGATCCATTCGGCCCGGTACCGCAACCCGCAGCAACTGGCTGACGGGCATGTCCTGATCGTTGGCGGTGGATCCTCTGGCGTGCAGATCGCCGATGAACTGATGCGCGCGGGCCGAAAGGTCTTTCTTTCGGTGGGCCCGCACGAGCGGCCTCCTCGTGCCTATCGCGGCCGGGATTTCTGCTGGTGGCTGGGGGTGCTTGGCAAATGGGACATGGCAGCGCCCAGTCCGGGAACCGAACATGCGACTATCGCGGTCAGCGGCGCGCGCGGTGGCGAAACGGTAGATTTCCGCCGTCTGGCACAACAGGGCATGACCCTGCTGGGCATGACGCAGGGGTGGGACAACGGTATCCTGTCCTTTGCCGACGATCTGGGCCGCAACCTTGACAATGGCGATGCAAGCTATCTGTCGCTTCTGGATGAGGCGGACGCCTGTATCGCGCAGAACGGCCTTGACCTGCCCGAGGAACCCGAGGCCCGCCAGCGCGTTCCCGATGCCGATTGCATCACCTGCCCGATCACCGCGCTGAACCTTGCAGAGGAAGGGATCACCACAATCGTCTGGGCGACCGGATTTGCGGTCGATTATGGCTGGATCAAGGCGGATGGCTTTGACGACAGGGGCCGACCCATCCACCAGCGCGGCGTCTCGGTTGTGCCGGGCCTCTATTTTCTGGGCCTGCCGTGGCAATCACGCCGCGGCTCCAGCTTCATCTGGGGCGTGTGGCACGACGCAAGGCACATCGCCGAACAGATCGACATCCAGCGCAAATACATGGACTATCACCTCCACGCCCTGCGCATGACCGAGACCGCATAAGCCTCGCACCCCGGAGACAGACATGGCCCATCTTCGCATCCGCAAATTCAACACAAAAGAAACCTACCCCGAACAGAATCTGGACAACGACCTGTGTCAGGCCGTCGTCACCACCGGCGGCAAGATCGTCTGGCTGCGGGGCCAGTGCCCGCAAAATCTGGACAACGCGCGGAACATCGACAGCCACGACCCGGTCGAACAGACCCACAAGGTGATGCAGAACATCCGGCAACTGATCGAGGAAGCAGGCGGCAGTATCGAGCATCTGGTGAAGATCGTGGTCTATATCACTGATATTCGCCATCGCGAGGCGATCTATCGCACCATGGGCGAATATCTGAAAGGTGTGCATCCGGTCTCGACCGGGCTTGTGGTTCAGGCGCTGGCGCGGCCTGAATGGCTGGTCGAAATCGACGGCACCGCCGTTATCCCGGATTGATGGCATGACCTTTTCGCTTGTCGCCCGTTGCCCGCAGACCGGAATGTTCGGTCTGGCGATCTCGTCGTCATCTCCGGCCGTTGCGGCGCGCTGTTCCTTTGTCCGGGCGGGCGCAGGGGCGGTCGCGACGCAGAATGTCACCGATCCCGGCCTTGGGCCGCAGGGGCTGGACCTGATGGAAAAGGGCCTCAGCGCCGCCGAAGCGGTGGCTGAACTGCGCCGCACCGGCAGGTTCATGGAATACCGGCAGGTGCTGGCCGTTGATCGCAACGGTCTGACGGCCATCCATTCCGGTCCCAATTCGTTGGGAATCTGGACGCAGGCACAGGCCGCGAATGTCGCCTCGGGTGGCAACCTGCTGGCCAATGACGGCGTGCCGCAGGCAATCGTCGATGGCTTTCTGTCGGCAAGCGGGCATATCGGCGACCGGCTGATCGCGGCCATGCGCGCAGGCGTCACGGCGGGGGGCGAGGCCGGCCCGATACACTCGGCAGGCCTGAAGATCGCCGACAAGGTACCCTGGCCCGTTGCAGATCTGCGCTGCGACTGGACCCTTGATTGCC
>NZ_JBKEBL010000210.1:0-3149 GCF_047973135.1 Paracoccus sp. (in: a-proteobacteria)
CGATCAGCCAGCCCGACAGCGCGCCCTTCAGGATGGTCTGCACGAAATCGGTCCACAGGATGCCGGTATTCGCCGCAAAGCTGGCTGCGATCCGGCTGGGGGCGGGCAGGATCACGCCGGGTACGTTGTAGATGCGGGTGATCATCTCCCACAGGATCAGAACGGTTGCGCCGAAGATCAGCGCGACCAGCACCCGCGCGCTGCGAGTGTCGATGCGCGACAGCCAGGCGTTCAGTCCCCATGCGCCCAGCCAGACGGCGATGATCGGCAGCGCGCTCATCGGGACAGCCCCATCCGGCGCAGCGTCAGGGCCTCGATCCGGCCGATCAGCATGACCAGCGCGGCGGCAAGGGCCGCAGCGGCGAACAGCGCCGACCAGATCTGGATGGTCTGCCCGTAATAGCTGCCCGACAAGAGCCGTGCGCCCAGCCCCGCCGTCGCGCCCGCAGGCAGTTCGCCGACAATCGTGCCGACCAGCGCAGCCGCCACCGCGACCTTGAGGCTGGCGAACAGATAGGGCATCGAGGATGGCAGCCGCAGCCGCCAGAACACCTGCGCGCCCGATGCGCTCCAACTGCGCATCAGGTCCATCTGCATGGCGTCGGGCGTCCGCAGCCCCTTGACCATGCCGACAAGGACCGGAAAGAAGGACAGCCATGCCGCGATGATCGCCTTGGGAAAAAGCCCGGTTATCCCGGCGCTGGCAAAGACCACGATCACCATCGGCGCGATGGCAAGGATCGGCACGGTCTGGCTGGCCACCGCCCAGGGCATGACCGACTGATCCATGGCCCGGTTATGCACGATCCCCACCGCCAGCAGAATCCCCGCAAGACTGCCGATGGCAAAGCCTGCCATCGTCGCCGACAGCGTGACCCAGCCGTGATAGATCAGGCTGCGCTTGCTGGTGATCTTTTGCCCCGCGATCCCGTCCCACAGCCCGGCGGCGACCTGATGCGGCGCGGGCAGGACGGGGCGGTCCTGCGTCATGGTCTGGCGGAACAGTTCCACCATGCCCGGTTCGGTTCCTGCCCGCGCCGCCTGATCGCGAACCCATGTCGCATTCATCCCGACGGCGGCGACATACCAGACCACGACGATGGCCAGCAGCACGGTCAGGATGGGCAGGGCGCGGTTCATACGGTTTCCCTTCGCCATTCCAGCAGCATATCGGCCAGATTTTCCTCGTTATCGCCATCTGTGCGCCGGACCTCGCGAAAACCCTGTTTTGCATAGAACCGTCGGACAGAGGCATTGGCCTGAAAGGTCCACAGATCCAGCCGGGCCTGACCGGTCCGGGCCTTTTCAAGCAAGGCCGACCCGATGCCCGCACCCCGCCACGTCGCCGCAACATAAAACGCAGTGATCGTCTGCCCGTCTCGCGCCAGAAAACCCACGATCAGCCCGCCATGTTCGGCAACAATCACAACGCGATTGGCCCGCATATAGGTGCAGTAATGCCGCTGGACATCCGTGGGCGGATGACAGCGGGGCATCCAGTCGGCTTCATCTATCCACCGGTTGAGGATCGCCGCGCAGGCCGGCATATCCCCGGCCATGGCGCGGCGGATTACGGCCTTACTCATAGCTGTGCCCGTCGCGCAGCCCCTCGCGGACCTCATGGGCCAGCGCGAAGAATTCCGGCGTGTCGCGAATATCCAGCGGGCGATGGGCGGGCAGCGGGCTGTCAATCACCCGCGTGATGCGCCCCGGACGCGGAGACATGACGACGATCCTGGTCGAAAGATAGACTGCTTCTGGTATGGAATGTGTAACAAAAACAATTGTTTTACCGGTTTTCCTCCACAACTCCAGCAGCGCCTCGTTCAGCCGGTCGCGCACGATTTCGTCCAGCGCACCAAAGGGTTCATCCATCAGCAGGATGTCGGCATCAAAGGCCAGCGCGCGGGCGATGCTGGCGCGTTGCTGCATCCCCCCCGACAACTGCCATGGATACTTGCCGCCAAACCCGCCCAGATCCACGAGTTCCAGCACCCGTTCGATACGCTCCCTCCGGTCGGCACGGGAAAACCCCATTATTTCAAGAGGCAGCGAGATATTCCCCGAAATCGTCCGCCACGGATACAGCCCCGCCGCCTGAAACACATAACCATAGGCCCGCGCCTTCCGCGCCTGATCCGCGCTCATCCCGTTGACGGTCAGCTTGCCGCCGGTCGGTGTCTCCAGCGCCGCGATGGTGCGCAGAAAGGTCGTCTTGCCGCAGCCCGAAGGGCCGATAAAGCTGACGAAATCGCCCTGGTTGATGGTCAGGTCGACGCCTTTCAGCGCGTGGACCGGGCCGTCCGCAGTCTGAAAGGTCAGGTCGATGTTTTCGGCGGTGATGACGGGTTCAGGAATTGTGGTCATTCGGTTTCAATTTCCGCCTTCATGCAGGCTTGGGAAGCGCCGATGGAACAGGAGTACCGCGAGAGTGGGACCCGCAATCACGAGGGCGGGGCCACCAAACCAGAGCGCGCCTACCAACGGTCCGGTGCGGTCCGAAACTGTCATTGCCGCAACCAGAGCCAGCAGCCAGAAAACCGTGGCGCCGAGGCCCGCGGAAAAAGCGGCCTTGCGGCCGAACAGCCCGGTCCGGTCGGCCAAGTGACTGCCGAGCCACCACCCGAAGGCGGCAGGGATCAAGGTGACGATTGTGGCAAGCAGCAGGACAATCACCGTGAACGGAAGGGTGATGAAGGGCGCCGCTAGCAGACCAATGGTGTAATCCACGATACCGGTCGCGTCACCGGGGTCGCCGGATACAACCAGAAGAAACAGAGCGGGCGTGAGCGGCCAGAGCAGGCTGACCGCCAGCATGCTCGCCGCGAACCATAGGAAATAGCCGCTGCTTCTGAGGGTGCTCATCAAACCCCCGTCGCCGGTATCCCCGACCGCTGCACCGGCCTTGGGGCGGTCAGTTCCTTCCAGGCCGACAGCGCCCGGTTCACCTGACCGCGCGGCTCTCGGGCGACGAATTCGCCGTGGCCTTCGTGGCTGTCCACCTTGCCTTCGCGCACCGCAACCACGCCGCGGGTCAGGGTATATCGCGGCAGGCCCTTGACCTGCTGCCCCTCGAACACGTTGTAGTCGATGGCGGATTGCTGGCTGCCTGCGGTGATGGTCTTTTCCGCCTGCGGATCCCAGACCAC
>NZ_JBKEBL010000142.1:0-19224 GCF_047973135.1 Paracoccus sp. (in: a-proteobacteria)
ATCCGCAAGGCCCCGTCGCCACCCGCTTTCGCCAGATCGCAGAGGCGCTGCAAGAGGTGCTGTGACGTTCTTGCGTCCACTCTGGTCCGGGGGTACCAATTGGCAGGGGGTTGGGGGCTGGCTGTGACATGGTAACGCAATCACAGACCATCTGGACGCAGGAACCGGTTCAGGCATTGCTGAACGCGGCCGGGGGCGGGGTTCTGGCACTGATCGCCGGGGTTGAGGGGCCGTCCTACCGACCGGTTGGCGCGATGATGGCGATCATCGGGGAACAACGGGTTGGCACGCTGTCGTCCGGCTGTATCGAGGCCGACATCGCGCTGCACGCCCGGACGACGCTGACCGATGGCCGCCCGCGGATGATCCGCTATGGCTGCGGCTCGCCCTTCATGGATATAGAACTGCCCTGCGGCGGCGGGCTGGATATTCTGCTGGTGCCGCGCCCGGATCGCATGGCGCTGGAACAGGTGGCCACCAACTGGTCACGGCGCATCCCCTGCACGCTGCTGATCGACACAAGCTCTGGCCGCTGCCGCGTCGCCGACAAGGGGGACACCGCGCTTGTCGATGGCGTCTTGCGGATCCGGTTGCAGCCCGAGATCCGCTTTCTGATCTTTGGCAAGGGCCCCGAGGCCTGCACCTTTGCCCGGCTGGTGCAATCGGCGGGCTATCCCAACCTGCTGCTATCTCCCGACCCCGAGACCCTGACCGATGGCGAACTGGCCGGATGCGGCACGCAGCACCTGTCCGCCCACGCCTTTCCGCCCGAGCTGGCAGTCGATGACCGGACCGCTATCACCCTGTTCTTCCACGATCACGACTGGGAACCGGCGCTGATCGCCGGGGCGCTGGACACGCCGGCCTTCTATATCGGCGCGCAGGGCAGCCAGCGCGCGCGCGATGCCCGGTTGCTGGCACTTGCGGCGATGGGCGTGGCGCAGGCCGCGCTGGCGCGGTTGCACGGGCCGATCGGACTGATCCCTTCTGCGCGGGATCCCGGCACGCTGTCTGTCTCGGTTCTGGCCGAGATTCTGGCCACCGCAATGCGACCCGCAGGATGAGGACAGCGGGGGTTCTGCTGGCGGGCGGGCACTCGGCGCGCTTTGGTCCGGACAACAAGCTGCTGGCCTTGCTGAATGGCCGCCCGCTGATCGCCCATGCGGCGGATGCACTGCGGCGGTCACGTTGCCATCCGCTGATCGCGGTCGCCTGGGACAAGTCAGTGCTGGAGCATTTGCAGGGGTTCAAAATCGCCCGCGCCGCGAACCCCGAAACCGCCGGTCAGGCCGACAGCCTGCGCGCCGGAATCGCGCTGGCCAACCGGCTTGGTGCCGAAAGGGCGCTGGTGGTGCTGGGTGACATGCCCTTCGTGCAACCCGGCCTGCTGGACACCATCGCCCGCGCCTGTACTGACAGCCGCGCCTCGACCGCGCAGGCTGACCAGCGCCGCATGCCGCCAGCCTGCTTTCCCCGCGCGCTGTTCCCCGCACTTTGCGCATTGGCGGGCGATCAGGGGGCAAGGGCCCTGCTGCGCGACCTGCCGCCCGAGGCTTGCGTTCCGGCCACGTGCCGCGAACTGTCGGATATCGACACGCCGGACGATCTGGCGCGCGGCTAGACCGGGATGACGCACGCGGCACGACGACCGGTCTGCCGGACGCCAGCGTCGGCATGAAGGAAATCGCCACCCATATAGCCTGACGACTTTCTTCTGATCATGTTGTCTGACTATAACTTTTTGATTTTGCGCCGATCATGTGTGGATTCGATGACCAGTGCGCTTCCGCCAGCCATACCAACGCCCTTGAAGGATTGACGCGTGGCAACCCCAAAAGGCCGCCTTGAGCACTTTGTGATCCTGATGACAGGCGCAGCAGAGGACCAACGGTCGTGCCGCGCGCTTTACAGTGCCGTCACATCGAACGACTGTCTGGCGCGGACCAGCACCGAAGCGACCGGAATCAGAACCAACCAAGTGCTGGTCGGGGCGAGAAGATTCGAACTTCCGACCTACGGTACCCAAAACCGTCGCGCTACCAGGCTGCGCTACGCCCCGACTGAGTTGCTTCTAACCTATCGGCTGCGCAGGGGAAAGGCCTACTGGCAAGGCCAGGCCGCGTTTGCCGGATCGAGGCGGGGGGTTGCCATGGGTTGTCCGCGCGACAGGCCCATGCGGGCCGCCTCTCCTCCGGCGACTTCCAGAACCATCAGGCGATCAGGATGCGGATCCCCGACAGCCGAACCCGGTATCGGAGTTTCGTCCAGCGGGCTGGCATTGGGATGAATATGGCGGATCACCCCGGTCTCGTCCAGAAAGACAAGATCCAGGGGGATCAGGGTGTTACGCATCCAGAACGAGACGGGACGGGGCGCGTCATAGATGAAAAGCATCCCGCGCCCCTGAGGCAGGTCGTTTCGGAACATCAGGCCGCGTTCGCGACTGACCGGATTGTCCGCGATCTCGACCTGGAAGCTGCGAACTCCTGTGCCGGTCAGGATCGAAACGCGGTTGGGCTGGCATTCCGGGTTGGGCCGGGATTGTGCGAATCCCCCGGATGGAACCACCGCGACTGAAAGGAACAATAAAAACAGAAGTGTTAAATTTTTATGCCTATTCGGCCACATGCGCTATGAACTCGTCCAACTTGCTTTCGTCACGATGGGGCGTCAGCGGCACAAGGTCATCGCTGGCCAGATCGACCGCAGTGCCCCAACTGGTTACTTGTGCGGCCATCAGCCCGCGCGGTCCTTCGACCACACGCAAACCGATCGCTTCGCCAATGACGAGATCCGAGAAACCGGAATGCCGCAGCACCTCGATATGGATGAACACGTCATCGGGATGGCCGAAAATGTTCGCAAAGCCAAAGCCTTTGGATTTGTCGAACCATTTCACGCGCGCCGGACGCAGCGGCAGCGAATCGAGATGTTCGATCACTTCCATGTCCAGATCGGCGATTGGCGGCTTTCCGTCGCCGACCGGCGCGTCGATCTGAACGACTTCGGTTGCCTGCAAGCCGCGCGTGGTAGGCTGCACCCAGACGGTGACGCGCGACTGGTCGGCAACGGAACTGCGCCCGAAATTGCGCAGCACATTGCCGTGAAGCAGAATATCGGCCCCGCCTTCATTATTCAAAATGAAGCCATAGCCCTTGGCCGGGTCAAACCACTTGACCAGGCCAGTGACCAGCTTCATCTCTGATTTATCCGTAGTCATCATCACACCATAATTGCGCAAAGCGCCTTGTTAGAACAGTATTTCCTGTGTCCGTCATGATCAACCGGTTTGCCCCCCCAAGAGTCGGGTTTTCCCGGAATCATTTCAATGCGTTCTAACGGATATACTTACATCCTTTTGCGCCCCGGCTAGTCCTTTCAGTTATCAGGGTGACAGCCTCTCGACGAACCACGAGGTGTCACTCCGTTTCACCCAACTAAACCTATCATGCAATCTGAAGGCTCCATCAGCCCAAAATTCGATACAATTGGGATCAATCCTGACGCCACCCCAGAATGGCGGGCGCGGGGGATTCGTTCCATGAATCAAGCCCTGACGCGCAGCAGCGGCCACCAAAGTTGCCCTGCTGTCCAGCGGTTGCGACTGTTTCGAGGCCCAGGCACCCAGCCGGCTTTGCAGCGCGCGGCTGGCGAAATAGGCATCGGCCTTAGGCCCCTCTTCGCGCGTGACGGTGCCGCGCACCCGGATCTGCCGACGCAGGGATTTCCAGTGTAGTACAAAAGCCGCCTTGCCACTTGAAGTAATCTGTTTCCCTTTAGTGCTATCGTAATTGGTGTAGAAAATAAAGGCTCCCCGCGCACCCTGCCCCTCGATCTCTTTCAGCAGCACCATGCGCACATCGGGCAATCCTTCGGGATCCACGGTGGCAAGGGCAATTGCGTTGGGGTCGTTCGGTTCGGACTTTTCAGCCTCGACCAGCCAGCGGCGGGCAATATCGAACGGATCGTCGCCCGCAAAGATTCCACTTCGGTCCGCCATCGTCATTCCCTTGTGTTGCCTTGCGCTTGATGCCGCCAAACCTTTGGCCTAAGCACGACATCACAGGTTGAAAGCGCGAGGTAAGCCTTATGTCAAGCAAGCATAGCGGCGGTCTGATGACAGGCAAGCGTGGGCTCATCATGGGTCTGGCCAACGACAAATCGATTGCGTGGGGCATAGCCCAGGCACTGGCAGCGCAGGGTGCCGAACTGGCGTTTTCCTATCAGGGTGACGCGCTGAAAAAGCGGGTGGACCCGCTGGCCGGACAGCTTGGTTCATCACTGGTTCTGCCCTGTGATGTCGGGGACGAGGGCTCGATCACCGCGCTGTTTGACCGGCTGGGTCAGGAATGGGGCAAGCTGGATTTTCTGGTCCATGCCATCGGCTTTTCCGACAAGGAACAACTGCGCGGTCGCTATGCCGAAACGACGCGCGACAACTTCCTGATGACAATGGATATTTCAGTCTATTCCTTCACGGCCGTCGCGCGCCACGCAGCCGCGATGATGCCAGAGGGAGGGTCGCTTCTGACGCTGACCTATTACGGCGCGGAACGTGTCATGCCGCATTACAATGTCATGGGCGTCGCCAAGGCCGCGCTTGAGGCCAGCGTGCGTTATCTGGCCGAGGATTTCGGCAAGGACGGCATCCGCGTCAATGCGATCAGCGCCGGGCCGATCAAGACGCTGGCGGCCAGCGGCATCGGCGATTTCCGCTATATCATGAAATGGAACGAACTGAACTCTCCGCTGCGGCGCAATGTCACGCAAGAGGATGTGGGAAATTCGGCGCTGTATCTGCTGTCGTCGCTTGGATCCGGGGTGACAGGCGAAACGCATCACGTCGATGCCGGCTATCACGTGGTCGGCATGAAGGCCGTTGACGCGCCCGACATCTCGACCGTCAAAAGCTGATCCAGCGTATCCGGGCAAGGGCGAGGCGGCGCGATGCTGTCGGTGACTGCGGAACAGATGGCACTGCTGGTCGGGACGCTGGCCGTCGCGATCCTGTCGCCGGGGCCGGGGGTGATCGCGGTCAGTCAGGCGTCCTTTGCCCTGGGGCGCAGGCGCGCGCTGCCCTATGCATGGGGTCTGGCCATCGGGGCATCGCTGTGGAACATCTTTGCGCTGACGGGCCTGACGGTCATGTTCCGCATCGCGCCCTGGACCTATCTGCTGCTGCGGCTTCTGGGCGGGGCTTATCTTCTGTGGCTGGCGGTCAGGATGTGGCGCGGCGCGGCGCAGCCCCTGCCTGACCCGGCCGAGACGCGGCGCGGTCTTGGCTTTGCCGGGGGGCTGATGCTGAACCTGTCGAACCCCAAGCCCGCGCTGTTCTATTCGGCGGTGCTGATCACCATCTTTCCCGCCACGCTGACCCTGCCCGACAAGCTGGCGATCTATGCCACCGGGCTTTCCGTGGAATTGTCCTTTTACACCGCGCTGGCGAATCTGATGGCTTTGCCTTTGCTGCGCCGCCGCTATTATGCCGCCAAATTCTGGATCGACCGGGGGGCCGCGACGCTGCTGGGGGCGTTGGGCCTGTCGCTGATCCTGCGTCACTGAAGGAGAAGATGATGATGGACCGCCTGCCCCACGAAAAGGGCTTTCACGTCAGTTGGGACCAGTTGCACCGCGATGCGCGGGCGCTGGCATGGCGGCTGGACGGCACGAACTGGCGCGCGGTCGTCGCGGTGACGCGGGGCGGGCTGGTTCCCGCGATGATCGTCGCGCGCGAGCTGGACATCCGCACCATCGACACGATCAGCATCAAATCCTACAAGGGCGCGGGCACCACTGCCGGTCAAGGCGAATTGCAGGTGCTGAAACGCCCCGACGACACGCTGATGGGCGATGGCGAGGGGATTCTGGTCGTTGACGATCTGGTCGATTCGGGCCGCACGCTGGAGCTGATTCGCGACATGTACCCCAAGGCGCATTTTGCCACCGTCTACGCCAAACCCAAGGGCAAGCCGATGGTGCAAAGCTATGTCACCGAGGTCAGCCAGGACACCTGGATTTTCTTCCCGTGGGACATGGCTCTGCAATATGTCCAGCCCTACCGGGGCGAGGATTAAGACCAACGGCCTTGAAGGCTGACCCGTGGCGACATCAATGACTGCACTGAGCCTTTTGCGATTTTGATGACAAGCGCAGCAAAAGGCCCGAAGCCGTCTTTCGGACCCACATGCAAACTTGAGGCGGCTTCCGCGGCAACCGGTCCGAAATCTTGCGGCCATCACTTGTCGGCGTGTTACCAGACCACCGGATGCGTTTCGCCGGTCTGGACCTGTACCAGCCCTTCGGGGGCATGGTCCGACGGAGCGACAAGGTTCCAGCGCCAGGGCGAGCAGGTCAGCGTGGCAAAGGCCAGGCGTTCGGGGAAGCCGGGGGACCAGCGCGGGTGGAACGAGGGTTCAAACATCCATTCGACCGCCTCTCCTGCCGCGTAAAGCGCCTGCATGTCTTGGGCCAGATCCTCGGCGGGGCGGGCGGTCATCAGGCCAGCGATCTCATATGGCACGCGCGCGGCGATGCGGCCTCGATGGACCAGCACCCAGCCGCCGCCCATATCCGCGCAGGCATTCACCGCCTGCGCCATGGCCTCATCCGACGATCCGACACACCAGATATTGTGTTTGTCATGCGCCATCGAACAACACAGCGCGGTCTCGTCATCACGAGGACCGCAGCCCAGCCAGAACATGCGCGACGCCGCTGCCTTGCCGGTAAAGCGGTCTATGATCGCGAATTTCGTGATGTTGCGCGCCGGATCGCGCTGTACCGCGCCATCGCTGACCGGCAATTCGCAGGTCAGGAAATCGTCCGTCCAGTGGAACGGGCGCAGCAGCGCCGCCTGCATCGTCGCCCGGCCCGCCGCGGCTGGAATGCGGAAATCCCCGGCAGTCAGGGGGCGGCCGATATTCACCGTCTGCCGCGCCCAATGCGGCCAGTCGATGCGCGGCACGGACAGCAGATAGCGGCCATCCCGCGCCGCCAGCCTGCCATCGGCCCAGACCTCGGCGATCTGAAAGCGTTCCACATCCGACAGCAGCACCAGATCGGCAAAGCGCCCCGGCGCGATGCTGCCGACCCAGGATGTCAGCCGCATGTGCCGCGCCGGGTTGATGGTCACAAGCTGCACAGCGGTTTCGGGCCGCAGCCCGGCGTCGATCGCCATCCGCACATTGCGGTCGGTGGCACCGGTGGCCAGCACCTCTTGCGCGGGGCGGTCGTCGGTGGCCAGCGCGACCTGCCCCCAATCCTTCAGCCCGCGTTCCAGCAGCCCGGCGATGATTTCGGGGCCGGTATGGATGCGAATTTCGATGAACAGCCCGCGCTGCAACTTGTCAAAGGCCTCTTCGGCCGTCCAGGCCTCGTGATCCGAGGCGATACCCGAGGCGGCAAAGGCGTTGATGCCGGGCAGATCGCGAATGCCCGCCGCATGCCCCTCGACCACGGCGCGGGCAGCCCATGTCGCCCCGATCATCGACCACAGGCGGGCATGGGCAGGGTTGTCGCGGTCACGGATGGCGGGCCAGTCCATCACCTCGTCCAGCCCCGCCGCCATCAGGCTTTCGCGCAGAAACCGGGTCTGATCTTCGCCATCCAGATGCGCGGCATGTTCCCACGCCGTCGGAGGCACGGCCGAGCCGGGCAGCGGGAAAATCTTCAGCGGCGACCCGACCCGCCGGGGTGCCAGCCAGAAATCCAGCGTCCGGTCGGGGACGACATTGGAAAATTCATGGCTGGCCTCGCAGGTCCAGGTATTGCCGTGCGGAATGACCAGCGCTGCCTCGTATTCGGGGGTGACGTGGCTGGATTCGATATGCTTGTGCACCTCGCCCAGTCCGGGCACGGCGGACAGATCGGGGCGTTCGGCCAGTTCGCGCGCATTGCCAGGAAAGCTGCCGCGCGGGCCGGTAAAGGCAATGCGCCCGGCATGGACGGCAATTTCGGCATCTTCGCGCCACAGCGCGGTATTCGTGTCCAGCAGCCGCCCGACCCGCAGCAGCAGATCGGCCTTGCGCCGACCAAGGGCCACGTCGATCAGATCGCGCCGGAGTGCGGCCTCGGTTGTGGGGGAACCCTCGGTCATCTGCTCAGCCCTTCCAGCAGCGCGGCGCGCAGCGCTTGGGCCTCCAGCCCCATCGCGACGGTGACGGGATACGGTCCGGGGATCAGCGCGCCATCTGCGGGATCGACCTGCAATCTGCGGATTTCCGTGCGAAACAGACCGGGATGCAGCGCGAACAACGGCACGCAGGGGTCATGCAGCGGGCGGCTGTTCGCACCCTGCGCCTGATGGGCGGTCCGGTCGAAATAGGCGGCGATCAGATCGGCCGAGGCCAGCGCGCAATCGGCCCCGGTCGCCCGCAGCGCCCGCAGATAGGCGGCATCGGCGCGCAACTGGCGGGTCGCGTCCAGCGGGATCAGCGTCAGATCCAGCCCTGCCGACAGCACGCGGGCGGCGGCCTCGGGGTCATGGGCAATGTTGAATTCGGCGCGCGGCCCCATATTGCCGGGCTGGTCCACCGCGCCGCCCATCGCGATCACCCGCCCGATACGGCGGGCGGCCTTTGGCGCGCGATCCAGCAGCAGGGCGATATTGGTCAGCGGCGCAAGGCAGAACAGGTCGATACCGCCCGGTCCGGCCGCCATCAGCGCCGCCTCCATCGCCTGAACGGCACCCTGATCCGACGGTGCGGCACGGGCAGGCGGAAAGGCCACGCCGCCCAATCCGTCATCGCCATGGATGCGGCTTTCGGGGCGCGGTTCGCGGCCCAGAGGTGCCGCCGCGCCGGGATGCACGGGAACCGCCACCCCCGCCAGCGCCGCGATACGCCCGGCATTTCCGGTCGTCACAGGCAGGCCGATATTGCCCGCAACCGTGGTCAGGGCCAGAACCTGAACCCCCGGATGGCGCAGCGCGTAAAGGATGGCGATGGCATCGTCGATGCCGGGATCGGTGTCGATGATCGCGCGCATGTTCACCCCGCAGCCCTGTCGATTTCCACGATCCGCGCCCGAAACCGGTTTGCGGTCTGCAAGGCATCGGCCAGCGCCTTGTCGCCGTCCAGCGTCAGAACCTGCCTGTCCTCCATCAGCCAGCGCCCGGCGACCATCGTGCCCCGGACATCGCCCGGCATCGCGGCAAAGACCAGCGTGGAATAGATGTCATAGACCGGATGCAGCCGCAGATCGGCCAGCGACATGCGGATCAGATCGGCCTGCTTGCCGGGTTCCAGCGATCCGGTCCGCGCAGCCATGCCCAAAGTCGCCGCGCCCTCGATCGTGGCCATGCGGATCACGTCACGACAGGGCAGCGGCTTGCGCGATCCCCCGGCGATTTTCTGGAACATGGCGGCGGGAGCAAGCTGCGAGAACAGGTCCAGCGTATTGCCAGACATCGGCCCGTCCGTGGCGATGCCGACCTGTACCCCCCGCGCCCGCAGCGCCTCGACGGGCGCGATCCCTCTGCCTGCCTTGCCGTTCGAGCGGGCGTTATAGGCGACATGCGCGCCCCGTTCGGCCAGCAGATCCATATCCGCATCGGTCGGATACATGACATGCGCCGCGACCAGCGCGGGCGTCAGCAGCCCGGCACGGTCGGCGGCCTTAACCGTGGTGCAGCCGCAGACCCGCTGCGCCCAGTCCAGTTCGTCCCGCGTCTCAGCCAGGTGCATCTGGACCGGCAGACCGGGATGTGCGGCGGACCATGCGGCCACCCGCGCCATCACATCCGGCCCCGTGGAATAGGGCGCATGAGGCGCGGCAGACGCCGTGATCCGGGGATGACCGCGATAGCGATCCGCCAGCGCGTCCAGCCGCCCGAAACCCTCATCCATGGTCGCATGGTCAGGTGCCGCGAAGTTCGCCAGCGTCTGCCCCACAACGCCGCGCAGGCCCGACCGGTCCAGCACATCCGCGACGCGATCCTCAAAATAATACATGTCGGCGACGGTGGTGACACCGCCCCGGATCAGCTCCAGCGCGGCCAGCGCGGCACCGGTTCCGACCACATCGGCGGTGACAAGCTGCCGCTCCAGCGGCAGGATATAGCGGAACAGCCGGTCGTCCACATCCTCGGCCAGCCCGCGAAACAGCGTCATCGGCATGTGGCAATGCGGGTTGACCATGCCCGGCATGATCAGATCGCCGCCCATGTCCTGACGCGGCCCCTCGGGCGCGGGACCGTCGCCCACAGCCTCGATCCGGTCGCCCGACAGGCTGATCCAGCCGCATTCATATTCGGTCATCGCGGCATCCATGGTCAGGATGCGCGCATTGGTCAGAACCGTCACGGCGCAGGCTTCGGCAGAAGGCAGCATTGATCATGCTGAGGGATCAGTACCGCAGGGCCGGGTTCCATCGGCATCGCCAGCGGCCCGTTCGCCTTGATCTCGCCCGCCGCCGTATCGCATTGATACTGATAGGCGCGGCCCAGATAGGTGCGCAGACCCAGTGTCGCGGGAATCCCCTGCCCTTCGCGGCTGACCAGCAGCCCCTCGGGGCGGGTGGCAAGGATGAAATCCTGCGCCGGAACGGTGAATTGCGATTTCGGCAGATCAATGGTCGCCCCGCCCTCCATCCGGGCGCGGACGGCATCGCCTGCCTCGGCAATGGCGCGCATGGGGATCATGTTCTCGAACCCGACAAAATCGGCAACAAAGGCGTTGGCGGGGCGCGAATACAGCACCTCGGGCGCATCAAGCTGCATGATCCGGCCTGCATTCATGATCGCCACCCGGTCGGAAATGCTGAACGCCTCTTCCTGATCATGGGTTACATACAGCGCGGTCGTGCCATTGGCCTGTTGCAGCCGACGGATTTCCACCCGCATATCGACCCGCAGCTTGGCATCCAGATTGGACAGCGGCTCGTCGAACATCAGAAGCGGCGGCTCGATCACCAGCGCGCGGGCCAGAGCAACGCGCTGACGCTGACCGCCCGACAGATTCGCCGGGTGCCGGTCGGCCAGATGCGCCAGCCCGACACGTTCGATCATCGTATCGGCGCGGGCCTTGCGTTCGGCGGCGGGAATGCCGCGCTGTTTCAGGCCGAAGGCAACATTCTCGCGCACGGTCAGGTGCGGAAACAGCGCATAGGTCTGAAAGACCAGCCCGATGTCGCGCGCATGGGCGGGCAGCCGCGTCAGATCGCGTTCCCCCAGTCGGATCGTGCCGGATGTCGGTTCCAGAAACCCCGCGACCAGCCGCAGCGTCGTGGTCTTGCCGCAGCCCGAAGACCCCAGCAGCGACACCAGCTCGCCCTCGCGGACATGCAGGGACAAATCCTCCAGCACCTTGGTGCTGCCATAATGGGCTGTAACCCGGTCAAGTAAAAGCGATACGGTCATTTTGTCAGGAATGTCAGGCCAAGCGTGCGTTCGACCATCGCCATGACGGCGACGGTCACGCCCATCAGCAACACCGAGACCGACGCGATGGTCGGATCAAAGAACTGCTCCATATGGGCAAGCAACTGGATCGGCAGGGTGGAAACGCCCGGTCCCGTCAGAAAGATCGAGATCGAGACATCGTTCAGCGAGGTGATAAAGGCAAGGATAAAGCCCGCGATGATGCCCGCGCGGATATTCGGCAGAACCACGGTGAAGAACGCCTTCCAGCGCGGGCAACCCAGCGATACGGCGGCCTCTTCGATGGAAAAATCAAAGGCGTTCAGCGACGCACCCACCACCCGCACGCAATAGGGCAACACCAGCAGCGCATGCCCCACCAGCAGCGCCAGCATGATCGGCAGGTTCATCCCCGTGGCCAACGATTTCATCAGTGAAAAGCCCAGCACGATTTCCGGGATCAGGATCGGCAGCACATAGATATTGCCCAGAAATTTCGGCAGTTCGACCCGGTATCGCGCCAGGGCATAGGCGGCGGGAATACCGATCAGCATGGACAGCGCCGTGCCCCCCACCGCCAGCATCATGCTGGTTACGGCGGTGCGCCGGAAGGCCGAAATCTCGAACACGTTCTGATACCAGTGCAGCGTCAGGCCCTGCGGCGGAAAGGTCAGAAAGCTGGTATCCGACAGCGAGGCACCGACAATGATGACCAGTGGCCCGATCAGAAAGGCAAAGACCAGCACGGCAAAGGCGGTCAGCAGGGGGTGGGATCCGCGTCTCATGGCCCGCCCTACCCCGCCACCGGGTTCATCCGCCGCGCAATGCGCGACATGACCAGAACCGTGCTCAGCGTGACCACCACCATCACGGCGGCGATCGTAGAGGCGCCGACCCAGTCGAACGTCACCATCGCGCGCTGATACAGGAACGTGCCCATCATCATCTGTTTTTCTCCTCCCAGAAGCTGCGGGGTGGCATAGCTGGTGAATGATCCGGTAAAGACCAGCACCGCCCCGACGATCAGCCCCGGCACCGCCATCGGCAGGATCACCTGCCGGAAGGTCGCGGCAGGCGTCGCGCCAAGGCTTGCGGCGGCGTCGGTCAGATCGTCGGGGATGCTTTCCAGCACACCCACCAGCGTCAGCACCATCAGCGGCACGAACAGATAGATCATCGCGACGATCACCGCGCCTTTGGTGTACAGCATCGACAACGGCTCGGCCACGACACCCAGCCAAAGCAAAGCGTCGTTCAGAATGCCGTTCTTGCCCAAAATGACCATCCAGGCAAAGCTGCGCACCACCACACCCGTCAGCAGCGGAAACACCGCCGCCACGATCAGCAGGCTTTTCATCCGGCCCGGAGATTTTGCCACAACCCATGCCGTCGCGAACCCGACCGCGACCGACACGATGGTGGTGATCAGCGCAACCTCCATCGTGCGCCACAGGACCGTCATGCGAAAGCGCGATTCAAAGAACGCAGCGTATTGCGCGAACGGCCCCTTCGGGTCTCCGAATGTGGTCGCCAGTGTCGAAAGAACGGGCAGCCCCAGAAACAGAAAGACAAGCAGCAGCGCCGGGACCGACAGCAGCCAGGCGCGCAGACGATGGGACATCCTGTTCGTCCTTTCCCGGTCGGTTCCCGGTCACATGCCGAAGATTTCGTTCCAGCGGTCGATCCAGTCGGTCTTGGCCGCGTTCATGCTGGCATAATCCATGCTGTTCAGCGCGTCGATCGCCGCCTGACCATAGGTCCATTGCGCGGCCTGTTCCGGCGTCAGTTCGACCTTCATGTTGATTGGCGCGTCAACGCCCTGCTCGGCCTCGGTCTGCTGCACATCCTTCGACAGCAGGAAATCAATGAACTGATAGGCCAGTTCCGGGTTTTCCGCGCCGACCGGGATATTAACCGTGTTCAGCACCGCAATATCGCCATCCGACAGATCGGCCCAGGTCATGCCCGGCACTGCGTCGGTCAGCGATTTCAGCGTGAAATCCTGCGT
This sequence comes from Paracoccus sp. (in: a-proteobacteria), assembly GCF_047973135.1. Taxonomy (GTDB): domain Bacteria; phylum Pseudomonadota; class Alphaproteobacteria; order Rhodobacterales; family Rhodobacteraceae; genus Paracoccus. The sequence continues at coordinate 13,365 of NZ_JBKEBL010000142.1, forward strand.
CATCGTCACCGACACCTCGCCGGTCGAGACCAGATTCACCATCTCGGATCCGGTATTGTAATTCTTGACCACATTCGGCTTGATCGCCTCGACCGCGCCAAAGGCGGCGTCGGCATCCGCATAGGCATCGGCCCCGGCATGCTTGCCCGCCTGCACGACGAACATCGGCCCTGCCGTGGTGGTGATATTCGGCAGGGACAGCTTGCCCGCCAGATCCTCGCGCCACAGGTCGTTCCACGAGGTGATCGGCTGCACCTTGGCGGAGTCATAGACGATGCCGATCCGACCGACCGTATAGGCGGGCCCGTATCCCCCCTGCGGATCGCGGGCAATTTCGTAAATATCATTGATATTATTCAATTTCGAACGGTCAAATTCCTGGAACACGCCGTTCTCGATGCCGATCTGGCTGTAGGCGTCGGTCAGAAAGATGACATCCACCCCCTTGCCGCCCCGCGCCGTCAGCTTGCCCAACCGATCCGAGTTGTTGCCCGTCTCGAACACGACATCGCAGCCGCAGATCTGCTTGAACGGTTCGATCAGGTTGGCGTTCAGCTTGTCGCCATTATAGCCCCACCAGGAAATCGTCAGCGTTTCCGCCTGCGACACCCCCGCCATTGCCGCAATGGCCAATGCGGAAACCGAAAGAATTGTCTTCATGTCAAGCCCTTCCCGATAATGCGGCATCGTCGCCCTGTCCCTGTCGATCCCAACTAGAGACCGGCAAATTCGCCTTTCGTCAAGGGACTACCATCCTTTCGGCGGCCGTTCCCAAAAAAGAAAGACCGCATCGCTGCGGTCTTTCCCCCTCCCTAAAGGGCTTGATGGCCGGACGGTTCTGCCCCTGTTCGTCAGGACTTGAACCGACGCCGTGCCTGTCCCAACAGGAACAGCCCGCCCAGCAACAGCGGTGCCGAGGCCGGCAGCGGAACCACCGGCGGAGGCGGGGCGGCGGTATAGTCGTATACCACCGTCAGATCCGCCTTGGCCTCGGTCGTGAAGCTGGTGATCAGATTACCCGCGCCCGTCCCCTGGGACATGCCCTGGGCATCCATAACCACGGACACGATGCCAGCACCGATGAACTCTGACAGACTACCACCTGTAAGGGTCTCGCTATCGGTCTGGGTCGCGTTTTGCAGCCCGGTATTCACCCCGCTGGTTCCCGTGAAGTCAAGATTGCCATCATGCCCGCTGACGGCATGAACGGACGACACGACCGGCAGGGTCTGAACGATGGTCCCCAGCGCAGCCGTCGCGGCGGAAATATCCGCCTGAAGGTTCAGCGTGATGGTTGCCGCACCCGGCCCCATATTCTCGGCCATGCCGGAACCCTCGACATATCCGACCAGCGTCACGATCACGCTGTTCAAGGTGCCAAGGGCCGCATCGAACTGTGGAACCGACAAGGTATAGTTCCAGTTTGTCGCTTCAAGTGCGACGCTGTCTGTATGCGTCACGGTCGCGGCGCTTGCAGCCTGTGCAAGAATTGCAATCGCCCCCACTGCTGTTCCAAGTGCAAATTTATTCATGAAATCCTCGCTTCCTGTTTTGGCGCAGAATTTGATTCTAGCGCATCGCATGCGAAGTATCAGTTTACACTGTTCCGATAATTCGCAATAGATAACGGTTTTGGAAATTTATATTTCAACCTATTGATAGTTATATAATTTATTAAAAAATGAACAGATTTGTTTCACTTCCGCAAATTTTGATGCCAGATCGGAGTAAAGAGCAGCCAATAGGGCGTTTTTTCCGCTTCAAACCTCGCTTCTGAAAAATTTTTACTCAATAGTAAAATGCCGCTGCCGCCGTATTAAATGCCTGCATTTGCAAAAACCCCTGACGACCCGTTTTCCCCTGAACACGGTTATTTGCGGCACCCCCCTGATTTCGTGCTGTTCCTGCACAGAATGCGCAAGCCATGCCGCTATCAGACCTGCAAGCGCGACCGTTCACGCGGCGATCACCGCATTGTTTAACCAAGCTTCAGGAACTGCCTGCTAAGTTCGCCGCCGAGGGACAATTTTTGGCAACCAGGGACACCCGATGCGGCGGATCATTCACAACACTACGGCAATCATCGCCTGCCTTTCGCTTCTGACACCGAATCTCGCGCTGGCCGAGACGCGGATCCCGGATGGGCAGGCGCAGAAGCAGATGCAGAAACGCGCGGAAAACCAGCCGCGGCGCGCGGCGGCCTTGCAGGCAGAGCTTGCCGGCGGACTGACCGTCAAGCACCTTTCCTGTGCCGACGGATCGTCCCGGCCTTGTGCCGATGGCGTGGCGCTGGTGACTCCGGGCGGGCTGGCGGTCGACATCTCGGAAAGCGGGCAGATCTATCTTGCGGCGGGCGGGGCGCAAAAGCAGGCGAAAGCCGCGACAAAACAGGCCGAGGCCGCCGCAGATGCGCTGGCGGCGGCGCTGGCGCAGCAGGACGAAAAGAACGAAAAACCCGGAAAGGACAAGGACAAACCCGAACAGGCACGCAACAATAACGGCAAGAACAACAGGGACAACCAGCGCACCGAAAAACCGCAACAGACCGAACACCGCGAAGACATCGTGCTGGCGACATCGGACACCGCGATGGAGCGCGCCGACAAGATGAACCGGCTTTATCGCGTGCTGCAACAAGAGGTGGATGGCGGATTGCAGCCCCAGCAGTTGCAATGCCTGTCGGGTGCCGGTTATCCCTGCGCCGATGGCGAAAGGATGATGACCCCGCGCGGCGTCGTGCTGGAGCAACTGGATAACGGCGAATACCGGCTGGCCTCGACCGCGAACCAGATGTATCGCGTCAATGCAAAGGGCGATCTGGTCGAACGCGCCGCCGAAGAGGGGCTGACCGAAACTCAGGCCGCGAAAGAGGCAGCCGCAGGCATCCCCGCAAGACGTGCCGCTGCGCTGGATCAGGGCGATCAGATGGGCAAGATCATCGAACAGATGATCACGCAGGACAACACCCGCCGGTCGGATCAGGATTTCGCGACCAATCTGCGCGACGCGCTGGCGGCGTCGGACGGGCAAAAGCAAGAAAAGAAGGATGACGGCGACAATAGCGACCTGACCAAGGCGCTGGCCCTTGGACTTGGGGCACTGGCGGTCGGCGCGATGCTGAACAACAACCGCCAGGTCGCGCTCAGCGCGCCCGACCGCATGGTCGTCACCCGCCCAGATGGCAGCCAAGAGGTGATCAAGGACGAAACCGCGCTGCTGCGTCAACCCGGCTCGACCGTCACGACCGAGAATTTCGACGACGGCTCGTCCCGGACCATCGTGACCCGGCCCGATGGCAGCAAGGTCGTCACCATCCGAGACGCCGATCTGACCGTGCTGCGGCGAACGCTGGTCCGACCCGACGGCAGCACGACAGAACTGATCGACGATACGGTCGGGGTCGAACCCGTGGACATCACCCGGCTGCCAGAACCCGCGCCGGTGCAGACCGTCAGCGGTACCCTGACCGAGGATCAGCTTCGCGCCGCCCTGCAACGCGAAACCGCCATCGACCGGCGTTTCTCGCTAAGTCAGGTGCGCAACATCCCCGAGGTTCGCGCGCTGGTCGCCCCCGTCAATATCGACGCGATCACCTTCGACACCGGCTCGGCCGCGATCACGCCCGATCAGGCGCAGCAACTGGCAACCTTGGGAACGGTCATCCAGGACGCCGTCAGCGAAAATCCGCGCGAGATGTTTCTGATCGAGGGTCATACCGACACGGTCGGATCCGAGGCGATGAATCTGGCGCTGTCGGATCGCCGCGCCGAATCTGTAGCACTCGCCTTAAGCGAGTATTTTCAGGTGCCGCCGGAAAATCTGGTCGTGCAGGGTTATGGCGAACAATTCCTGAAAATCCGCGAGGATGGCGACATCCGGCAGAACCGCCGCGCCTCGGTGCGCCGCATCACCGATCTGCTGCGGACCGCCGCCGCCAACTGACGCGCCGCGCATGAAAACGGCCCCGGACATGCCGGGGCCACAACGCGTCGGGGCAGAATCAAAGATAGCGCGGAAATTCGATCTTGGGACAGCGATCCTGAACGATCGTCACCCCCTGCGCACGCGCGCGGTCCGCCGCCGCATCGTCGCGCAGGCCCAGTTGCAGCCAGATCACCTCAAGCCCCGGCAGTTCGGCAAGCGCCTCGTCCACGATGGCACCCACAGCCTCGGAACGACGGAACACATCCACCATCTGAACGCCGATTTCCTTGGGAATATCGGACAGGCTGGCATAAACATCCTCGTCCAGGATGGTCGTGCCGGCATGCCCCGGATTGACCGGAATGACCCGAATCCCCTGCGCCTGCAAATACCGCGCCACGCCCCAGCTTGCGCGCGCCTCATTCGGCGACAACCCGACCACAGCGACCACTTTTGTCTGCCGTGCGATCTGTTCGATCCCGTCATCTTCGAGCAATGCAAACTCCATGGCGAGCCTCCTTCTCATCCATAGGTTGAAATCTTGCCACATAAAAGGCGCCCGGTCCAGATCCGGCCGGGCGCAAGTCGCGGAACGAGGGACAGTGATCCGAACATGACCGTTCCGGGGTCATGTCCTGACCATCAAATGATCATTGACCACGCAAAGTTCCAGAGTTCTCGCGAATATTTTATCCCCACCCCATCAGCGGGAACCCGCCCAGACCTTCCTGGCCTCCATCAGGATTTTTCGGGACTCCTGCATCATTTCACGCCCCAGTCGCCGCGCATCAGTTCCAGATTGGTGGGCAGGACGCCAAGCAGGTTGAGGCGGATCTCGACCTCCTGGGCGCGTTCGATGGCGGCGCGGGAATAGGCGGGATTGGCCTCCCATGCCTGCCAGAACTCGGATTGCGTCACCACGAGCGTGCCGCCATTCATCGGGCGCACGATTTCGGCCTCGGGCACGTCGGAAGGGGGCAGCGCGAAGGGCAGCCAGCCCATCCAGCGGATGCCAACGCGCGCGCGGTCCAGCGGGTGATGATCGCGCATGTAAACCATCGGCCCAAAGGCCAGATGCTGCGGGCGCTTCCACAAGGTCACGGCATTGATCAGATTGATGTAAAGCTGTGCCTGTGTGCCGTATTTGGGATGCGGACGGTAAATTTCGCCGGAAAGATGGTCAGGTTTCCAGTTGTTCCAGAAGTATTTAAGGATCGCATACATTTCATCGCTGGACTCCCCCGCCCAAATGCTGAAAAAATCCGCTTTTTCCTTGTTGTTCTCACGAAATACATCCAGATATTTTTCTCGGTTACTCCAAACGCTGAAAAGTGGGCCATGCTGTTCCAACTGTGTGACCCAGTCTACATCAAATCCGGGAACCTGGCGGAGACGTTCCAATAGCTGAAGATAATCCTCTGCGCCGCCCTCGAAACCGTAGTTTTGTGGAGCGAGTTCCACACTCAAAGTCAGGTCAATTCTACTCATGGTAATCCCTTTCAACGAATGGCCTGACCTCTGCGTCTATTGGTGGAACCAAGCGACGGTCCAAAAAAATCTGGAACACATAGAGCTTGGTCATCATGCTGCTGAATACCCATGTCAGACGAACGTCAGGATAAAGGGGTAAAACCACCATGGCTTGCTTGTAGGCTTGTTCTTTCATGTCTATAAAAATAGTGCTCCCCGATCGCTCAACCCAATCCCGCAACTCCGGCCTACCCTCAGCCGACCAGTCATCCTGCTGCAAAAACCCGTCATATCCATGCTTGGCCTCAAAAAGATGGCATTCCACCGGATGCAGGCCATCGAAGTTCACCCCCATGAAGCTCCATTCCCCGATGATATTGGCTTCCGGCACGTAATAGTGCCACGGGCAGACGAAATGCTGGTAATCATAGCCGCGTCTGGCAGCGGGCGGAACCTCGCCAAAGAC
>NZ_JBKEBL010000278.1:0-8901 GCF_047973135.1 Paracoccus sp. (in: a-proteobacteria)
GACCAGCGTGACATGTTCCGCGCCCAACAATTTGGCCTGAACAGCGGCATCCACCGCCGTCATGCCGCCGCCGATCACCACCACGTCGCGCCCCACTGCCAGGTCGGCCTTGTCGGGGCTTTGACGCAGCTCAGAGATGAAATCCACGGCGTCGCGGACATTGCCGGTGCCCTCGCCCTCGGCCCGCAGCGCGTTCACCGCGCCAAGGCCGATACCCAGAAACACCGCGTCGAATTCCGCCTTCAGCTTGTCCAGCGTCAGGTCGCGGCCAAGGGCCTTGCCCGTCTGGATGGTGATTCCGCCGATGCCCAGCAGCCATTCGACCTCGGCCTGCGCAAAATTGCCCACCGCCTTGTAGGACGCGATGCCATATTCGTTCAGCCCGCCCGGCTTGGCCCGCGAATCAAAGATCACGACGTCATGCCCCTTGGCGGCCAGTCGATGCGCACAGGACAGGCCCGCCGGGCCCGCGCCCACCACCGCCACGCGCTTGCCCGTTGCCGCGCCGCGCCGGAAGGGATGGCCGTTCTGCGCCATCAACCCGTCCGTCGCGAAACGTTGCAATGCGCCGATCTCGACCGGCTGACCCTCGGCTTCTTGCCGGACGCAGGCACCTTCGCACAGGTTTTCGGTCGGGCAGACGCGGGCGCACATGCCGCCAAGGATATTCGAATGAAAGATTGTCATCGCTGCCGTATCAGACGTGCCGGTAGCGATCTGGCGAATGAACAGCGGGATGTCGATCGCGGTGGGGCAGGCCGTCACGCAGGGCGCGTCATGGCAGAAATAGCAGCGATCCGCCGCGATTCGCGCCTCGTGCGCGCCAAGCGGCGGTGCGATATCGACAAAGTTCCGCGCAAGTTCGTCGGCGCTGAGACGGCCGGGAACCACGCCCGGCGACAGTCTGGCTTGGGACATCGATGTCTCCTGGCTCAACCATTTGGTCAGCATCAGGCTGACACAGGTGAATTATTTTATCAAACGGTAAAATACAATTTCGGCAAAACTGCCTAAAAATCAGGCAGGAAGTCGCAAAATCGCAGCCAACCCCCCTGTTTCGGCACGCTCAAGGCGCAATTCGCCGCCATGCAGCGCAGCCAGATCGGCGACGATTGCCAGCCCCAATCCTGCGCCCGGAGGACCGTTTTCGTCAAGCCTGGCCCCGCGGATCAGGGCGCGCGGTGCGTCGGTTTCGGCCATTCCGGGGCCGTCATCCTCGATCCGCAGGGTCAGTTGGCCTTCGGTGGCGTGCGCGTGAAAGGCCAGCCGGGTCCGTGCCCATTTCACGGCGTTTTCGGCCAGATTGCCGATCATTTCTTCAAGATCCTGCCGTTCGCCCGCAAAGCTGACGCCGTCGGGCGCGTCGATCCGGGCGCGCAGGCCCTTGTCCTCCATCGGGCGGCGCAGGACCAGCAGGATGTCGTCGATCACCGGCGCGACCGGGGTGCGCTGCCCCAGAACGCGCGGCGTGGCCGAGCGCGCGCGCCGCAGGTGCCAGCCGATCAGCCGGTCCATCCGGGCGATCAGTTGCTGGCCCGAATGGTCGAGCGGCAATTCGTTCGACAGCACCGACAGCGGCGTTTTCAGCGAATGCGCCAGATTGCCCAGATGCTGACGGGCGCGGACCAGCAGGGTTTCGTTCTGGTCCAGAGCCGCGTTGATTTCCGCCGTCAGGGGGCGCAGTTCGGACACGTCGGGCAGGGGGATCCGCTCGGCCTTGCCGGCGCGTACCCGGCGCAGATCGGCCCCCAATCGGTCAAGACTGCGCAGCCCCGCCGTGACCTGAATGGCGCTGGCCACGGCCAGCCCCAGCCCCAGCACGATCAGCGACACGGCCAGCGGGCGGCGGATCTGGCGGATGCTGCGAAAGATCTGGCGATAGGGGGCGGTGACGGTGATCGCGATCAGCGCGTCGCTGTCGGGGATGGTCATCTCGCGCCGCATCACCCGCAAGGGCGCGCGATCCGCGCCCCGTCCGCGCCCGCCGACATAGTCGCCCGCCGGGCTGTCCATCCGTCCGTCAAGCAGCGAATGCGAGCGCGCGATGACCCGGTCATCGGCGCTGACCTGCCAGTACCAGCCGCCAAGCGGCAGGCCGAAACGCGCGTCGGGGGGAATGCCCTTTACCGTGATACGGCCATTGGCATCGGTATCGATGGTGGCGGCCAACGCATCGGCGACGGCGCTGGTTTCGGCGTCAAAGCGCCCGGTCACGAATTCATCCAGCAGGTGAGAGATGAACAGGAACGCCCCCAACAGCGCGACTGTGATCCAGACCGCCGCCAGCCCCAGCAACCTTCCCCGGATCGAGCGCATCAGCCCTCCGCCAGCAGCACATAACCCTCGCCGCGCCGGGTCTCGATCACGCCATCGCCGACCTTCCTGCGCAACCGTCCGATGACAACCTCGATGGATTTGAAATCGCGGTCGGTATCGGCCTCGTACAGATGTTCGGACAGTTCGGTGCGACTGACGATGCGGTTCTGGTGGTGGATCAGATAGGACAGGATGCGGGTCTCGAAGGCGGTCAGTTTCAGCGCCATGCCGTCGCGGGTGATGACGCCAAGCTGGCTGTCCAGCCGCAGCGGGCCCGCCACGATCACCGTGCGGGCGTGACCGGCGGCACGGCGGATCAGGGTCTGGGCGCGCAGCACGACCTCGTCCAGGCGAAAGGGCTTTACGGCGTAATCGTCTGCCCCGGCGCGAAAGCCCGCGACCTTGTCAGTCCAGTCGCCCCGCGCCGTCAGGATCAGCACCGGCATGCCGATGCCCTGATCGCGCCAGCGGGTCAGAACCTCGATTCCCGGCAGGCCGGGCAGGCCCAGATCCAAAATGGCCACGTCATAGGTTTCGGTGGCACCCAGAAATTCCCCCTCGGCACCGTCTCCGGTGCAATCCGTCACAAATCCCGCATCCTGCATCGCGCCGGCAAGCTGGCTGGCAAGTTTCGGGTCATCCTCGACTATCAAAGCACGCATTCAGTCCTCGTCATCGTTCTTGCGCCACGCCGCGACCAGACCGCGTCCCGCGACTTCAAGAAACCGCCCGGTTCGCGCGTCCAGCCGGATCCGCAGCAGGTTGCGCTGCGGCGTGACCAGACGGAATTCATAGACCAGCGCCGCGCCCAGACCGGCTTCCTCGGGCTTTGGGCGGTCGGTCCGCGCGCCGATCAGCCGCCCGGCAAAGCGTTCCTCGACCCGTTCGGCCAGTTCGTGATAGGGCAGTGGCCGGAATTCCTCGGCCGCCGTATGCAGGGCGGCAAGCAGGGTCAGAACGGTCAGGATCAAGGCTGGATGGCGCATGAGAGGTATTTATGCCCATCGGAACCCAAATGGAAACCAAACGGGCTGTTGGCGTTTGGTTCGGCAAGCGGTGGTTAGAACATGATTCGTCCAATGGGGCACAGCGCCCCGTTCAGGTTCACAGAAAGGAAGTTTCCATGCGCAATCATGTTCCGGGTCTTTCGGCGGTGTCGCTGGTCCTGTTGTCGGGGCTTGCAGCTCCGGCTCTTGCACAGGACGCGGCGGCACCCGATCTGCCTGCGGCGCTGAACGCGCTGAATTTGCAGAATGTCGAGATCGACCAGACCCGCCGGGGCGGTCGCAAGGTCGAGGGGGATCTGCCCGACGGAGGCGAGATCGACGCCTTTATCGACAGTCAGAACAATGTCATGATGGTCGAAGCCGACGATGTCGCCATGCCGCAATCGCTGGTCGAGGCGCTGTTGCCGCAGGCGGTGCGCGACAATGACATCATGTCGCAATTCGCCATCATCGACCGGATCGGAGGCCGCGACGGGCGCTTTATGGTCGGGGGCGAGAATGCCGATGGTCAGGAGCTGCGCGCCGGTTTCGACGCTGACGGTCGCCTGCTGCGCTTTGGCGGCGAGGATGACAGGCGCGGGATGCGCGGTCATCGCTGGGGCCGGGGTGATCACGGCAGGATGATGGGCAAGGGCGACTGGGGCCATGGGTTCCGCAGCGGCAAGGGCGGTGGCCGTATGGGCGAGGGGCAGATGCCGCCCATCGATACCGGCCCCGCGATCCAAAGCCTGAACGGGGCGGGCTACAGCGAGCTGTCGTCCCCGCGTCCCGCAGGTTTCCGCATGCTGATCGATGCCACCAACCCGGCGGGCGAGGCGGTGACGGTCGAGGTCGATCCCTCGGGCCAGGTGATCCGCGAGACCGCGCGCTGACCGGCGGGCGGGGGGCACCCGCCCCCCGCCGCCTTCGCGTCAGTTCAGCGCCTTGTCGGTGATGTCATGCGTCCAGGCACCTTCGGGGGCCTTGGAAATCACCGGGTCGGATCCGCCCGACAGCAGCGTATCGACGGTGCGCTGATAATCGGCTTCGTCCAGCGCGCCATTCGATCCTGCGGTCAGCTTGGCAACCTCGCCCATCATGAATTGCTGATGCGCCAGGGTCTGCGCGCCGGTCTCGTCATTGTCGATGACGATCTGGGCGGCCTCGTCAGGGTTTTCCTCGGCATATTTCCAACCCTTCATGCTGGCCCGGACAAAGCGCGTCAGCTTGTCCACCATCGCCGGATCCTGCAGGGTCTGTTCCAGCGTGTACAGCCCGTCCTCCAGCGTGGCGACGCCCTGATCCTCGTATTTGAATGTCACCAGATCGTCGGGGGTCAGCCCGGCATCCAGAACCTGCCCGTATTCGTTATAGGTCATGGTGCTGATGCAGGCGGCCTGCTTTTGCAGCAGCGGATCGACGTTGAAGCCCTGTTTCAGCACGGTGACGCCCTCGGGGCCGCCCTCGGTGGACAGGCCCAGATGGTTCATCCAGCTGAGGAACGGGTATTCATTGCCCGAAAACCAGACCCCCAGGGTCTTGCCCTTGAAATCGGTCTTTGGGTCGGTGATGCCGGTTTCCTTCAGGCAGGTCAGCATCATCCCCGAGGATTTATAGGGCTGCGCGATATTGACGATGGGCAGGCCCTTTTCACGCGCGGCCAGCGCTGCGGGCATCCATTCAACCGTCACATCCGCGCCGCCCCCGGCCAGAACCTGTGTCGGCGCGATGTCCGGGCCACCTGCCTTGATGGTGACGTTCAGATCCTCTTCGTCATAGAACCCCTTGTCCTTGGCGACGTAATATCCCGCGAACTGGGCCTGCGTGACCCATTTCAGTTGCAGCGTCAGGTCGTCCGCCGCCTTGGCCGCGCCGGCCATCAGGGCAAAGGCCGCCGCCGAAAGCATCAGGTTCTTCATGCGTCACTCTCCTGTTGGGGGCGTCAGCCCCGGTGATTGCGCTGCGATGGGTGCCAGAACGTCACCCGCCTTTCGATCAGCGCGACAAGCCCATAAAACAACGATCCGGCGATTGCCGCGACAAGAATTTCAGCCCAGACCAGCGGCAGATCCAGCCGGCCCACAGCGGTCGAGATGCGAAACCCCATGCCTCTGGTCGGACTGCCGAAAAATTCGGCGACAATGGCCCCGATCAACGCCAGCGTGGTGGTGATCTTCAACCCGTTGAACAGAAAGGGCATGGCGGCGGGCATGCGCAGTTTCCACAGCGATTGCCAGTAGGGCGCGGCCCATGTCGCCATCAGGTCGCGCTGCATCGCGTCGGTCGCGGCCAGTCCCGCGACCATGTTCACAAGGATGGGAAAGAACACCATCACCACCACCACCGCCGCCTTGGACTGCCAGTCAAAGCCGAACCACATGACCAGAATCGGCGCGATGCCGACAATGGGCAGGGCGGCAACGAAATTGCCGATGGGCAGCAACCCGCGTTGCAGAAACGGGCTGCGGTCAATGGCGATGGCGGTGGCGATGGCCGCGCCCGCGCCGATCAGCCAGCCCGATAGCGCGCCTTTCAGGATGGTCTGCACGAAATCGGTCCACAGAATGCCGGTATTCGTCGCAAAGCTGGCCGCGATCCGGCTGGGCGCGGGCAGGATCACGCCGGGAACGTTGTAGATGCGGGTGATCATCTCCCACAGGATCAGGATCGTCGCGCCAAAGATCAGCGCGACCAGAACCCGCGTGGCCCGTGTGTCGAACCGTGCCAGCCAGGTGTTCAGCCCCCATGCGGCAAGCCATGCGGCAATGATCGGCAGCGCGCTCATCGCGCCAGCCCCATGCGGCGCAGGGTTACGGTCTCGATCCGGCCGATGATCATGACCAGCGCGGCGGCGAGGGCGGCAGCGGCGAACAGCGCAGCCCAGATCTGCACCGTTTGCCCGTAATAGCTGCCCGACAGCAGCCGCGCCCCCAGCCCCGCCGTTGCGCCCGCAGGCAATTCGCCGACAATCGTGCCGACCAGCGCGGCGGCCACCGCGACCTTGAGGCTGGCGAACAGATAGGGCATCGAACTGGGCAGCCGCAGCCGCCAGAACACCTGCGCGCCCGACGCGCTCCAGCTACGCATCAGGTCCATCTGCATGGCGTCGGGCGTCCGCAGCCCCTTGACCATGCCGACAAGGACCGGAAAGAACGACAGCCACGCCGCGATGATCGCCTTGGGGAAAAGCCCGGTGATCCCGGCGCTGGCAAAGACCACGATCACCATCGGCGCAATGGCAAGGATAGGCACGGTCTGGCTGGCCACGGCCCAGGGCATGACCGACTGATCCATGGCCCGGTTATGCACGATCCCCACGGCCAGCAGGATGCCTGCAAGGCTGCCGATGGCGAAGCCCGCCAGTGTCGCCGACAGCGTGACCCAGCCGTGATAGATCAGGCTGCGCTTGCTGGTGATCTTTTGCCCCGCGATCCCGTCCCACAGGCCCTTGGCGACCTGATGCGGCGCGGGCAGGACGGGGCGGTCCTGCGTCAGGGTGCGGGCGACGAACTGCCCGGTTGTCAGGGTCTCATCTGCCCGTGCCGCCTGATCGCGCACCCATGCGGAGTTCATCCCGGTGGCCGCCAGATACCAGACGACAATGATGGCCAGCAGAACGGTCAGGATCGGCAGTGCCTTCCTCATGTCGTGCCGCCCCATGTCAGGCGCGTGACCGGCAGCCCGTCGTCATCCACATCCTCGCCGGCGACCTGCAACCCCTCGCGCAGGTAGAAACGCAGCGCATCGCGATTGGCCTTCCAGACGGTCAGTGTGAACCCGTCAGCCGCGCCGGCCTTGACCGCATCCAGCAGTTTTTTCCCGATCCCCTTTCCCCGCGCGGCCGGCGACAGATACAGCGCCGGCAGAGAGCGGGTCTTGGGGTCGAAGGACGCATAACCTGCAATTTCGCCGTCCCGATCAGCGACCAGCACGTATCGCGATGTCAGCAGGTCCGGCGAAAACGCGGCCGCAATGTATTCGGGTGCCTGCGCACGGGGCAGCCAGCCGGTCGCGTCGATATAGGCGTTGATGATGGCTGCGCAGGCGGGCAGATCGGCGACCGTGGCGGATCGGATCACCGCGTCAGTCATAGCTGTGCCATTCGCGCAGCTCCTCGCGGACCTCATGGGCCAGCGCGATGAATTCCGGCGTGTCGCGAATATCCAGCGGCCGTTCGGCCGGAAGGGGACTTTCGATGACCCGCGTGATGCGGCCGGGGCGGGGTGACATGACGACGATCCTCGTCGACAGATACACGGCCTCGGGGATGGAATGGGTGACGAAACCGATGGTCTTGCCGGTCTTGCGCCACAATTCCAGCAGCGCCTCGTTCAGCCGGTCGCGAACGATCTCGTCCAGCGCACCAAAGGGCTCGTCCATCAGCAGGATGTCGGCGTCGAAGGCCAGCGCGCGGGCGATGCTGGCGCGTTGCTGCATCCCCCCCGACAACTGCCACGGATACTTGCCGCCAAACCCGCCCAGATCCACGAGTTCCAGCACTCGGGCGATTCGTTCCGCGCGATCCGCCTTTGAAAATTTCATGATCTCAAGTGGTAGAGAGATATTCCCCGAAATCGTCCGCCACGGATAAAGCCCCGCCGCCTGAAACACATAACCATAGGCCCGCGCCTTCCGCGCCTGATCCGGGGTCATGCCGTTCACGGTCAGACTGCCACCGGTCGGTGTCTCCAACGCCGCGATGGCGCGCAGAAAGGTCGTCTTGCCGCAACCCGAAGGGCCGATAAAGCTGACGAAATCGCCCTGGTTCACGGTCAGGTTCACGTCCTTCAAGGCATGGACCGGGCCATCGGCGGTCTGGAAGGTCAGATTGATGTTGTCGGCGAGGATGACAGCAGCGGTCATGGCAGGGCCTCGGCCGGGATGTTGTGATAGATCAGATAAGCTAGGGACAAACCGACCGTGATCAGCAGCGGCAGGGCAAGTACGGTTGTCGAGATCGGGATATCCCCGAATGCGCGCGGCACCAGGACGGACCGCGCCAGCCAGACAGCGTTTAGCCAACCGATGATGGCAAGCGGAACGGACGCGACCATCGCAGCAACTCGTTCTCGCTCAAGTCGTCGGCACAGCGTGACAGCGAGGCTCCAGGCCGCCAATGATGGCAGCAGAGAGCGCGCTGTCGCGCCAACCGCAACAAATATTGCGACTTCGAGCCAGCCGTAGGGAAGGCGGGCACCCGAAACCTCTGCGTGGATCAAGGCTGCGACCATGGTCAGGGCCCTCGAGAGGACAGCACTGCCGAAGAAGAGCACAGGCCACCTCCAGTCGATTTGCAGGCGGACCAAAAGTTCCATCAAACCCCGCTTGCCGGAATGCCCGACCGCTGTACCGGCCTTGGGGCGGTCAGTTCCTTCCAGGCCGACAGCGCCCGGTTCACCTGACCGCGCGGCTCTCGGGCGACGAATTCGCCGTGGCCTTCGTGGCTGTCCACCTTGCCTTCGCGCACCGCAACCACGCCGCGGGTCAGGGTATATCGCGGCAGGCCCTTGACCTGCTGCCCCTCGAACACGTTGTAGTCGATGGCGGATTGCTGGCTGCCTGCGGTGATGGTCTTTTCCGCCTGCGGATCCCAGACCAC
>NZ_JBKEBL010000172.1:0-40321 GCF_047973135.1 Paracoccus sp. (in: a-proteobacteria)
TCGCCGGCATGACGCAAGGCGACCGCGTATCCGTCACCGGTTTCGATTTCGACCACCCCGCCAACGGAAACCCAGATATCCGCGCCAACGAATATGGGTGTTCTGAACGCGCCGCCGACGATGAAGGCCGAATCCTCTCGTGCCGCAAAAACCCAATCTTCAACGATACAATCACCGGTTACGATGACGATGCTGGCCCAGTCATTGACCAGAGACCGGCAGTGCAAATCACCAAAGACGACAAGCGTGGCATTGCCGTCGCCCCCCTCGACACCTTCGGTCGTGACCATTCCCGCAACCGTCAAATCTCCGTCAATGGCCGTCATCAGTGCCGGCTGCACGAAATCGTCCGATGCGACAAGCGCGCCATGGTGAACAGCCGCCGAGAACGTGCCGGATTCGTCGATGGCCGGGACCAGTTGCATCTTGTGGATCACGCCGGAAAGCAGATCGCTGCCCTTCATATCCGCAAGATCAAGAACCGATTCCTGCCAGGCCGCGACCGATTCCGTTTGCCAACTCATCAGATCATCCTCTCTTTACGGATCGCAGGTTAGCAGCCGCGTGGACGCGACCACAATGTCGCATGCGCTTTGGGGTCGTTGGCCACCCAATCCGCAAGGCCGCGCTGGCGCTGCCCGTTTTACGGGCGAAATCCGGGCCATATGCCCGTCTTTCCATCAACGGCGTGCCCGCCCGTCTAAAACCTGCCCTAATCCTGTCCATTCCGCTTGTGCCGGTTTCTGCTGCACCTGCGAAGGCAATCCTTCGAACCGTTACAACAGCTTCGCCGCGACTGGCGGGGCCGGAGGGAAAGGGCAACGATGAAAAACCTCTCAACGGCGCTGATGCTGACCAGCGCGATCACCCTGTCAGGCACCGCCCAAGCGCAGGAAGGCGAGCCGATCAGGATCGGCGTGCTGCATTCGCTGTCGGGCACGATGGCGATTTCGGAAACCACGCTGAAGGACACTGTCCTGATGATGGTCGAGCAGCAGAACGCCAAGGGCGGGCTGCTGGGCCGGCCGATCGAGGCGGTGGTGGTCGATCCGGCCTCGGACTGGCCATTGTTCGCCGAAAAGGCGCGCGAATTGCTGACCGTCAGCGAGGTGGACGCGATCTTTGGCTGCTGGACCTCGGTTTCCCGCAAATCGGTTCTGCCGGTGATCGAGGAACTGAACGGGTTGCTGTTCTATCCGGTGCAATACGAGGGCGAGGAATCGTCGAAAAACGTCATCTATACCGGTGCCGCGCCGAACCAGCAGGCGATTCCGGCCGTGGATTACATGATGGAGGAACTGGGCGTCGAGAAATGGGCGCTGCTGGGGACCGACTATGTCTATCCGCGCACCACGAACAATATCCTCACGGCCTATCTCAAGGACAAGGGCGTCGCCGAAAGCGATATTTTCGTGAATTATACGCCCTTCGGCCATTCCGACTGGTCCAAGATCGTGTCGGATGTCGTGGCCCTTGGTGCGGATGGCAAGATGGTGGGCGTCGTCTCGACCATCAATGGCGACGCGAATGTCGGCTTTTACAAGGAACTGGCGGCGGCGGGCGTCAGTGCCGACGACATTCCGGTCATGGCGTTTTCGGTCGGAGAAGAGGAACTTGCCGGTCTGGATACCGCCAATCTGGTTGGGCATCTGGCCGCATGGAACTATTTCGAAACAGCCGAGACGCCGGAAAACGAGGTCTTCATCTCTGAATGGCACAAATTCACCGGCGATGACAGCCGCGTCACCAATGACCCGATGGAGGCCACGATGATCGGCTTCAACGCCTGGGTCGCGGCGGTGGAAAAGGCCGGCACGACCGATGTCGATCCGGTACTTGAGGCGATTGTCGGGGTCGAAGTTCCGAACCTGACCGGCACGACCGCCACCGTCCTGCCCAATCACCACATCACCAAGCCGGTGCTGATCGGTGAAATCCGCGAGGACGGGCAGTTCGACATTGTCAGCGAGACCGAGCCCGTTTCCGGCGACGCCTGGACCGATTTCCTTCCCGAAAGCGCGGTGCTGGATGCCGACTGGCCGGGCAAAAGCTGCGGCATGTTCAACACCGGGACGGGCACCTGCGTGCAGGTTCAGTCGAACTATTGATCCGCAGACGGTAGGGGGCGGCGCGCCCGCCCCCGGCAACAATCAGGGATATGCCATCGTGACACGTCAAAAACGCGCCTTGTTCCGCCCTTTCCTTGTCATCGCCCTGCTGGTCAGTCTGCTGATGCCCGCCCCGCCCGCGCTGGCCAATCCGCAGCTTGAGACGGTGATCACCGATCATCTGGACCAGATCGCCAAACCCTCGCGGCGGACGGTCGGGCCGCTGGTGGCTGAAATCGCGGCAACCGGCCCCGAGGGGCTGGCGCTGCTTTCGGCATGGGCAGACCGGCGGCTTGGGCAGACCGGCGACGGGCGGCTGGTGATCATCGATGGCGACAGCGTAACCGATGCGGCGACAGGCGCTGCGGTCAGCGGATCCGATCCGAAAATGCTGCGCCCCAATTCGGGCGTGCGCGGTGTGATCGAAGCGGCGCTGGTGGCGGGGCAGATTTCCGACCCCGACCCACGGCGGCGGGCCGCCGCGCTGGACAGTATCGCGCGCGATGGCAGTGCCGATCATCTGGCCGCGCTGCGGGCCGCCGCCCCCGATCCCGACCCGGCATTTCAGGCGCGCCGGGACCGGTTGGAAAAGCTGCTGACCATTCAGTTCGACAACGACCCCGCCGCGCGTGTCGCAGCGATCCAGGAACTCAGCGGCGATGTCGGGCTGGATTTCCGCGCCGCGCTGAACCCGTTGCTGGCAACCTCGCTGGTCGCCGCGCCGCAGGAACCCGCAGGCGCAAATATCGCCCGCGAGATCAAACCGGGAAATGAGCGATTGTCGCGCGAAGCCGCCTATGACCTGCTCAAGGCCAATGGCAGCGCGCAGCCCCGCCTGACCCCGGCGGCGCAGCGCGACATCCTGATCGCCAATCTTGCTAGTGGCCGGGTTGGCGGTGTTGCTGTGGCCGATCTGGACGACCCTGCCGCCCGTGACCGCGCCTATGAGGCGCTGGAGGCGGCAGGCACCGTCACCCCCGCCGCGACCGAGGCCGAGGCGCAGGCCGCCATCGACGCCAACCGCTATTTCGATATCTATGCCGAAAGTGACAGTTCCGTCACCGACGCCGCCAGCGCCGCGCGCCGGGGTGCCGAAACGCGGCTGATCCTGATGAAGGGCGTCGATCTGGGGCTGGACGCGCTGTCGCTGGCCTCGATTTATTTCCTCGCGGCCATCGGGCTGGCCATCACCTTTGGCGTGATGCGCGTGATCAACATGGCGCATGGCGAATTCATCATGATGGGGGCCTATACCGGCTATGTCACCCAGACGATGATCGCCGATCGCACGCTGTCGCTGATCGTGGCGCTGCCCGCCGCATTCGCCGTGACCTTCGCGGCGGGCGTGGTGCTGTACCGGCTGGTCATCCGCCATCTGGCGAACCGCCCGCTGGAAACGCTGCTGGCGACGTTCGGGGTGTCCATCGCGCTGCAACAGATCGCCAAGAACGTGTTCGGCACGCAGGCCCGGCCCTTGACCGCCCCCGCATGGCTGGACGGCGCGATCACCGTCAATGACGTGATCTCGATCTCGACCATCCGGGTGGCGATCTTTGTGCTGGCGCTGCTGTTTCTGGCGCTGTTCCTGTTCATCATGAAGCGCACGCGGCTGGGGCTGGAGGTTCGTGCGGTAACGCAGAACCCCGGCATGTCATCCAGCATGGGCATCAATCCCGACCGCATCGCGATGATGACCTTTGGCCTCGGCTCGGGCATCGCGGGCATCGCCGGCGTGGCCATCGGCCTGTTCGCCAAGGTCACGTCCGAGCTGGGACAGGACTACATCGTGCAAAGCTTCATGACGGTGGTTGTCGGCGGTGTCGGCTATATCTGGGGCACGCTGGCGGGGGCCGGGCTGATAGGCATCCTGTCCAAGGTGATCGAATCGCTGAACCCCTCGAACACGCTGGCGGCACAGACCTTCATGATCCTGTTCATCATCATCTTTATTCAGTTCCGGCCGCGTGGAATCATCCCGCAAAAGGGCCGCGCAGCAGAGGCGTAAGACATGAACCGCAAACCCTTTATCCTGCGCAATCCCTCGATCCTGATCGTGCTGGCGGTGCTGGCGGTCTTTACCGCTGTCGTCACGGCCATGAGCCATGCCTATGGCTCGGGCGCGATCCCGACCTCGACCGTCAAGGTGCTTGGCAAGACGCTGTGCCTGGCGCTGGCCGCCGTGGCGATGGATCTGGTCTGGGGCTATCTGGGCATCCTGTCACTGGGGCAGATGGCGTTCTTTGCGCTTGGCGGATACATGATCGGGCAATGGCTGATGTATGCCCGGACCGAGGATATCGTCGCTGCCTCGCTGGCGAATGCCCCGATCCCGCCCACCCCGGCCGAGCTGCAAGAGGCCGTCGCCAACCAGATTTTCGGCGTGGTCGGTTCCGCCGACCTGCCGCTGGTCTGGTCCTTTGCCCACAGCCTGACATGGCAGCTTGTGCTGGTGCTGGCGGTGCCGGGGCTTCTGGCGCTGGTCTTTGGCTGGCTGGCCTTCCGGTCGCGGGTGAATGGCGTCTATCTGTCGATCCTGACGCAGGCGATGACGCTGGCGCTGGCGCTGTGGCTGTTTCAGAATGACAGCGGCTTTCGCGGCAATAACGGCCTGTCGGGGTTGCAGAACATCCCCGGCCTTGACGGCGTGTCGCAGGCGACGCTGTCGATCTGGTTTCTCTGGGCATCGGCGGCAGCGCTGGCCATGGGCTATGTGCTGGCCGCCTGGGTGGTCAGTGGCAAATTCGGCAGCGTGATCCGCGCCATCCGCGACGACGAGACCCGCGTAAGGTTCCTGGGTTATCCGGTCGAGGGCTTCAAGCTGGTGGTCTTTACGCTGGCCGCAATGATCACCGCCATCGCAGGCGCGCTGTATTACCCGCAGGCGGGCATCATCAACCCGGCGGAACTGGCCCCCATCGCCTCGATCTATCTGGCGGTCTGGGTGGCCATCGGCGGGCGCGGGCGGCTGTACGGCGCGGTGATCGGCGCGGTCGTCATCTCGCTTCTGTCAAGCTGGTTCACGGGGGGCCGCGCGCCCGACCTGCACCTGCCGGGCTATACCGTCAAATGGGTGGACTGGTGGCAGGTGGCGCTGGGGCTGTCCTTCGTGCTGGTCACGCTGCTGGCGCCCAAGGGGATCTCGGGCATTTTCGACTGGCTGGGCGGATTGCGCCCGCCACAGCGGCATGGCCGCGATCTGGGGCCGGATCAGGGCTCGTTGCAGGAACAGGAGGCCAGCGCATGAGTGCCCTGCTGGAAGTAGACGGCGTTTCGGTCAGCTTTGACGGGTTCAGGGCGATCAACAACCTGTCCTTCAATATCGGCGATGCCGAATTGCGGGCGGTAATCGGCCCGAACGGGGCGGGCAAGACCACCTTCATGGACATCGTCACCGGCAAGACCCGCCCCGATGAGGGCAAGGTCCGCTGGGGCGAAACCTCGCGGTCGCTGCTGAAGATGAACGAGGCGCAGATCGCCCGCGCAGGTGTCGGCCGCAAGTTCCAGCGCCCGACCGTGTTCGAGGATCAGACCGTCTTTGACAACCTGACCATGGCGCTGAAGGCCAGTCGCGGGCCTTTCGGGGTGCTGCGCTGGCGGCCGTCGAAGGCGTCCGGGGACCGCGTGGCCGAACTGGCCGCCGAAGTCGGGCTTGCCGATCAGATCCACCGCAAATCGGGCGAACTGAGCCCCGGACAGAAACAATGGCTGGAAATCGGCATGCTGCTGGCACAGGAACCACGCCTGCTGCTGGTCGATGAACCCGCCGCCGGCATGACGCTGGCCGAACGCGAACAGACCACCACCCTGCTGCGGCGGCTGGCCGAAACCCGCGCCGTGGTGGTCGTCGAACATGACATGGATTTCGTGCGGCGGCTGGATTGCAAGGTGACGGTGCTGCATCAGGGCTCGGTCCTGGCCGAGGGGTCGCTGGACCATGTCACCCGTAATCCCGAAGTCATCGAAGTTTATCTGGGGCGCTGACATGCTGGAAGCCAACAATCTGACGCTGCACTATGGCGGCTCGCAAATCCTTTACGGTATCGACATCGCGGCGCGACCGGGTGTCGTGACCTGCGTGATGGGCAATAACGGCGTGGGCAAGACATCGCTGATGAACCTGCTGGCCGGGCGGCATCCGCGTTCCGGCGGGACGGTCCGCTTTGACGGCAGGGAACTGGGCCGACTGAACGCGCAGGCCATGGCGCGGATGGGCGTGGGCTATGTTCCGCAGGGCCGGGCGATCTTTCCGATGCTGACCGTGCGCGAAAACATGGAGACCGGATTCGCCTGCCTGCCTCGCGCCGAACGCCGCATTCCCGACGAGGTTTTCGAGAATTTCCCGGTGCTGGCCGAAATGAGCCATCGTCGCGGCGGCGATCTGTCGGGCGGGCAGCAGCAGCAGCTTGCCATCGCCCGCGCGCTGATCACCAGACCCCGCGTGCTGGTGCTGGACGAACCGACCGAGGGCATCCAGCCAAATATCATCGCCCAGATCGGCCGCGTCATCGCAGCGCTGCGCGACCGGGGCGAGATGGCCATCGTGCTGGTCGAACAGTATTTCGACTTTGCCTGGGATCTGGGCGACGAATTTCTGGTGCTGGAACGCGGGCGCGCAGTGATGCAAGGCCCGAAAGCCGATCTTAGCCGCGCAGACCTGCACGCAAGGCTGGCCGGGCACGCCGCAGCCTAGGCGCATCCCCCGGCTGCTGCGCAGGGGTGCCCGGCGCTGACGACCTGTCGGCAAGCCGCCGTTCAAGCTGCTTGCCCCGATCCATGAAATATTTCTCAATCGTTCGGGTCGTCAGATGCGCCAGCGCAAAGCTGCAAAGAATCGCGATGGGCCGCTTGACCAGATAGAACATGACAGTCGTGCCGCGTTCCCCCAGCCAGCCAAGCCGGAACAGCGGGTGCCAGATGTAAAGCGCATAGGAAATGCTGGCAATATAGGCCAGAACCGGCAGGCGCAGACATTTGCGGACCGGACCCTCGCCATGTTCCAGCACCGCCCCCAGCATCAGAAATCCCATCAGTGGCCGGAAATACATCAGCCCGCCCGAGACCGGATGACAGGACAGCAGCAAAAGACCGCCCCACAGCCAGAATCCCTTGCCGATCACCACGCGCAGCCTGGCCAGCGCAGGCAGGTCGCGATTATGCCACAGCAGGGCAAGCAGCCCCCCGGCGAGTATCTCGTCCACCCGGTACAGCGTGCGGATCGTTGACGTCGCCCCGGCGTCGATCCGCAGAACGAGAATGGTCAGAAACGCCACCGGAATAACCCACAGCCCGCGCCGCCCGAAAAGCCATACGGTCAGCCCGATGAAGATATAAAAGTGAAACTCGACGCAAATCGACCACAGATGCGACAGGCCCGGCACAAGCTGCGAATCGCGGTAATTCAGCGTGAATGTCAGCACGGCAAGGAAACTGTCCCAGCGGCCATGGATAAAGACGGCAACGATCAGCGTATAAAGCCACAGCAGGGGAAGTATCCTTGCGCTGCGGCGAATGAAGAACGCGGCGATCCTGTCGGGGTTGTCATAAAGAAAGCTGGTGATCAAAAAGCCGGACAGGCCGAAAAACAGGCTCATCCCCAGCAGGCCCGCCGCATGGTTCAGCCCCAGTTGCCCCGGCCCCAGCGGCAAAAGATGTGCCGCCAGTACAGCCAGAATGCTTAGCGCACGCACCCCGTCGAATTCATGAATATAGCCGTCGCGGCGTCGCACAGTCATAAGAGTCACCATCAGAAAACAGAAATAGCTCAGACATTACTATTTCCGATCAAATGGTTAAAATCCACTAAACGCCACATATGTGCAAGCAAATAAATGTTCATCCCGCCGGTGCGCATGCGGGTGCATGTCAACTTGCGCACTGGAAAGGATGGTGACGATACGGCTGCCGGCGGTCCCGCCTAAAACGGCCGCACGACATTGCCGCTGTAAAAATAATACCCCATGCCCACAGCAAACAGCATGTTGCCCGCCACCGCATGCAGCAGCCATGCCGCCGGAAAGCCGTGGCGCAGATAGGCGCGGGCAAAAGCCCAGCCTCCCAGAAAGGTCAGAAGCGCCACGACCCAGGACCAGTACATCAGATGGGCAAAGGAAAAGACCACCGCATTCAACGCGATGGCCGCCCGCCCCGAGGGCAGCAGCGCCGCATAGCGGTGAAAGAACAGCGGCCGGAAGATCAGTTCTTGCGGCAAGGCCGACAGCAGCGGGTAAAGACACCAGATGAACAGCAGCAGGCGCGGTTGCCGCAATGGCAGGTTGAACAGCACCTCGGGGCGGACGATCCACAGGATCACGCTGCCAATCGCCAGAACGGCAAGGGCGATGCCGGCAACCTCTTGCCAGGGGATGCGCCTGCCCAGAATCAGGCTGCGCCAGTCAAAGCCTCCGGTGCGCCACAGCAGGATCAACCCCGCCAGCGTCAGCAAAAACAGCGCCGTGAACATGCGCCGGGGTGGCAAAAACAGCGCGATGGCCAGCGGCGCCCCGATATAGAGCGCCGCGAACTCGGCCAGCAGCAGCCAGCGAGACATCACCGTGTCAGGCGAAGCGACAGCCATCTTGCCCAATCGGTCGAACTGCCCGCGAAGGCGTTCAGATCGACATCCCCCGAAATGCCCGGAACCCGCCCGGTGCCGGTATATTGCCAGAATGCCCAACGCTGCCCCGGATAGCGCGCGGAAGGGTGATCCGCGACCGAGCGCAGCCAAAACTCGCCGCGCAGATCGCCAAGCCTGTTGTCACGATAGAAATCGACCGTCGTGTAGATGATCGGCCGCTGGCCATAGTGACGCCCGACAATGTCCAGAAAGGCATTCGCCTCGCGCTTGACGACATCGGGGCCGGGGCGTCCGGGACAGGTTTTCGAGCGGGTCCACTCGATATCCATGACCGGCGGCAATGCGCCGAATTCACGCGGCACGTTGCGGATGAACCAGCGCGCCTGCTCTGCCCCGCTGCGGCAAAAGTAGAAATAGTGATAGGCACCGCGCGGGATACGGGCGGCCCCAGCCTCGCGCCAGTAGCGGCGAAAGGCCGGATCGCTGTGATCGCCGCCTTCGGTCGCCTTGATGAAAGCAAAACTGATGCCCGCGCCGCGCACCCGCGCCCAGTTGATATCCCCCTGCCAGCGCGAGATGTCGATGCCATGGACCTGATGATTGTAGGGATGTCCGCTTTGCCAGGTATGCGGCTTGCTGTCGCCCAGTTGCGGCACGGCCCCGCCGACATAGCGCGGCGCGGCCCCGCGCGACGGGCGATGTGACGAGCATGCAACCGTCACGATCAGCATCAACCCCAGAAGTATCTTGGTAAAGTGGTGCATTCCTGCCCTCAAGCCCGCTCGATATGGTGGTGCCGCTTGTGATTTTCGCGGCTTCCCTGCGGTTATTGCAAGGCGGCAAGGAAATGTCATTGCCCCTTCGCAATCACGAACGCGTCAGCGACAAGGCCGGAAAGCGCGATGTGACGGAATCGCCGGATGAATTGCGTCCCGCGGCAGCCGGGGGCGCTGCGCCCCCCGGACCCCCGCTTCCCCCTCTCTCTTGTCCCGTCAGCCGGAACATGAGAATATGCCTCACCATACTCTTGCTAATCATATGCATATGTACAAAAATGGAGACTCAGAAAAACGGGAGGACCGGAATGGATAGCATTTCACTGGATACGCTGACCTGCCGCATCGGGGACGGGCTGGCAGAGGTGACGCTGACGCAAGGCAAGCGCGGCAATCCCATCGACGGGCCGTTCTGCGCTGACATGAACCGGCTGTCAGTGGACCTTGCGACCCGTGCCGACATCCGCGCGGTACTGATCCGGGCCGAGGGGCGGTTCTTTTCGGTCGGAGGGGATATTCGCAGTTTCATCGCCGACCGCGATGCTCTGCCGTCGATCGTGCTCGGCTGGACCTCGGATCTGCATATGGCCATCGCGCGGATGCAGCGCATGGATGCGCCGGTGGTTTGCGCGGTGCATGGCGACGCCGCAGGGGGCGCGGTCTCGCTGATCGCCATGGCCGATGTGGTGTTTGCCGCCGAGGGCGTACAGTTCAGCGCGGCGTTTTCGATGATCGGGTTCTGCGCCGATTCCGGCTCGACCGTATCGCTGTCGAACCGCATGGGGCTGGCCCGCGCCAAGCGGTTTCTGATGCTGTCGGAAACACTGGACGCCGCGCAGGCCGGGGCGGCGGGGCTGGTGGATTTCGTGCTGCCGCCCGACGATCTGGCCGCTGCCGCCGAAAAGCAGGCGCGCAGCCTGGCGACGGGGCCGACGCTGGCCTATGGGGCGATCAGGCGCAGCATCCTCAGCGCGCGGACCGAAACGCTTGAGGCCCAGCTTGAGCACGAGGCTCAGGCGCTGGCCCGACTGGCCGCGACCGATGACGCATGGGAGGGGCTGACCGCCTTTGCCGAACGCCGCAAGCCCGCGTTCCGGGGGCGTTAGGCGTTACGGTCACAGGTGCTGTTTCCACAGCCGCTGCAAGCCACCGACCAGCCCTTGCCGGAAGATCAGCACAAAGCCCATGAACACCGCCCCCTGGATCAGCAGCACCCAGGGGCCATAGGGCGCAAGGAAATGTTCCAGCGCCAGCACGAGATAGCTGCCCGCCACCGGTCCAAAGATCGTACCGATACCGCCGACAAGGGTGATCAGCACCACCTCGGTGGTGGCTGTGACCGACACGTCGGTCAGTGTCGCGATGCCGAAGATCACCGTTTTCAGCGAGGCCGCAAAGCCCGACAGTGCCGCCGAGATGATGAACGAGACCAGCTTGTAGCGATCCACCGCGTAACCCAGCGATTTCGCCCTTTCGGCATTGTTGCGGATTGCCCGCAGCACCTGGCCAAAGGGCGAATGCACGATGCGGTTATACAGCGCCAGCACCGCCAGCACGATCACCGCCATCATCCAGTAAAGTGCCCGGTCACTGCGCAGATCGACGATCCCCAGCAATGTCCCGCGCGGCACCGACTGGATTCCATCCTCTCCCCCGGTAAAGGGGGCCTTCAGCGCGATGAAATAGACCATCTGGGCCAGCGCCAGCGTGATCATCGCGAAATAAAGCCCCTGCCGCCGGATCGCGATCCAGCCGAATACCGCCCCCAGCAGCGCGGCAAAGGCGGTTCCGGCCAGCACCGACAATTCGAAGGGCAGGCCCCATTGCGTCGCGGCATGACCGCAAAGATAGGCACCCATGCCAAAGAATGCCGCGTGGCCAAAGCTCATCAGTCCGGTATAGCCCAGAAGCAGGTTATAGGCGCAGGCGAAGATGATGAAGCAATAGATCTTCATCAGGAAAATCGGGTACAGCACCATGGGCGACAGCACCACCGCAGCCGCAAAGATCACAAACAGCACTGAACGCGCCGGGGTAAAGCCGGGGATGTGGAACTTGCCTTGATCGACCACGGGCCGGCCTCCTTCGGGTTGACTGTGGGTTTCCGCGTCGCTCATGCCATTTTCCCGAACAGACCGCGTGGGCGCAGGATCAGCACCACGACCATCATGACAAAGATCACCGTGGACGAGGCCTCGGGAATGACGGCCTTGGTCAGCCCCTCCAGCAGGCCAAGGCCCAGGCCGGTGAGGATGGACCCCATGATCGAGCCCATGCCGCCGATCACCACCACGGCAAAGACCACGATCACGATATTCGTGCCCATCGCCGGATCGACCGACATGATCGGCGCGGCCATCACCCCGCCAAGGGCCGCCAACGCCACCCCCGCGCCATAGGTCAGGGTCAGCATGACCGGCACATTGATGCCGAAGGCCTGCACCATCTTCGGGTTGTCGGTGGCCGCGCGCAGCTTGGCCCCCAGCGGCGTCAGTTCGATCACCGCCCATGTGGCAAGGCACAGCACCACGCCCGCCGCCACCACCCAGACCCGGTAAAGCGGCATGAACATGAACCCCAGATTGACCGCACCGCGCAGGCTGGGCGGGATGGCATAGGGCAGACCCTGAGGGCCAAAGACGATGCGGATAAAGCCTTCGGCAAACAGCGCCAGGCCCAGTGTCAGCAACAGCCCGTAAAGATGATCCAGCTTGTAGAGATGGCGGATCAGCAGCATCTCGACCACCAGCCCCAGCGCGCCGATGATCAGCGGCGCCAGAACCAGCGCGCCCCAATAGCCGATGCCCAGGGTCTGCCCCAGCATATAGGCCACAAAGGCACCCAGCATGAAGAACACCCCGTGCGCGAAATTGATCACCCCCAGCAGGCCAAAGATGATGGCCAGCCCCAGCGACAGGATGGCGTAGAACACCCCGTTCACCAGCCCCAGCACCATCTGCCCGATCAGCAGGTTGATGTTGATATCCGTCAGCATGGCACCGTCCCCCCCTCAGACGCCCAGCAACCGGTCCACGCGGGCGATATTGGCGGCGAATTCTGCTGCCTCCATCCGGTCCACGATGGCACCGTTCTCGATCAGATAGTGAATATCGGCCAGTCCCTCGACGAAATGGGCATTCTGTTCGACCAGCAGCACCGTATAGCCAAGATCCTTGATCCCGGCGATGGTGCGGGCGATCTGCTGGACGATGACCGGGGCCAGCCCCTCGGTCGGTTCGTCCAGCAACAGCACCCGCGCGCCGGTGCGCAGGATCCGCGCAATGGCCAGCATCTGTTGTTCGCCCCCGGAAAGCTGCGTCCCCCGGCTGGAACCGCGTTCGCGGATATTGGGAAACAGGTCGTAAAGATGTTCGATGCTCATGCCGCCGCTGGCAATGACGGGCGGCAGGAACAGGTTTTCCGATACGGTCAGCGACGGAAAGATGCCGCGATCCTCGGGGCACAGGGCGATGCCGCGCCGGGCGATCTGGTCGGGGCGCAGGCGCAGCAGGTTTTCGCCATGCAGGGCGATGCTGCCCTCGGCCCGGTCCATCAGGCCCATGATGGCGCGCATGGTCGTGGTCTTGCCCGCGCCGTTGCGCCCCAGCAGCGACACGACCCGGCCCTCGGGGATGGACATGTCCAGCCCGTGCAGGACGTGGCTTTCGCCGTACCAGGCGTTCAGTCCGGCAATCTCAAGCATGGGCCGCCCCCAGATAGGCCTCGATCACCTGCGGATCGGCAGCGACCTGATCATATGAGCCGCGGGAAATCACCTGCCCGCGCGCCAGCACCGTGACCCGGTCGCACAGGCCCGAAACGACCGGAAGGTTGTGTTCCACCATCAGCACCGTGCGCCCTTTGGCAACCTTGCGGATCAGTCCGGTCACGCGGCCGATGTCCTCGCGGCCCATGCCGCTGGTCGGCTCGTCCAGCAGCAGCACCTTTGGATTCAGCGCCAGGGTCGTCGCGATTTCCAGCGCGCGCTTGCGGCCATAGGGCAGATCGCCGGCACGGGTCGCGGCCCAGTCGCCAAGACCCAGATCCTCAAGCAGCGCAGTGGCGCGGGCATTCAGCCGGTTCAGCCGCGTTTCGGATCGCCAGAAATCGAAATTGCTGCGCCGTTCATGTTGCAGCGCAAAGCGGACATTGTTCAGCGCGGTAAAATCGGGAAAGATCGACGAAATCTGATAGGATCGTACCAGCCCCTTGCGGGCGATCCGGTCCATCGGCAGGCCCGAAATCGTCTCGTCATACAACCGGATGCTGCCCGAGCTGAGCGGCAGATCGCCCGTCAGCAGGTTGAAACATGTGGTCTTTCCCGCGCCGTTGGGCCCGATCAGGGCGTGGATTTCCCCCTCGGCGACATCCAGATCGACCCCGTCCACAGCCTTGAACGCGCCGAAACTTTTCGTGATGCCCCGCACTTCCAATGCCGTGCGTGTCAACCGTACCTCCCCGGTTCTGATGGATAGGCCGGCAGGGCCATGCCCCCGCCGCCGCGCTCAGCCATCCGCGACCAAAGGACAGGCGCTGTCCTCAAGCGGCGGGGCAATCTGATCGGCCGGGACCGTTCCCGTGATTTCCAGAAAATCCCAGTCGCCGCTGCTTTCCGCCGGTGTCTTGGTCCGATAGGACAGCACGTCGCGCAGCGTATAGCCGTCCTTGCGGATGGTCGCGGTGCCGCCCCGGATCAGCGCCATCGGGTTGTCCTGCATCCATGTCTGGATCGCATCGGCATCGGTGCCGCCCGTGGCCTCGACCGCCTTCAGATAGTGGGCGGTGAATTCATAGGCATAGGCGTTGGTAAAGCTGGGCGGCCGACTGTAACCCTGCCGGAACCTTTCGGAAAAGGCGCGGGTGGCGTCGTTTTCGTCCCAATAGAACTGAATCGTGCCAGTGACGTTCTGCAACGTGTCCAGCCCTGCCGACTTGATATCGGTGATCGCCAGATAAAAGGGCGACAGGCTGGCCGTCACGCCAAATTCCTGTGCCTGTTTCGAGATGGTGTTCTGCCAGGCCCCGAATGTCGCCATGCCGATATTGCTGGCACCACTGTTCATCGCCTCAAGCAGGAAGGACGAGAAATCGGTCGCCTGCGGCGAATGGATGACCGCGCCGACGACCTGCCCGCCCGCGCCCTCGATGGCCTTGGTGGCCTGTGCCTGAAGGTCATGGCCAAGGGCGTAATCGACGGTGATGAAGAACCACCGGTCCCCGCCCGCCTCGACCTGCGGCAGGGTCACGGCGCGGGCCAGCGCGGAATTGTCCAGCAGCATCATCGCCTGATGCGGGCCGCATTTTTCGTTGATCAGCTTGCTGTTCGATGCGCCCATCATCATCGACACGTTCTTGTCGCGGATCAGGTCGCTGACCGCCAGCGCCACAGCGGAATTATCGACGTTGAACAGCAAATTCACGTTCTTTTCGTCGATCCACTCGCGCGCGGTCCCCAGCCCGGCATCGGGCTTGCCCAGGTGATCGGCCACCAGAACCTGAACCGGCTCGCCATTCACCTCGCCGTTGAAATCCTCGATGGCCATGCGCACCGCATGCAGCGAGGCGTCGCCCGACATGTCGGCCTGCGCCCCCGACATCGCCGCCAGATAGCCGATGGTCACATCTGCCTGCGCGGGCCAGGCAACCGACAGCGCAATCGCCGGTATTGCCAGTCTGGTCCAAACTGTCGTCATCTTGTCATTCCCCCTGATGATGCGCGGCGCTTCCCCTCGCCGCTGCTGCAGGCAGGCATCCAGCGCATGTGGCCCGCCCAATTACAGTACGGTAGCTTATCTTAATCCATCTGCCAAGAAATAAATACGCTACCGTATCTTGCGCCGGTCACAGATCGCCCTCAACGCCCCAGTCGCGCAGCACGGCCCTGGTGTCGGCACCGGGTTCGGGCGCGGGGTTGCGCAGTTCCCCCGGAGTCAGCGACAGGCGCGGCGCGGGGGCGGGCCAGCTTTGCCCGGCCATCTGCCGAAAGACCCCGCGCGCGGTCATCTGCGGATGGGCGCGGGCCTCGTCAATGCCGAGAACGGGGGCGAAACAGGCATCGCGCCCGGCCATTGCGGTTTCCCATCCGGCGCGGGTGCGCGAGGCAAAGACCTGCGCAAAGCGCGCCCTCAGCACGGGCCAGTTGGCGCGGTCATCGCGGTCGGGCAGCGTAGCCGGGTCAAGCCCCATCGCCGCCAGCAGATTGGCGTAGAATTGCGGCTCCATCGCGCCGACCGCGACATATTGCCCGTCGCTGGTCTGGTAGGTGCAGAAATACGGCGCGCCGCCATCGACGATATTGTCCTGACGGCGCTGGCTCCAGCCGCCTTGCTGGCGAAAGGCGTGAAAGGCGGACATCAGTTGAGACACGCCGTCCAGCATGGCGCAATCGACCACCTGCCCGCGCCCGGTCGCCCGCGCGTGATGCAGCGCCATCAGCAGGCCAGCGACCAGAAACATGCCGCCGCCGCCCAGATCGGCCACAAGGTTCAGCGGCGGAGGCGGCGGGGAATCGGCCTGCCCGATGGCGTAAAGCGCGCCGGTCAGGGCCAGATAGTTGATGTCATGCCCCGCCTCTTGCGCCATGGGGCCATCCTGCCCCCAGCCGGTCATCCGGCCATAGATCAGGCGTGGATTCAGCCCCAGACATTCGTCAGGTCCAAGACCCAGCCTTTCGGCCACACCGGGGCGAAAGCCCTCGATCAGGATATCGGCACGCGCCACCAGCGCCCGCGCCGCCGCCTGCCCCGCGCCGCTTTTCAGATCCAGCGCCACCGACCGCTTGTTGCGGTTATAGAAATCATGGGCGCGCGGAACCTCGGGCCGCCAGCCGCTTTCGGGCGGACGGTCGATGATTGCCACATCGGCCCCGAAGTCGGCCAGCAGCGCGGCAGCAAAGGGGGCAGGCCCCTGCCCCGCCAGTTCCACGATCTTCACATCCGACAAGGGACCGGCCATGTCTTTTCCCTCTGCCTTGCGATCATTCCCCGGCTGTGACCAGCGGACAGGTGCTTTGTTCCAGCGGCAAGCTGGCATCGGCCTTGTCCACCGTCGCCACCACCCGCGCCAGATCCCATTGGCCCACCGAATCCGCCGGGGATTTGACGTCGATCAGATACATGTCGCGCGCCACCCGGCCATCGGGGCGCACGACGGCCGAGATATCGGTTGCGTCCCCGACCGCCAGTTCCATCATCGCATCGGCAACCGCATCGCCATCGGTCGTCCCGGCCTGCGCGACGGATTTCAGGTAATGCGTCACTGCGGAATATTGCTGCGCGTTCAGGAACGTGGCGGGGCGGCCAAAGCGTTCCTCATAGCGCGCGCTCCAGGCGCGGCTGGCATCGGTGCGGTCCCAGTAGAACGCGGTGGTGCCGGTCACGTTATGCATGTTGTCCAACCCGATCGAATGAATATCCTCAAGCGACAGAAAGAACGGCACCAGCTTGACCTCCATGCCGAATTCATTCGCCTGCTTGATCAGGTTCACCATGTAGGATCCGAATGTCGCCAGTGCGACGGTATCCGCGCCGCTGGCCTGCGCCTCCAGCAGGAACGCGGAATAGTCGCTGGTCTGCGGCGAATGCCGCGCCACGCCCAGAACCGTCCCGCCCGCCGCCTCGACCGCCGCCTTTCCCTGCGCGGCAAGATCATGGCCAAAGGCGTAATCCACGGCGATGAAGAACCATTTGTCATTGCCCCCCTCGACGATGGGTTTCGCCAGCGAATGCGCAAGGGCATAGGTATCGGGAATCCACTGCGTCATATAGCGGTTGCAGGCCTCGTTCGTCAGCTTCATGGTTGATCCGCCCGACATGTAGATGACCTTGCGCCGTGCCGTCAGCTCACCCACGGCCAGCGAGACGGCGGAATTGTTGGCGTCAAGGATCATCGTCACACCACCCTGATCCAGCCATTCCCGCGCGACGCCCAGCCCGACATCGGGTTTGTTCAACTGATCCGCGCTGACATAATCAATGCTGCGGCCCAGAACCTCGCCACCGAAATCCTCGATGGCCATTTCGATGGCGGGGAACGAGCTTGCGCCGCCGATGGAACTGCCCGCGCCGCTCATGTCGGACAGATAGCCGATGCGGACCGGCGGTTCCTGCGCCATGGCAGGCAGCGCCGCGCAAAATGTTGCGACTGTCAGAGCCCGGCGGGTCATGCTGTTGATGATCATGGTTTTCCTTCCCTCCCATGGAAACCGGTCGGTACCGGGCGGTCAGCCCGCCACAAAGCGCGTGACATCGCCCCTTGGGCACAGTTCGACGATGGTGCCGTGCCCGTCGCCCTTGGTGATCCAGCCGCGATGCAGGGGCAGGTTTTCGGTAGGCGTCTGGTGGTGGACCCTGATGCCCGCCGCAGCCAGCCGCGCGATTTCGGCAGGCAGGTCATCGACCTCCAGCGCGACGACCACATCGCCGTGGCGCATCTCGGTCCTGCCCGATGCTTCGACCAGTTCGACCGCCACCCCGCCCTGCCGGGTGAAAAAGGCAAGCCGCAGGCCAAGCTCGGGCACCTCACGGATCACCGGATCGCCCGCATCGATCAGGCTGCGATAGAACGGGATCGCCGCGTCGAGATCGGCGACGAAGATACCGATATGGTCCAGCGCACCGGTCATGCACCCCCCTTACCTATAAATCTCGCTAGTTTACTTTTATCTAGCGTACTGTACTATAAACGCGGATAAATGCAAGGGGGGAAGGACATGCCGATGGACAGGTTGCAGGGCCGCAGGGCCATCATCACCGGCGGCGGCAGCGGCATAGGCCGCGCCAGCGCGCTGCGCTTTGCCGCAGAGGGGGCCACCGTCATGGTGGTCGGACGGCGCGAGGCGCCGCTGGCCGAAACCGCGGAACTGGTCCGCGCGGCAGGCGGCACATGCGAGACGCATGTGGCCGATGCGCGCGACGAGGCCGCGATACAGGGGGCCATCGACAGGATGGTGGCCGGGCATGGCGGGCTTGAGGTGTTCTTTGCCAATGCCGGAAACACCGATTCCGTCACACCCTTTGAGGAACAGACCGTCGCGCAATGGCAGGCCATGTTCGGCGACAATGTGATCACCGCTTTTGTCGCGTGCAAGCTGGCGGGACGCCACATGGCCGCGCATGGCGGCGGGTCGATCATCCTGAATTCGTCCACCGGCAGCCTGCGCGCGCGCGGCGGGACCGAGGCTTATGGTGCGGCCAAGGCTGCGGTGAACCACCTGACCATGACTGCTGCCTGCGCCTATGCGGGCCGTAATGTCCGGGTAAACGCGATCCTGCCGGGGCTGACTGAAACCGGACTGACAAGGCCGATGTTCGACTGGGCGCGCTCGGCCGGAAAAGAGGATCGGCTGGGCCGGT
Source organism: Paracoccus sp. (in: a-proteobacteria) (assembly GCF_047973135.1). Lineage (GTDB taxonomy): Bacteria > Pseudomonadota > Alphaproteobacteria > Rhodobacterales > Rhodobacteraceae > Paracoccus. Next base: position 18,812 of record NZ_JBKEBL010000172.1, read on the forward strand.
TGACCCCTCTGCAACGCCCCGGACATGTCAGGGATATGGCGGCAGTCGCGGCGTTCCTTGCCTCGGACGATTCCGCCTATATGGACGGCCAGCTTCTGCCGGTGGACGGCGGAATCTCGGCCACCCACCCGGCGGGCAGGTTCGTTTTCTGAGACGGGCGCGGCCCGGAATGCTTGACAGGCCGCAATATGATGTGTTGTTTTATTATAATCTAGATTACTGTAATTGGCGATGACGCACGCGGAGGAACGGCGCGGCATCGCAGCATTGGGGAGGAGGGGTTATGGCGAAGGCGTTCGATCTTGAGGCGCACAAGCAAGCCATGCGCGATGCGGGCTGGTGGCAGGACAAGACACCCGACGATCTGCTTGGGACCGCCATCAAGGCGCATCCGGACCGCAAGGCCGTGATCGCCTATCGGCAGGATGCGGGATATGACACGCCGGTCAGGGTGATGACCTATGCCGAACTGGGCGAGGCCGTGGCACAGGCCGCCGGATCGTTCCGCGCCATGGGCATCGGGCGCGGCGATGTCGTCGGGCTGATGCTGCCCAACTGGTGGGAATTTGTCGTGGCGGCGCTGGCGCTTGGGCGGGTTGGCGCGGTGCCCAACCCGCTGATGTATATCTTCCGCGAACACGAATTGCGCTTCATGCTGGGCTTTGCCGACGCAAAGGCGATCCTGATCCCCAGCCATTTCCGCAATTTCGACTATGGCCCGATGCTGGACAAGTTGCAGGCCGAATTGCCGCATCTGGAGCATGTCATCAAGGTGGATGGCGGCGCGCGGTCCTTTGACCGGCTGGTGATGGGTTCGGGCGCGGAACCGGTTCCGGCGACCGAAGGAACGCCGGTCGATCCGGCCGAGATGGCGGTGCTGATGTACACCTCGGGCACCACGGGCGAACCCAAGGGCGTCATGCATTGCTTCAACACTCTGTTCGCCTGCACCAAGGCGCTTGGCGCGCGGTTCGGGCTGGGCGATAGCGAGGTGATCTTTGGCTGCACGCCCTTCGGGCACATGACCGGCTACGCGGCGGCGATGTTCCAGACGCTCTATTACGGCGGCACGATGGTGCTGATGGATATCTGGGAACCCGAGGCGGCGGTGCGGATGATGGTCCGCGAGGGGGCGACCCACATGCCCGGCGCGACGCCCTTTCTGGCCGATATATGCCGGGTGGTGGCCGAGGGTGCCGAAAAGCCGCCGCTGCGGACCTTTCTGTGCGGCGGCGCGCAGATCCCTCCGGTGGTGATCGAGAATGCGCGCAAGCTGCTGGGGCTTGGGGCCTCGTCGCTATGGGGCATGACCGAGGGGCTGTCGGGCAGCCTGACCGAGCCGGAAAAGGCCGATATCTATTCGGCAACCACCGATGGCCGCGCGCTGGAAGGCGTGGAACTGCTGATCGCCGACGAAAACCTGAACCCGGTGCCGCAGGGCGAAACCGGGCGGCTGTATTTCCGGGGCGCGCAGCAGTTTCTGGGCTATTACCGAAAGCCTGGCCTGGACGGGCGCGGCCCCGAAGGCTGGTTCGACACGGGCGATCTGGCCTTCATGAATGCCGATGGCTATATCCGCATCGACGGACGATCCAAGGACATCATCATCCGCGGCGGCGAAAACGTCCCCGTGGTCGAGATCGAATCGGTCCTGTACAGCCACCCCCGCATCGCCGACGCCGCCATTGTCGGCTATCCCGATGCCCGGCTGGGCGAAAAGGGCTGCGCCTTCGTGGTGCTGACCGAGGGCGATTTCGCGATGCAGGATCTGCGCGACTGGATGCAGGACAAGGGCGTCGCCCGGCAATACTGGCCCGAAGCGGTCGAGGTGATCGCGGCCATGCCGCGCACTGCCTCGGGCAAGATCCAGAAATTCCAGCTTAAAGCGCAGGCGGCGAAATATTCGGACGTCACCACCGACGCCTGAACAGCGCCACGCAGGACAAACAGGGAAGGAAACGGCATGGATTTCGACCTGCCGCCGCAGATCACGGCCAAACTGGCCGAACTGGACGCCTTTATCGAGGCCGAAATCAGGCCGCTTGAGGCGCAGAACATGCAGTTCTTCGACCACCGGCGCGAATATGCCCGCACCGACTGGCAGAATGACGGCGCGCCCTCGGCGGAATGGCGGGCGCTGCTGTCCGAGATGGAGCGCCGCGCCGATGCCGCCGGGCATCTGCGGCTGTGCCTGCCCGAAAGCTGCGGCGGGCAGGCGGCGGGCAATCTGATGAACGCCGCGGTGCGCGAACATCTGGCGGCGAAGGGTCTGGGGCTGCATAACGACCTTCAGGACGAAAACTCGGTCGTCGGGAATTTTCCCATCGTCCCGGCGCTGGCGCGCTTTGGCACCGATGAACAAAAGCAGTTCATCGAGGGTATCATCACGGGCCGCAAGCATCTCAGCTTTGCGCTGACCGAACCGGGCCACGGATCGGACGCCACCTGGATGGAGACCCGCGCCGTCCGCGACGGCGACCACTGGGTGATCAATGGCCAGAAACGCTGGAACTCGCAGGTCGGGCGCGCGCATTCCAATCTGGTCTTTGCCCGCACCAGCGGCAAGGACGGCGAAAGCCGGGGCATCACCGCCTTTATCGTGCCGACCGACACGCCCGGTCATAACCGGGTGCGCAACCTGTGGACCTTCAACATGCCGACCGACCATGCCGATGTCGATCTGGTGGATTGCCGCGTGCCTGACAGCGCCATCCTGCATCAAGAGGGGCGCGGGCTGGAAATCGCGATGATCTTCATCCACGAGAACCGCATCCGGCAGGCGGCAGGCAGCGCGGGGGCGGCGCGGTTCTGCATCGCCGAGGCGGTGGCCTATGCCCGCGACCGGGTGCTGTTCGGCGAAAGCCTCGCCTCGCGGCAGGCGATCCAGTTCCCGCTGGCCGCTTTGCACGCCCAATGCGAGACGATCCGCAACTATGTGTTCCGCACCGCATGGCGGATGGACCGCATGCCCCCCGCCGACATCACTGACGAGGTGTCGATCTGCAATTTCATGGCCAACGATCTGGTCTGCCGGGCTGCCGATTTCGCCATGCAGGTCCATGGCGGCCTTGGTTATTCCCGCCACAAGCCCTTTGAACATATCTATCGCCACCACCGGCGCTACAAGATCACCGAGGGCGCGGAAGAGGTGCAGAAGCGGCGCATCGCGCATAAGCTGTTCGGCTTTGGGCGCGGCGCGGCATGAGGGAGGCGGCGGTCATCCGGGCCCAAGGCGTCGATTTCGACCCGAAGGCGCTGCACGGCTTTCTGGAACAGTTTCTGCGCCGCCCCGTCCCGGAACTGACGATCCGCCCGACCGAAGGCGGCATGTCGAACCCGACCTGTTTCGTCGATGCGGATGGCTGGCGGGCGGTGCTGCGCAAGCAGCCGCCCGGACCGCTGGCGAAATCGGCCCATGCCATCGACCGCGAATACCGGGTGATGTCGGCGCTGGCACGATCCGATGTCCCGGTGCCACGGCTTTACCATTATCACGAGGATGCAAACCTTCTGGGCACGCCCTTCTATCTGATGGAATGGCTGACGGGGCGGGTTTTCACCGATTACGCCCTGCCCGGCATCGCCCCCGGCGAACGCGCCGCGCTTTACGATGCCATGTGCGACACCATGGCCCGTATTCACCGGCTGGATTACACGGCCCTTGGCCTTGGCGATTTCGGCCGTCCGGGGAACTATTTCCGCCGTCAGCTTGGCCGCTGGTCGCAGCTTTGGCAGCAATACCGCAAGGGGGACGCCGATAATCCGGATCTGGACGCGATGATCCTGTGGCTGGATCAGCGCATCCCCGAAAGCGAGGCGCTGACCCTGTGCCATGGCGATTTCCGCATCGGCAACATGATGTTCCACCCGACCCGGCCTCGGGTCATCGGCGTGCTGGACTGGGAACTGTCCACGTTGGGGCATCCGCTGGTGGATGTGGGTTTCAACACGCAGGCGTGGCAGATGGCGGCGGATGAGAATGGCGGCCTGCTGGGGCGCGATCTGGACGCGCTTGGCATCCCTTCGGAACAGACCTATCTTGCCCGCTATTACGCCGGGGCACGCAGCCCCGAGCAGATGACCGATTTTCACCGCGTTTTCGCGATGTTCCGAGGTGCCGTGGGCAGCGCTGGCGTGGCGGTGCGGGGCGAGAGGGGCAACAGCACCCTGCCCGACAGCGTCAGGGTCGGTCGGCGGCTGGCGCGGGCCTATGCCGCGCGCGGAATGCAACTGGCGAGGGCGGCATGAAGGATGGCAATGTGACAATGAATCTGGACGAGGCGATTCACAAGCGCCGTTCCGTGCGCGGCTATCTGCCCGGCCCGGTGCCCGACGCAACCATCCACGAGATTTTCGCACTGGCGCAGGCGGCTCCGTCGAACTGCAATATCCAGCCGTGGATGTCGCATGTCGTCTCGGGCGCGGCGCTGCGCGAACTGGGGGCCGCGATGGTGGCCGCATCCGAACAGGGCATCGCGCCGGACCCCGATTTCCGCGCGGATCGCCGGTTCGAGGGCGTCCATCGCGAACGCCAGATCGACGCGGCGGTTCAGCTTTACGGCGCGATGGGGATCGACCGCCACGACCGGCCGGGCCGCGACCGGGCCTATCGGCGCAATCTGGAATTCTTTGGCGCGCCGCATGCGGTGTTCATCTTCATGCCCGGCAGCTTTCAGGAACGCGAAGCGGTGGATCTGGGCATCTATACCCAGACGCTGCTGCTGACGATGACCTCGCGCGGGGTGGCCTCTTGCGCGCAGGGGGCGCTAAGCCTGTACCCGACGATCATCCGCGACCACCTGGGCGTATCCGCCGATAACCGCCTGCTGCTGGGCATCTCGTTCGGATACGAGGATGTCAGCGTCGATGCCAACCGCGCCCGCGTGGGCCGCGCGCCGCTGGACGTGGCGGTCCGGTTCCACGGATGACCGCGCCTCTGGCAGGCAAGGTCGCGGTGGTGACGGGGGCCGCGCGCGGCATCGGGCGGGGCTATGCGCTGCGGCTGGCGCGGCTTGGCGCGGATGTGGTGGTGGCCGATCTGAACCTTGCCGGGGCGGCGCGGATCGGCGAGGAACTGACCGCCGAAAGCGTCATGGCCGAGATCGGGGCCATTGGCCGCCGCGCCATCGGGGTCGAGGCCGATCTTGCCCGGCCCGAGGGTGCCGCACACCTGATCGCGGCAACGCAGAAGGCGTTTGGCCGGGTGGATGTGCTGGTCAATAACGCCGGGGTGGCAGTGGCGCGCAACAGCGGCACCCTGCCCACCGACACAACGCCCGAGGCATTCGATTACCTGATCGCCGCCAATCTGAAATCGGCACAACTGTGCTGCGCCGCCGTCGCCCCGGTCATGAAGCGGCAGGGCGCGGGGGTGATCGTCAACATCTCGTCCCAGACCGGCATTTCGCTGCTTGAGGGCGGCAATCTTGCAATCTATGGCGCGGCCAAGGCGGGGGTGGCCTATCTGACCCGCGCGCTGGCCGCCGAGCTGGGACCGCATGGCATCCGCGTCAATGCCATCGCGCCGGGCATCGTCGAAACGGCACGGCTGAAGCGGCTGGATCCGGCGATGGGCATCGGCACCCCGGCACAACTGAACGCCATCGCGCTGCGCCGCTTTGGCCAGGTCGAGGACATGGCCAATGTGCTGGAGTTTCTGGCGACCGACCTGTCGGGCTATGTGACCGGGCAGGTCATTTCGGCCTGCGGCGGCGCGGTGCTGCATCCCGGCTGATGCAAGCCGGGCCTATGGCCGCTGTGCGAAAGGCTTGCCAAATTCCGCCTCGAATTCGGCCTCGTCCCAGAACCCGATCAGAATGCCCGGAGGCTCGCCGCCGGTCATCTTCTCGATCCGCTCGGGCGACAGGGTAAAGCGGTTATGATGCCGTCGCGCCCAGGCAAAGATCGCCGCCGCCATCCGGTCGCGGACCCCGGCATGATCCGGGTCCGCCCCCAGATCGGTCAGTTCCTGCGGATCGGTTTCCAGATCGAACAGCATCGGGCGGAAACCCTCGGCATGGACATATTTCCAGCGGTCGTCGCGGCACATGATCAGGCGGGCATCCTCTTGCGCGTTGCCGATGATCTTCCGCGCCTCGCGGGTGGAATAGTCATATTCCGAAATGGCGTATTGCCGCCACGCGGCGGACGCACCCGCGTCATGCAGCAATGGCGAAAGGTCGCGCCCCTCAAGGATATGCGGCAGCCGGGGACCACCGAAATAATCCAGAAAGGTCGGCGCAAGGTCGATCAGCTCGACCAGTTCATCGCGCACCATGCCGCGCGTCGCATCCGCCGCCGCGCGCGGATCGCAGACGATCAGCGGCACCTTGACGGACTGGTCATGGAACAGATCCTTCTCGCCCATCCAGTGATCGCCCAGGTAATCGCCATGATCCGAGGTAAAGACGATCATCGTGTTCCGCATCAGCCCGCGTTCCCGCATCCATGCGAAAAGCCGGCCCATCTGGTCGTCGATCTGCTTTATCAGGCCCATATAGGCAGGGATTACCCGCTGCCGCACCTCGTCGCGCGAAAAGGTCCGGCAGATGCGGCTTTCAAGATAGGCGCGATAGACGGGGTGATCGGTCTGCCGTTCGGCATCGCTGCGGACCGGCGGCAGGACATGTTCCGGGCCATACATGCTGTTATAGGGCGCGGGCACGATATAGGGCCAGTGCGGCTTGATGAAGGACAGGTGACACAGCCAGGGCGTATCGCCCGCATCCTCCATGAACTGCATCGCGCGGGTGGTCATATAGGGGGTTTCGGACAGTTCTTCAGGGATATTCGCGGGCAGGTTCGAATATTTCAGCAGCCAGCCCGACAGCAATTCGCCATCATCGCCTTTGCCGGAATTGGCGAAATCCTCCCACGGGCGTTCGCTGTCCAGCCCGTGATCGCGCAGAAAGCCGTGATAGTCGGGGTTCGGGGAATAGGGGCCGTAAGGGTGCATGCCGTCATCGCGCTCCCACGGCTCGAACCCGCATTGCGAGATATGCACGCCGATGGTCGATCCCGGTTCTATTCCCAGCCAGGCCATGCCCTCGGTATCGGCGACCATATGCGTCTTGCCGACAATGGCGGCGCGCACGCCGATACGGCGCAGATGATCGCCAAGCGTCGGCTCGCCCACGCGCAGGGGAAAGCCGTTCCAGGTCGCGCCATGCGACCGGCAATAGCGCCCGGTATAGCTGGACATGCGCGACGGCCCGCAAAAGGGCGACTGCACATAGGCATTGCTGAACCGCACCCCCTGCGCCGCCAGCGCGTCGATATGCGGCGTGTGCAGATGCGGATGGCCCGCGCAGGACAGATAGTCCCACCGCAACTGGTCGCACATGATCCACAGCACGTTCATCGGTTTGTCCATTCCCCGCCCTTTCCCTCAGTTCCCACTCAACTCTGCAACGGTCCGGCGATAAAAATCCAGCGCCGCCTGCGCGTCGATGCCCTTGGCCGAGGCGGCCTCGATCCAGCGATCCTGATAGGGTTTCGCGGCCTCTGCAAGCTCTGCCTCGAAAGCGTCGCTGGCGGTGACGATCTGCGCGGTTTCGGCCAGTTCCTTGTCGGCCCCGGCTTCGGCCCCGGCCCAGACCTGCGCGGCCATGGCAACGAAAGCCTCGCCCGAGACGGTCAGGATGGCATCCTGATCGGCGGGATCGATTTCAGCCCATTTCGCCTCGCTGATGAAAAAGGTGAAGGTCGGGGCGAAAATCTTGGCGTGGGTCCGCGTCACCGATTTCGCATAGGGTAACACCTTGAACGCCAGTGCGTCCGATGCCGGGATGCCGACAAAACCATCCACGACCCGGCGCTGGATGATCTCGGTCATCTGGACTGCGGGGCCTGATACCGTGGCCGAGCCGATATCCTTCATGATCCCCGCCGTGACGCCCGGCAGCGCCCACATCTTGCGCGCGGCGGCATCGGCAAGCGAGGTGATGGGCTGGTCGGTGGTGGAATAAAAATCCGCACCGGGCGAGGCCATCACCCCCAGCACCCTGACCCCCGGCAAGGGATCCTTGTCGGCGATGTATTGCTGCCACGTGTGCCAGAATGCCGTGGCGTTGGCCAGCGGATCGTTGCCGTTCACATAAGGCTGCAACGAGACCGCAACGCCGATATGACGGTCGGCGATGAAACCGTTGAACTGGAACGCCGCGTCGAACACCCCGCCCTGAACCGAGGCAAGCTGTTCGGGCGGCGGGGCCATGCTTTTGGCCGGAACGTTCACCCGGACGCGGCCTCCGGTCACGTCGCTGACCTGCCCGGCCCAGCCTTTCAGGATCTTCGCGCAGATGAAATGCTGCGCCGGGAAAAAGCAGTTGGCGGTGATGCGGGTATTGGCCTGCGCGGCAAGGCCGGGCAGGATGATCGCGATGGCTGCGGCAAATGCGGTTTTCAGGAACATGTCGTTTCTCCCCTGATTTGCGGTCGGTCAATAGACGAGATCGGGCACAAAGATCGCCAGCGGCGGCACCAGCAACAGCGCCAGCAGCGCGACCAGCATCGCCAGAACGAAAGGCATCACGCCCCGGAACATCTGGCCCAGATCGGCGTCGGGCAGGACGGATTTCACGACAAAGACATTCATCCCGACAGGCGGCGTGATCAGCCCCAGTTCCGTTACCAGAACGATGATGATGCCGAACCAGATCATGTCCACGCCGCTGTCCAGCAGCGTCGGCAGAAAGACCGGCACCAAAAGCAGCAGAATGCCGATGGATTCAAAGACCATGCCCATCAGAATGGCGATCAGCGCGATCACCACGACCAGACCAAAGCCCGACAGATCCATCGCCTCGACCCAGTCGGTGACGGCATAGGGCAGACCGGTGTAATTGGCGTATTCGGCAAAGACCAGCGCGCCAAAGATCACCAGAAACAGCGATGCCGTGGTCCGCGCCGCCTCGGTCAGGGCAGCGGTCCATTCGCCGATGCCGCGCAGCTTGCCTCGGCCAAGCGCGATGAATGCCGCGCCCACCGCGCCGACGCCTGCGGCCTCGGTCGGCGTGAACAGGCGGCCATAGATACCGCCCAGAACCAGCACGAACAGCCCGACCACCGGCCAGACCACCCGCGCCGCAACCGGCCCGGTGGCAGCGCCGGGTTCCGTCTCTGCCTCCATCGGGGCGACCGACGGGTCCAGCCGCGACCAGATCCAGACCACCGCCATGAACAGCAGCACCAGACAGATGCCCGGCACCATACCGGCCAGGAACAGCCGCCCGATATCCTGTTCTGCGATGATCCCGTAAATCACCAGCGGTACCGATGGCGGGATCATGATGCCCAATGTTCCCCCGGCGGCCACAACCCCCGTCGCCAGCGAATCGCGATAGCCAAAGCGCCGCATCGAGGGCATCGCTACCTTTGTCATCGTCGCCGCCGTCGCCAGCGACGATCCGCAGACCGCCGCAAAGCCCGCGCAGGCAAGGATGGTCGAATGCGCCAGCCCGCCACGCGTCCGCCGGAACGCCCGGTGCGCGGCGTCATAAAGCTCGGTCGATACATCGGCGCGATAGATGAATACGCCCATCAGCACGAACAGCGGAATGACCGACAGGTTATAGTTCATCGCGTCATCGATGATGCGCTGCCCGCTCATCTGCATGGCGGGGCCAAAGCCGCGTTCAAGCGCAAAGCCGCAAAAGCCGACCAGCAGGGTCGCGACGCCGATGCGGACACCGGCAAAGCACAGGATCAGCAGGATGACGATGGCAATCAGCGGGGCGGTCATGGCGTATCCCCCGGATCGCCCTCGTCGCGGATCCCCGCCAGATCAAGGATCAGCGCCACCGCTGCCAGGACCCCGCAGCACAGGATCAGCCAGCCCTCGGGCCATTCCAGCACGATCGACCGGCGACCGGTTTCCACCCCGTGCCAGCCAAGACGCAGGATCTGCCATGCGATCAGCACCCCGGCGGCACAGTTGCAGGCCCAAAGCAGGATCCGGTGCGGGCGCGACAGGCGGTGCCGGAACCACGGCTCAAGAATGTCCACGCTGATATGCGCCCCCGAAACGGTCGCAAGGCCAAGCCCCGCAAAGATGGTGATCGCCAGCAGGAACTGGATCATCTCGGCGGCGCCAAAGACCGGCGCGCTGAAATAGCGCCCGACAACATCCACGAATGTCAGCGCGGCCATCACGAACATCGAGGCGGCGGCGATCAGCCTCAGCGGCACGATCAGCCAGCCCGCCCATTGCGGTTTCAGAATTTTCACGATGTCTCCCCCCTTCTGATTGCGCGGGGCGGTTGGCCCGCCCCGGCGCGGATCTCAGCGCGCGAGGATCGCGGCCATCACGCGGCCCAGTTCGGCAGCAGGATCTTCGGGAAGCGTATCGGCGCGCCAGGCGACATGGTGGTCGGGGCGCACCAGCACGCAGCCGCTTTCGCCGATCTCGCTGGCGCGGGCCCAGTCACCGCGCTGGTCCACATATTCCTGACGCGGCCCGATCACATGGACCCGGATGTCAATTCCCAGCCCGCCTGCCACACGCGCGGCGGCATCCGCCCAGGGCTTGCCGTTGATCCCGGTCAGCAGGGTAAAGCGGCCATGCCCGCACAGATCCAGCGTCGAGATCCCGGCCCCGTCATCGTGACGATAGACCCAGACATGCGGCAGCCGCGCGCCGGGCCATGTGGTCGGCTGGTAATGCAGTTCGGAATCCAGCTCGAAAGCCGGTTCGATCTGCCCGTCCGTGACCACCGCGTCGGACCTGTAGCGCTGATTCATCTCGACCCCGTGGGCGTCAAATTCGTATTTCTTGTAGGCGATGGCCTTGCGGATCGCGTCGCGCTGCGCCTCGGCCTCGGGCGTGGTGTCGCCGCGTGCCCGAAGGTTCTTTTGCATCTTCTCGGGGCTGACCCCTTCTGACATGCCAAGCGCGTCAAAGATCTGCGCGGTATCGGCAATGGACTGGTTGGCGCGGGTGACGATCTGTTTCGCGACCGGCTGGCGTTCGGCGTCATAGCTGTCCAGCAGCCGCTCGCCCGCCTGCCCCTTCAGCACCATGGCCATTTTCCAGGCCAGGTTGAAGGCATCCTGAATCGAGGTGTTCGACCCCAGCCCGTTCGAGGGCGGATGCCGGTGAATTGCGTCGCCCATGCAATAGACCCGGCCATTCGAGGCCTTTTCGGCATAGAAATTGTTCACCGTCCAGGTGTTCGCGCTGATCAGGTCGATTTCCAGATCCGGCACACCGATCAACTGGCGTGCGACGCCGGTTGCATATTCCTCTGTGACGCGAGGCGGTTCGTCATTGATGTCATAGCCCCAGACGATCAGCCATTCATTCCAGGGCCGCACCATCCTGACCAGCCCCATGCCGATGCCGCCTACATCGGCGCCCGGCTGCATCACCCAGTACAAGACGGACGGACGATGCGCGACCCATTGCGTCAGGTCGGCGCGGAAATGGATGTTCATCGACCCGCCCACGGCCATCGCGCCGCCAAAGGGCAGGCCGGCATCCTCGGCCACCTGCGATTTGCCACCATCCGCACCGATCAGGTATTTCGACCGGATGGTAAAGTCCCGGCCCGACAGCCGATCGCGGCAGGTAGTGGTGACGCCGTCGCTATCCTGATGATGCGACAGGTATTCCGTGGACATCCGCGCCTGAGTGCCGCGCGAACAGGCGGTCTTGAACAGCAGCGGCTCCATGAAGGTCTGCGGCAGGTCGTTCATCTTCGTGGGCGATGACAGCCGGTGTTCCGCCTTGGAGGTGGGATGGTTGCCCCAGGCCACCATCCGACCGATTTCCTCGCCCGCGATGCTTTCGCAAAAGATGTTCTCGCCCATCAGATCCTGATGCGTGGCGAACATATAGGCCTCGTCCTCGACATCGCGGCCCAGATCGCGCAGCACCTCCATCGTGCGCTGGTTGGTGATATGCGCGCGCGGCGTGTTGGCCAGCCAGCGATAGCGGTTGATGGCCATATGCGCGACACCATGGGTTGCAAGCAGGGCCGCCATGGCCGAACCTGCGGGGCCGGTGCCGATGACAAGAACATCCGTTTCAAAATCAGCCATGATGATCCTCCTCTGGCCAGTCTTAGCCTGCGTCAAAGACAAGATTGATCGAATGGCTGCGGGTTAATATGATGCAGCGTTATGAAACTGGAGAGTGCGCATCTGGAAATTCTGTCGGCGGTGGTCGAATTTGGCGGCCTGACCGAAGGGGCGGCGGCGATCAGCAAGTCGCAGCCCTCGGTCTCGCGGACCATGGCGCTGCTGGAGGCGCGGGTTGGCGCGCCGTTATTCGAACCGGGCCGCAGGCCCCTGCGCCCGACGGAATTGGGTCGGCATCTGGCGCGGCTTGGCAAGACCATCCGGACCAGCGGCATCGAGGCATCGCGGCTGGTCGATGATTATCGCAAGGGCCGCGTCGGACGACTGCATATCAGCGGCACCCCGATCTTCATGGATGGCGTGATCGCCCGGATGATCGGAGAGTTTCAGGCACAAAGCCCGGAAATCTCGATCGAACAAAGCTATGGCTATGTGGATGAGCTGCTAGCCCAGTTGCGCAATGAATCGCTGGATCTGGCGGTAGTGCCGCTGCGTCAGGACCAGTTGACCAACGATCTGGAATTTGCGCCGCTGATCCTTGGGCGGAACGTCATCGCCTGCCGCAAGGGGCATCCGCTGACCCGGACCAAGATGATCACCGCAGCCGATCTCAGCAGCTATCGCTGGGTCGCCCCGCCCGAAAACAGCCCGCTGTTCCGCGACATCCAGCGCACGCTTGGCCAGTTCGGGCTGGACGACATGCCGGTGGCGTTTTCGGGCGGCACCTATGCGTCGATTGTCGGGGTGCTGGCCGGGTCCGATGCCCTGACGGTGCTGCCCGCCTCGGTAGTGGTCGTGGCGGGACAGTCGTCGGCGCTGACCACCCTGCCCCTGCGGATCGAACATCCCGACCGCACCCTTGGCCTGCTGTCACGGCCTGGCGGCGAGCCTTCGCTGAAGCGCCTGAAAGAGTTTCTGATCGCGCAATGCGGCTGGATCGACGCCAAGCTGCGCCACGGCAATGCCGAAGCGCGCTGGCGGCGGTGACACCCCTCAGGCCGCCTTTTCGGGAACCATCACGAAATCGAACCTCGACCGCCAGACCGTGTCGCCTTCGGCATGCTCATAGGGGGCGACCAGCGTTTCCTTGACGCCGAATACCGCATCATCGCGGATATAGGCGTCGTCGCCGACAAATGTGTGGGTGACGATGCGCTGATGGCCCGGCGCAGTCACAAGGAAATGCATATGCGCGGGCCGATAGGGATGCCGCCCCAGGCAGGCCAGCATCTGCCCCACCGGGCCGTCATCGGGGATCGGATAGCAAACCGGCCTGATCCCCCGGAACGCATAGTGGCCATCCGCCCCGGTAGTGAAGATGCCGCGATTGTTCCATTTCGGCTGAAGGCCGGGCTGCTGCACGTCATAGAACCCCTCGGCATTGTCGGACCAGACGTCAAGCCGCGCGCCCTCGATCGGGTTGCCCTCAAGATCCAGCACGCGCCCCTCGAACAGGCAGCTTTCGCCCTTGCCGTCCAGCGATATGTTCGCGCCCATCTCTCGTTCGGGCGCGCCATCGACATGGAACGGGCCAAAGACAGTGTTCTCGGTCGCGCCGCCGGGGCGGCGGTTGTAGATCGCAACGACCAGCATGGAAAAGCCCAGAACATCGGACAGAAGGATAAACTCCTGCCGTTCGGCGGAACAGATCTGGCCGGTGCGGGTCAGGAAATCAATGGCCAGATCCCATTCCTGCTGGGTCAGGTCGATTTCCTTTGCAAAGCTGTGCAGATGCCGGACCAGGCAGGTCATGACCTGCCGCAGGCGCGGATCGGCCCGGTCGCCCATCCGGGCATTGACCGTCTCGACCGAGGTTTCTTCGGTAAAAAAGCTGGACATGGGTTTCCTCCTCTTCTCGCCGACGCACGCTGATTGGCCAGGCGCAGGGTTCGGCGCGGTCTGTCCCTCAGTAACCGCAGAGGGACGCATAAAGGATCGAATGCGCCAAGGATTATATGTCGTTCCGCTATGTTCGGACATTACTCGGCCGTCTCGCCCCTTGCTGCGGCGACATAGAAATCCAGCGCGGCCCGCGCATCGATGCCACGGGCCGCAGCGGCCTCGACCCAGGCGTCGTGATAGGGTGCGGCAATCTCTGCAAGCCCGGCCTCAAATGCGGGGGATGCGGCCAGCATATCGGCGGTTTCGGCCAGTTCCGTCGCGGCGGCGGTTTCCGCCTGATCGTAATATCCGGCGGCCATTTCGGAAAAGGCCTGCCCCGAGACGGACATGATCGCCTGCTGATCGTCTGGACCGATCTCGGCCCATTTTCCGTTGCTGATGAAAAAGGTGAAGGTCGGGGCAAAGATCTTGGTTTCCGTCTGCGTCACGGATTTCACATATGGCAGCAGCTTGAAGGCCCGCGCATCCGACACCGGAATGCCGACAAACCCGTCCACCACCCCGCGCTGGATGATCTCGGTCATCTGCACCGCCGGACCCGAGACGGTTGCCGCGCCGATATCCTTGATGATCCCGGCCGTTACCCCCGGCAGCGCCCACATCTTGCGCGACCGGATATCGGCGGCGGATTCGATCGGGGCCGCAGTCAGGGAATAGAAATCCACCCCGGACGCGGCAATCACCCCCAGCACCTGCACGCCCTCGAACGGTTCGGCATCGGCCAGAAAGCGTTCATAGCTGTGCCAGAAGGCCAGAGTATTGGCGCGTGCGTCACTGCCATTCACGAAAGGCAGCATCGACAGCGTCAACCCGATATGCTGATCGGCGATATGGCCGTTATACTGGATCGCGGCATCGAATACATTGCCCTGAACCGAGGCAAGCTGTTCTGGCGGCGGGGCCATGCTTTTCGCGGGGATGCGCACGCGTACACGGCCTTCGGTGACACGCTGCACCTCGTCAGCCCAGCCTTTCAGAATACCCTTGCAGAAAAAATGCTGCGGCGGGGTAAAACAGTTCGCGACGATGCGGGTTTCGGCACTGGCGGGGGTGGCGGTCGTGGCGCAGGCCAGCACCGCCAGTAAAAGCTTGCGGGTCATCGGGTTCCTCCTGTCGGGTGGGGACTTGGCGAACGCGCTGCGATCAGTTTGCGGGACGCCGCCCCTCCCAGGCCGATTGCAGCAATTCGCGGATCGCGCCGCGGTCGAAAGGGCGCGGATTTGCATATGCGTTCCTGACCGCGATTTCCGCCGCCCGGTCCAGATCGCTTTCGGCAATGCCGATGCGTTGCAGGCTCAGCGGCGATCCGGTGGCTTGCGCGAAATCCCACAGCCCGCCCCCGGCCGAGCCTCCGCCGAACGTCTCGGCGATGGGGGCCAGCAGGCCGGGCACGGCGGCCTCGTTGAAGGCGGTGGTATAGGGCAGCAGGATCGCGTGGGTTTCAGCATGCGGCGTATCGAACGACCCGCCGAACACATGCGCCAGCTTGTGATGCAGCGCCATCTGGACATAACCCAACGCCGCCGAACAGCACCACGCCCCGTACAGCGCCTGCGACCGGGCGCTTATGTTCCGGGGATCGCGGATCAGTGCCGGGATGCCGTCGCGAAAGGCAATCAGCGCGTCGCGGCACATCAGTTCCACCACCGGGTTGCGGTCGGGCGCATAAAGCGCCTCCATCGCATGCGCCAACGCGTTCATGGCCGAAGTCACGGTCAGCCCGACGGGCAGGCTCAGCGTCAGGTCCACGTCATAGATCACCGTTTCAGGACGGATCGCCTCGTCCCGGCGGGTGGTCTTTTCGCCCTTGTCCGTCTCGCCCAGAATATCGGTCATCTCGGACCCGGCATAGGTGGTCGGGATCACCACCTGATCGGCGCCGGTGCGCATCGCGATGGCCTTGCCCAGCCCGGTCGTCGAGCCGCCGCCCAGACTGACCACCGCCGTCGCGCCGCTGCCCGCAAAGGCGACAAGCGCCTGCCGGGTGACATCGACCGGCGTATGCATCGCCGCGCCTGCAAAGACCCCCGCCGACATCACGCCAAGACCTTGCGCCAGCGCCTCGGCCTGCGCCTTCTGATGCGGCGTGGACAGCACCAGCGCCCTGTCATGCCCCAGATGCCGGATCTCTCCCGCCACGCGCGACACCGTGCCCGATCCGAATACGACACGCGTCGTCAATCCGGGAAAGACAAAGGATTCCATCATCTTGCAGCCTCCATCCGGGGCGGCAGGTCCGCCGCCAGATCGTCCAGAACCGATTGCAGCATCGCGATTTCCGGTGCCGAGACCTCGTGTTCGCGCCCCGGAAACAGATCACCGCGCAGCCTTGCGCCCGCGCGGCCCAGATCCTGCACCGCCGCGGCAAAGGCATCGACCGGAATCCAGGGATCGTTATCGCTGCCGGTCAGATAGACGGGCAGGCCGGACGGCAACAGCGCCGGGCGGTCATCCGTGGCGACACCAACGCGACACGCCGTCAGCGCGATCAGAGCATCGGGTGCGGGCAGCCCGGCAAAGCAATATTCCAGCACGACGCAGCCCCCCTGCGAGAACCCCGCCAGCAACAGCGGCACGCCCGGATGATCCGCGCGCGCCTGACGAATGACCGCGCCCAACCGGTCCAGCGACTGCCCAAGCTCGGCCCGCGCCTGCGCGACCAGCGGATCAATGGCCCGCGCCTCGTACCAGGATCCGCTTTCCGCGCGGGGCAGCACAAATGCCACATCCGGCGCGCGCAGCCGCGCCAGAACATGGCCCTGCATCTCTTCGGGCGACTGGCCGCGACCATGGACAAAGACGCAAACCGCCTTCGCCGCAGGGCCGCGCGCGCCCGAATGCAGCGCACCGCCTGTCATTCGAACGTGGCCTCTTCCAGCCCCTCGCGCAGTTCCGCCTCGCGATCCTTGAACCAGGGCGGAAATACCAGCGTCTTGCCGATCTGGCCCGGAGGCTCGTCCCGCGCCCAGCCTTCCGGCGTGGTCCAGGCCAGTTCGAACAATGCACCGCCGGGCGAACGGACATAGCACGACTTAAAGTAATTCCGGTCCTTCTGTTCCGAAATATCGGTAAAGCCCAGCCCCTCGATATGGGCGCGCAGAGACAACTGGTTGTCCTCGTCATCGGTATTCAGCGCAAGGTGATGGATCGTGCCGCCCGATAGCGTCCAGGTGCCCTGCGGGCTGTCGCGATCATTGATCACCTCGACCCGCTGGATCACCCCGCCCGCATCCGGCACGCGATAGACCGAGCCCTCGTCGCTGTCAGCCTCTTTCGTCAGAGGCAAGGCGACGGTCATGAAATCCTCCATCGCGGTGCGGTCGAAACAGGCCACCAGCGCGCCATAGATGCCCTTGATCCCGTGATCCCGGCCAATCCCCCGCGCCTCGTTCACGATGGGTTCGCGCGGATCGCTGTCGCTTTCGACCAGCTCATGCGGGATGCCGCAGGGATGGGCAAATACGGCGCGGTCCGCCCCGAAACGGGTAATCTTCTGCGCCTCGATCCCCTGCCCGTTCAGCCTGTCCACCCAGAAATCCACCGCGCCCATCGGGATCGACTGCATGATCGTGCGCGACTGGTTGGTGCCGCGGCGACCATAGACGCCCGGTTTGCGGAACGGAAAAGTTGTGATGATGGTCGAGGCATCGCCGTCGGGCGATCCGTAATACAGATGATAAACCGGGATCACCCCGTCAAACAGCACCGTACGCTTGACCGAATGCAGACCCAGCGTCTTGGTGTAGAAATCGAAATCCTCCTGCGCGCCATCGGTGGAAAGCGTCAGGTGATGAAAGCCGTTGATCTTGACCATGGTTGATTCCTCCCTCGAAACAGGCAGCCCGGTCGCCCGGTGCCACTGAAACGCGATTTCCCAAGGACAGTGATAACGCACAGGGCAATGGCATGAGTTGATTTATTGGTCTGAAAACATAACGCGATGTTATATTCCTCGGGGCGATTCCGGCCATGGATGCCGCGCAGAGGCTTGGTCCTGTCGCAACGCGCAAGGGCGCTGTTCCCCCTTCCCGCCCGGAAGCACACGCCGGACCGGGCTGCGGATGATGACAAGGCCCCGCCAGATCGCCGGCATGGTCGCAACGCCTGTCACTGGACAGACGGCCCGCCGCAGGCTTTTGCAGGGGGTCCGGGGGGCGCACAGCCCCCCCGGCCATCGCGGGACGCAAATCTGCGGCGATGCCCTTGCACCAACGGCTTCCGGCAGGGCGCGGCGGTGGATATGACGCGGCCGCGTCCGCGCATGTTTGCCGCCATACCAGACCCGGCATGTACCCGGCATTCCCCTGAAAGCCGCTGCCTTCGCGCGCGTGGTCGCTGTAGCGCCCGCCCGACACCGGGCGGGTGGATGCTCTGGCACCCCGCGACGCTGCTGGTGTAAGCTTGGGCCGTTCCCCTGCCGAAGGCGATGCCAAAGCCCATGCTTCCTGACCAGACAGCGTTGCGCAAGATCATCCATATCGACATGGATGCCTTCTATGCCTCGGTCGAGCAGCGCGATCATCCCGAATTGCGCGGCAAGCCCGTCGCGGTGGGCGGGGCGGCGCTGCGCGGGGTGGTCGCGGCGGCCAGTTACGAGGCGCGGGTGTTCGGGGTGCGCTCGGCCATGCCCTCGGTCACGGCAAAGCGGCTGTGCCCCGATCTGATCTTTGTCAGGCATCGTTTCGATGTCTATCGCGCCGTCAGCGCCCAGATCCGCGACATCTTTGCCGATTACACACCGCTGGTCGAGCCGCTGTCGCTGGACGAGGCCTATCTGGACGTGACCGATCACCTGTGGCCGGGCCAGACCGCCACGCAGGTCGCCCGCGAGATCCGTGCCCGGATCCGCGAGGCGACGGGCCTGACCGCCAGCGCCGGGGTCAGCTATAACAAGTTTCTGGCCAAGCTGGCCTCGGACCAGAACAAGCCGGACGGGTTATGCGTGATCACGCCTGACAGGGGACCGGATTTCGTGCTGACCCTGCCGGTCGCCAGGTTCCACGGCATCGGCCCGGCCACGGCAAAGAAGATGCAGGCCATCGGTATCGCGACCGGTGCCGATCTGCGCGCGCAGCAGCTTGAATTCCTGATCCGCCGCTTTGGCAAGGCCGGGCGCTATTACTGGAACATCTCGCGCGGGATCGACCACCGGCAGGTGCGGCCCGACCGCGAACGCAAATCTGTGGGGGCCGAGAACACTTATTTCACCGATCTGATGACCATGGAAGAGGTCCACGACGCGCTGGCCGTTATCGCGGAAAAGGTCTGGCGGCACGTGCAGAGGCACGAATTGCAGGGCCGGACCGTGACGCTGAAGGTCAAGTTCGCAGATTTTCAGCAGATCACCCGCGCCCGGACCCTGCCGCGCGCGGTCGCCTCTCAGGCCGAGATGCTCGACATCACCTGTGATCTGGCCACGACCGTTCTGCCCGATCCGCGCGGCGCGCGGCTGCTGGGGATCACCCTGTCGGGCTTTGACCGCGACGATGGCGACGACCCAGCTCAGCTTGACCTGTTCGCGGGACTTTAGACGCCTCGGCCCCAGACTGCGGGCGGCATGGCTGGCAGAACGCGGCGGATCGTGGCACAACCTCCGAAACAGTCACGAGGCGAGACACATATGAGCGACGGTTTCGGCAAGGGTTGCCATCTGCATCTGATCGACGGCTCGGCCTTTATTTTCCGTGCCTATCACGCGCTGCCGCCGCTGACGCGGAAATCTGACGGGCTGCCGGTGGGGGCGGTGGCAGGTTTCTGCAACATGCTGTGGAAATATGTCACCGACGAACATGGCAGCGACGCGCCGACCCATGCGGCGGTGATCTTTGACCATTCCGGCAAGACCTTTCGCAACGAAATCTATGACCTGTACAAGGCCAACCGCCCCGAACCGCCCGAAGATCTGCGCCCGCAATTTCCGCTGACCCGCGACGCCACCCGCGCCTTCAATATCGCCTGTATCGAGGTCGCGGGATACGAGGCCGACGACATCATCGCCACCCTGTCCTGTCAGGCCCGCGACGCCGGGGGCAGCGTCACCATCGTCAGCAGCGACAAGGATCTGATGCAGCTTGTCGGCGACGGGGTGCAGATGCTGGACCCGATCAAGGGCAAGCTGATCGCCACGGATGAGGTGATGGAAAAGTTCGGCGTCGCCCCGGATCGCGTCGTGGATGTGCAGGCGCTGGCCGGCGATTCGGTCGATAACGTGCCCGGTGCGCCCGGCATCGGCATCAAGACCGCCGCGCAGCTGATCAACGATTTCGGCGATCTGGAAACCCTGCTGGCCCGCGCCGAAGAGATAAAGCAGCCCAAGCGCCGCCAGACGCTGATCGACAATGCCGACCTGATCCGCATTTCCCGGCGGCTGGTGCAACTGGATTGCGAGACGCCGCTGGATTTCGCGCTGTCCAGCCTTGAGGTGCGCGACCCCGATGCCGACACGCTGCTGGGCTTTCTCGGCCAGATGGAGTTTCGCACCCTGACCGCGCGGGTGGCGGAAAAGCTGGGGGCCGAGGCTCCGGCGGTGGTTTCGGCCCCCTCGACCGAAGCCCCCGCCGCGCCCGAACAGCCCGCGATGCAGGCCAGCCGGTATGAGCAGGTGTCGGACCTTGCCGCGCTGGACGCGTGGATCGCCGATATCCGCGAGGCCGGGCATGTCGCATTCGACACCGAAACCACCTCGCTGGACGAGATGCGGGCGGATCTGGTGGGCTTTTCGCTGTCGGTCGCGCCGGGTCGGGCCTGTTACATCCCGGTGGGTCATGTTCAGGGTGCCGACGACCTGTTCGGCAAGGCCACGCTGGTTCAGGGGCAGCTTGCCCTTGCCGATGTGCTGGCGGCGCTGAAACCCGTGCTGGAGGATCCGGCGATCCTCAAGATCGGGCAGAACATCAAGTACGACTGGAAGATCATGGCCCGTCACGGCATCCGCATGGAACCGCTGGCCGACACGATGCTGATGTCCTATGCGCTGAACGCGGGCACGCATAATCACGGCATGGACGAACTGGCCGAGCGGTATCTGGGCCATAAATGCATCCCCATCAAGGATCTGATCGGGTCGGGCAAATCGCAGATCGGTTTCGCGCAGGTGCCCATCGACAAGGCCACCCCCTATGCCGCCGAGGATGCCGAGGTGACGCTGCGCCTGTGGCAGCATTTCGCGCCGATGCTGCCGGTCGAGAAGGTCACGACCGTCTATCAGACGCTGGAACGTCCCATGGTGCCGGTTCTGGCCGAGATGGAGATGGCGGGGATCCGTGTCGATGGTGATGTGCTGAAACGCATGTCGAATGTGTTCGCGCAGAAGATGGCGCAGCTTGAGGACGAGATCCACGCGCTTGCGGGCGAGAAATTCAACGTCGCCAGCCCCAAGCAACTGGGCGAGATCCTGTTCGACAAGCTGGGGATCGAGGGCGGCAAGCAGGGCAAGACCGGGGCCTATTCGACCAGCGCCGATGTGCTGGAGGATCTGGCCGTCCAGCACGATCTGCCCGCCCGCGTGCTGGACTGGCGGCAGATTGCCAA
>NZ_JBKEBL010000016.1:0-13410 GCF_047973135.1 Paracoccus sp. (in: a-proteobacteria)
GATGAATTCCGCGAACAGCGACAGACCAAACAGCACTGAGAAGACCAACAACGACCAATAGGCCCGGCCATTGGCCCGAAAGTTGCGCCAGCGCCGCCGGTTCAACGGCGACAACCCGCCGCGCGGGGCGACATTGGCATCCATACCCGCCATCTCAGGTCTCCCGCGTCTCGAAATCGATCCGCGGATCGATCCAGACATACATCAGGTCCGACACCAGCCCCATGCCCAGCCCGATCAGCCCAAAGACATAGAGCGTGCCGAAGATCACCGGATAATCCCGACTGACCGCCGCCTCAAAGCCCAGCCGGCCCAGCCCATCCAGCGAAAAGATCGTCTCGATCAGGATCGAGGCGCCAAAGAACACGCCCAGAAACATCGCCGGGAAACCCGCGATCACGATCAGCATGGCGTTGCGGAACACATGACCGTAAAGCACTCGCCGCTCGGTCAGGCCCTTGGCGCGCGCCGTCATGACATATTGCTTGTTCACCTCGTCCAGAAAACTGTTCTTGGTCAGCAGCGTCAGCGTCGCAAAGCTGGAGATCGTCGAGGCGATAACCGGCAGCGTCACATGCCAGGCGTAATCCTTGATCTGCCCCCATGTGGACAGATCGGCGAAATTGTCGCTGACCAGCCCGCGCAGGGGAAAAATCTTCCAATAACTGCCCCCCGCGAACAGCACCATCAAGAGCACCGCGAACAGGAAAGCCGGGATCGCATAGGCCATGATGATCACGCCCGAGGTCCATGTGTCAAAACGCGAGCCATCGCGCACCGCCTTGCGAATGCCCAGCGGGATGGAAATCAGATAGGCCAGCAGCGTCGACCACAGCCCCAGCGTGATCGACACCGGCATTTTTTCAACCACCAGATCAACCACGCTGATGGATCGGAACCAACTGGTGCCGAAATCAAAGCGCAGGTAATTGCCCAGCATGGTCAGGAAACGTTCAACCGGCGGTTTGTCGAAACCGAATTCCTTTTCCAGTTGCGCAATGAATTCCGGCGGCAACCCCCGCGCGCCCTGATAGTCCTGTTGCGCCGCCGCGCCGCTATCGCCGCCGCCCGCGATATTGCGAAACACATCGCCCTCGCCCTGAAGCTGCGCCGCGATCTGTTCGATCGGGCCGCCGGGCACGAATTGCGTCAGCGTGAAATTCACCAGCATGATGCCGATCAGCGTGGGAATGATCAGCAGCAAACGCCGCAGGATATAGGCACCCATCAGCCTGCCCTTCTGCCCGCCCCTCGGGGCCAACGGACCTTTCGCGGCCCTGTTCGATTGTCACGCCTTGTCGGCAATCCCGTCCCGGAAATCAAGCCGGATCGCTTATCGCAGCGCGCCCTCGGCTTTCAGCTTCTCGGCCTTTTCGGGGTTAAACCACCAAAAGCTCATTTCTCCCAACGCAAAGTCGGGCAGCACTTCGGGATGTTCGTACATATCATAATAGGCGATCAGATGGTCAGCGTTGTACCATTGCGGCACCCACAGATGCAGCGCCCGCAGCGACCGGTCCAGCGCGCGCGCGGCCACCGTCATCTCTTCGCTGGTCGCGGCCTCTTCGACCCTGAGCATCAGCGCGTCGATGGCGGGGTTCTTCAGACCCAGCAGATTGCTGTCGGTATCCGCAAACTCGGTGCCGAAAACAGGGCGCATTTCCGCCCCCGGAATAGGCGACTGTCCCAGAAAACTGCTGGTAATGTCGAAATCATGGCTGCGTTCCCGTGCCTGCACCTCGGCATTGTCAACCCGCAGGTTCACCGCGTCGATCCCTATGCCGCGCAGGTTTTCGACATAGGGATTCAGCACCCGGTCCAGCGTGACCGAGTCGTTGATGATCTCGACCCGCAGAATTTGTCCATCGGCGTTTCGGCGCATGCCATCTGCCCCCGGAATCCAGCCCGCCGCATCCAGCAATTCCGAGGCCCGCAGCTTGGCCTGCCGGTCGGATGGACGCTCACTCCCCTCGGGCCAGGTATAGGCGGGTTCGGTGAATACCGTGTCCGGCAGGTCGGCGCGCAACGGTTCCAGCAGCGCCAGTTCCTCGTCGGATGGCAGACCGGTCGCTTCCATCGGGCTGTTTTCCCAATAGCTGTTGACGCGATCATAAAGGCCATAGAATTGCTTGTCGTTGGTCCATTTGAAGTTGAACATCAGTCCGATGGCCTCGCGCACACGCGGATCCTGAAACTTCTCGCGCCGCAGGTTGAAAACCCATGCCTGTCCCGACACCGTGGAATTATCGGGCAGCGTTTCCGCCTTGACCCAGCCTTTTTCCAGCGCAGGGAAATTATACGCAGTTGCCCATTTGATCGAGCTGACCTCGTTGCGGAACGTATATTCGCCCGCCGTGAACGCCTGAAAGGCCGCGTCGTAATCGGCGAAATATTCGTAACGCAGCCTGTCAAGGTTGTTTTGTCCGATATTGATCGGCAGATCCTTGCCCCAGTAATCGGGCTGGCGCGTCGCCTCGACCCAACGGCCCATGCTCCAGCCCGTCAGCGCATAGGGGCCGGAACCAAGCAGCGGCTTGTCGAAAGTCTGGTCCAGATGCAGGTCGCGGGATTCGAAATCGGCCTTGGACATAACCGGCAACTGTCCGGCAAAGGAAATGAGCTCGCGTCGCGGATAACCCTCGACAAAGGTGAATCTGACGCGCTGCGGGTCAAGCGCCTCGACCGACGCGATCTGCTGCCGGATCAGCAATGTCAGCGCCGAAGATGCCTCGTCGCGCATCCGCTCGACCGAGAACACCACATCTTCGGCGGTCAGCGGCGTACCATCGGCAAAGCGCGCCTCGGGGCGCAGATTGAAAATCACCCAGTCGCGGCTTTCGGGATATTCAATCGTCTCGCAAAGCAGGCAATAAGCCGCGGCAAAGTCGTTGGCATCGCGGGCGAACATGGGTTCCAGCATTGCCGCCGAAAAGACTGCCGGGCGCCCCTTGAGCGTGAACGGGTTGAAATTGTCGAAATTGCTGCTGTTCGGGATCGACTCGACGATATAGCCGCCCTTCGGCGCGTCCGGGTTGACATAGGGCAAATGCGGAAAATCCGCAGGCAGGGCCAGATCGCCGATGATCGCATAGCCATGGCTTTTGATGATCTTTTCGCCCTCCGCGCTGGTTCCCTGCGATTGGCCGGTGGAGGCCGTGGCAAGAAAAAGGACGGCGGTCAGGGCGAAATGACGCATCGGCGGTCTCCGGGATAAACTGTCGGGGTCACGCTAGGACAGGGCAAGCCTTGGGATCAAGCAGCATTTTCGTGAACGGGGTGGTGCGGGAAGCCGCAGCAAAAAGGGCGCGGCAGACGCCACGCCCCCCGGATCGCGATCCCGCGATCCTTATTTCTGGGTTTCGAGATAAGAGATCAGGTCGGCGCGGTCCTGCGGTTTTTTCAGGCCGGTAAAGGACATCTTGGTGCCTTTCACGACGCCCCTCGGATTGGCAAGGAATTCCTGCAACGCCTCGGGCGTCCATTCGGGGGCCTCGCCCGCATGGGCATGCATCGCGTCGGAATAGCCGAAGCTTGCGACAGAAGCGACCGGGCGGCCCACGATGCCGTTCAGATGCGGGCCGGTGGCATCGCCGCCGTCCAGCTTGTGACAGGCCTTGCATTTGCCGAAATCCTTTTCGCCCTTGGCCGGATCGGCCTGCGCCATCAGCGCGGCAAAGTCGATCTGCTCTTCTTCGACCTCGGCAGCGCCGCCGTCGCCGCTTTCCTCGACCGGGATGGTATAGGCCTGGGCATGTTCCTCGCCTTCGCCGCCATGGCCCGCGCCGCCGACAGTATACAGGCCGCTGGCCGCCCAGTTCGCCAGAAGAAGGAACAAAAGCGCGCCAATCAGTGCGCCGGCTGCCTTGGTCACGGTCATGGTGTTGAACATCGCGTGCGATCCCCGCCTTGGTAAGCTCGTCAATTCGAGCGGTATCTATCCGCTTTCGCTTTGTCTGATCAAGGTATAGTTACCATCCCGACAGTCAAAAAACAGATAGCGGACCCCGGCCATGACCCTTAACCGCATCGCATTTCAGGGCGAACCCGGTGCCTACAGCCACGAAGCCTGCCGCAAGGCACGCCCCGGAATGGAGGCCCTGCCCTGTCGTACCTTCGAGGATGTGATCGAGGCGGTGCGGTCGCGCGAGGCCGATCTGGCCATGCTGCCGGTCGAAAATTCGACCTATGGCCGCGTGGCCGACATCCATCACCTGCTTCCCGAATCCGGCCTGCACATCATTGATGAGGCCTTTGTCCGCGTCCATATCAGCCTGCTGGCCGTGCCCGGCACGACGCTGGATCAGGTCCGCGATGCCATGAGCCATACCGTCCTGCTGGGCCAGTGCCGCAACTTCATGCGCCGACACGGGATTCGCGCGGTGACGGGGGCCGACACGGCGGGTTCGGCGCAAGAGGTCGCAAGGCGCGGCAATCCGTCGCTGGCCGCCCTTGCCGCGCCCCTTGCGGCCGAGATTTACGGGCTGGACCGGCTGGCCGACGAGGTCGAGGACCGCGCCAACAACACCACGCGCTTTCTGATCATGGCGCACGAGCCCGATCTCAGCCGTCGGGCCGAACGGATGCTGACCAGCTTTGTCTTTCGGGTCCGCAACATCCCCGCCGCGCTGTACAAGGCCATGGGCGGTTTCGCGACCAATGGCGTGAACATGACCAAGCTGGAAAGCTATATGGTAGATGGTGTGTTCACCGCGACGCAGTTCTATGCCGATATCGAAGGCCACCCCGAGGATGAAAATGTACGCCGGGCCCTGGATGAACTGGGCTATTTCACCTCGATGCTGAATATTCTGGGTGCCTATCCCGCCGATCCGCTGCGCAAGACACAGGCAAACGGGGGCGACTAGACCACGCCGCGCAGTTCATCGACGAACAGGCCGATTCGACGTTCGAACCGGCGGTCAAGCTGCGCCTTGCCCAGCTTGGCCGTCTGCAACAGCAGACGCGCCCGCATGTTGCGCGGCTTGACGTCGCTTTCGAAAAGCAGGCGCGAGCGGCTGGGGCTAAGCGCGACGATGGTAAAGTCCAGCCTTGTTTCAAATGCTTCCGATAACCCGGCCAGTGACACCCGCTCGGGTCGGTCAAGCTGCGTCAGTTCGAAAGCCACATTCCGCACCTTGCCATGCCAGCGGAAGCGAATCGTCCATGCCGACCCGATTTCGACCTGCGGCTTCGAATCGCTGCGCGACACATGGGCCCCGTGGCGCAGCAAGATCCGTTCGATCCGCCCGAAATCGCTGACCATCGCGAACAAGTCGGCAGCGGAAAGGTCGGTATCGACGCGGGTAGAGAACTTCATGTCTTGCGCCCTGAAAATCAGACGAGTGGAAATCGGGCGACTGGCCCTGGGAAGATGCCGTCAGAGGAACCCCTTTTTTGCCGCCAATGCAATCCTCACACTTGGCCAGTTCGACCTCAAACCCGTATCATCGCCTGTCCTTCGGGGTAGGAAATCCGATTTTTTTCCCGTTTTGCACGATCAAGTCCTTTCAAAGGCCAAAATTCAACCTATAGTTGTTTCATTGCCTGCCATTGATTCCCTGATCATGCGCAGGATCCTGATAAGATTTGGTAAAGATGTCGAGTAACGCATGCCGGACGGGAACCATGTGACGCCAGATTCCTGCCTTGGGGCGGATTCGGAGCAATGCCTGTCGCTGCGCATTCTGGCAACGACCGACATGCATATGAACGTGCTGCCCTATGACTATCTGGCCGACCGGCCCTGTGACCGCCATGGGCTTGCGCGCACGGCCTCGCTGATCGCGCGGGGCCGCCGCCAGAATCCCAATACGCTGCTGCTGGACAATGGCGATTTCCTGCAAGGCAATCCGTTGGGCGACTATGTCGCCGAAAGGCTGCCCCCCCGCCCGGACCGCCCACATCCCGCCATCGCGGCCATGAACGCGCTCGGCTATGACGCGGCGGCGCTGGGGAACCACGATTTCAATTTCGGGTTGCGCTTTTTGCGGGGCGCGGTGGCGGGCGCGCGGTTTCCGGTGCTGGCGGCGAATCTGCGGCTGCACCGGCGACCGGATTTTCCCGGATACACGATCCTGCGGCGGCAGTTTCACGATCAGGGCGGCGCGCCCTGCCTGATGAAGATCGGGGTCATCGGCCTTTTGCCACCCCAGACAGGCGACTGGGATCTGGATCTGTCGGGCCAGCTTGTCTGCGGTGACATCGTCGAAACCGCGCGCAGGCTGGTACCGGTCATGAAGGCAGAGGGGGCCGACCTGATCGTGGCACTGGGTCACACAGGCATCGGCCCGCTGCTCCATCAGCCGGGGATGGAGCATTGCGCCACCGCGCTTGCCGCCGTCGAGGGGATCGATGCGGTCATCGCGGGGCACACCCATCAGGTCTTTCCCGGCCCGCAAATCCCCGCCGGACCGGGCATCGACCCCCGCCGGGGAACGCTTGCGGGAAAGCCTGCGGTGATGGCCGGGTTTGGCGGCTCTCATCTGGGGGTGATCGATCTGGAACTGCGTCCGCTTCGCGATCACGGCTGGAGTGTGGCGGATTTCGCCGTGCGGGCCGAACCTGTGGACCGCGCCCTGCCCGCCTGCCCCGACATCCTGACCCCGATCGAGGACGCCCATCGCGCCACCCTGCGCCATTACCGCCGCCGCGTGGGCCAGACACAGGTGCCTTTGAACAGCTTTTTCTCGCTGCTGGGGCAGGATCATGCGCTGCGGCTGGTCAATACGGCGCAGCGCGATCATGTGCGCGACGCGTTGCGCGGCACCAGATGGGAAAGCCTGCCGGTCCTGTCCGCCGCCGCCCCCTTTCGCGCGGGGGGCCGGGCCGGGCCGGGTCATTACACCGATGTACCCGCCGGGCCGCTGACGCTGCGCAATCTGGCCGATCTCTATCTGTTTCCGAACCGGATCTGCGCGATCCACGTCACCGGCGCCGGCATCGCCGAATGGCTGGAGCGTGCCGCCGGTCAGTTCCGGCAGATCCAGCCCGGAGCAACGGACGCGCCACTGATCAGCGACGATTTTCCCTGCTACAATTTCGACGTGATCGACGGGCTTTCATGGCGTATCGATCTTGCCGCGCCGCGCCGCTTTGGCCCGACCGGCACGCTGCTGAACCCGGATACCGCCCGCATCCAAAATCTGCGCGGCCCCACCGGTCCGGTCCGGTCCGGGGACGAGTTCATTCTGGCCACCAGCACCTATCGCCTGTCGGCCTGCGGCCTGTTCGCCGGTCTGGCGACGGAACGTCCCGTCGCCCTGTCCGACGGGACAGCCACGCAAGAGGTGCTGCGCCGGTTCGTGCGGCGAAACCCGTCGCTGCGCCCGGTTGGTCCGCCGAATTTCTCATTCTGCCCGATGCCCGGCACTTCGGTCCTGTTCGACACCAGCCCCGCCGCGCTGCCCCACCTGAACGGGCTGAGCCTGCCCCCCTTTGAGCAGATCGAATGCACCGGCCAGGGACCGGATGGTTTCGTGCGCCTGAAACTGCACATGTATAGCTGACGGAAGCCAACTTGATCATCAAATCTGTGCGGCATCGGCCTCGGATCAGAAAATTGGGGCCTGACAACAGGATCAGGTAAAGGTCGTCAGCCTTTAGCGGCTTGCATCCCCGCGCCGCCGGCCTTAGATAAGCCGCGAGAGGTTGGCGCGGGCAGGCACCTCGCCAACCCGGTCAGGTCCGGAAGGAAGCAGCCGTAACGAGTCCCGCTTGGGTCGTTGTCCAGCCTCTCACCCCTTACCGCTAACCCTCGCTGCCGGTCCATAACGGCAGACCGCTGTGTTCGGCGACCCGGGGATCGGCGGTGTAAAGCTGCCTGCCCTGTGCGCGCAAGCTGCGGATCACCTGGATATCCACCTCGCCATGCTGGCGTGCATAACCCGCAGTGCCGTGGGCATGCCCGTCGGAACCCGGATCAATGCCCGAGATGATCACCTGACGCGCACCGTTGTGAAAGGCAAGCAGCACACCGGTAATGCCATTGGAATAACGCGCCGCGATGGCCTCTTCGGGGTTATAATTGCTCGTTACCTGTTCATAGAGTGCCATCCTGCGCAAACGGCCCAGAAGGTACAGCTTGTCATAGCGATAGGGAATCGCCGCCAGCCCCCGACGCAGCTTGCGCCACGAACGTCGCCAGCGCACCACATACAGGGTACCGGTCCCATGCCCCGCAAGCACACCCCGGACCTCGTTCGCCTTGGGGCTGCGGCTGGCGATCTGGCTCCAGGTCAGAAGGGTGATGTCAGGATCGCCCAGACCCCACTGTTGCAGGTGATACTGCGCGCCATTGACCGAAATCACCGCAAAGCGGGAATCGAACCCCTCGGGCAGATGGGCGACAGGGGCCGAACCCAGAACCAGCACCGGCCCGGCAAAACTGTGGCGTTTGCGGGGCGGGCGCACCAGTTTCAGCGCGCGGACAATTCTTTTGACAAGCGGATGGGCCATGGCGACAGCTCAGACCGGCCGGAAACCGGGGTCGATGGCCAGAGCCGCCGCGCGCCATTCATCGGCGTAATCGACCTTTTGCCAATCCTTGAACCACGGGCCGCCATTCGTGAAATGCACGGCGTTGGGATAGCCCGAGGCAGGCTTGTCGTTCCATCCCTCAAGCCAGTTCCACGCTGTCGGCAATTCGCCGATCTCGTCATCCCGCGCCCATTGCATCCTGTGCAGATAGGCTCCGGTCTGGCCGTTGATCAGATCAGGTGTCAGTTTGCGCGTCGAGGGGTGGCTGCAGTTGAACAGCATGAAGGATGACCAGTTCTTGCGCGGATAGCTGGTCTGGGTCTTGCCATCCATCTTGACGGTCGCGGTTGGCCGATAATCATGTTTCACGCAAAGAACAGCCTTGGACGGATCAAGATAACGCTCAAGCCCCGCCACATCCGCAAAGAACAGGAAATCGCAATCGCAAAACAGCGCCCAACCGGTGAACCCGGCCAGCCAGGGTGTGAAAAAGCGGGAATAGGTGAATTCGGTCGAGGCAAGCGGATCGACCTCACGCGTGTAGGCACCTTTTTTGACCAGCGCGTCCAGCTTGACCGGATGGATATTCACCGGCTTTCCGGCATGGTCGAGCAGCGATTTTCTGGCGACGTCATAGGCAATCGGTTCTCGGGAATCCCATCCCACATAGATATCAAATGCCATCGCCATACTGCTTTCTCCTATCAACGTTTATCGCCTGAAAATAATACTATTCAGTTTTGTTTTACCTCTGCGGCAACGCAACGTGCCGACTATGGCAGAAGTTCCGCAACCGCAGCATATTGGCACGGCAACCCGTCCGCCACCAGCGCCGGATGTGACGCCACCGCCGGATGATTTGCGTCCCGCGATGGCCGGGGGGGCTGTGCGCCCCCCGGACCCCCTGCAAAAGCCTGCGGCGGGCCGTCTGTCCGGTGACAGGTGTTGCGGACATCTCGTCGGCTACCGTGTGGGGGGCGGGGCCTCACCATCTACAGCCCGACTGCGCGCGTCGCCGCCCCCCGGACGACGGCTGGCGGCGACGCGACGCGGCGGATAGGATGCGGGCATGCCGCGCAAGGCATGCGGGCAAGGAGGGTTGACCGAATGACCACCGGCATTCATCACATCACCGCGATCACGCGCAACGTGCAGAGAAATGTGGATTTCTATGCCGGTTTCCTGGGATTGCGGCTGGTCAAGAAGACCGGCGGCTACGAGGACGGCGCACAGCTTCACCTGGTTTACGGCGACTGGCTTGGCAGCCCCGGTTCGCTGATCACCTTTCTGGTCTGGCAGGATGGCGCGGCGGGCCGTGTCGGGCTTGGGCAGGTCAGCGAGATCGCGCTTGCCATCCCGCCCGTGCATCTGGGCGGCTGGCTGCAAAAGGCGATGGCGGCAGGCATTCCCTTCACTGGTCCGGCGCGGGAACTGGGCGAAACCGTCCTGCGCCTGCGCGATCCTGACGGAATTACCGTCAAGCTGGTGGGCATGGAGATGCCAGCCGCAGCGCCTCTGCCCGACCCGATGGCCCCCCTGCGCATCCGCTCGGCCACCATCCTGACCGGCGACGCACAGGCCACCGCCGCCTTCTTGCGGCGGTTCGGCTATGCCGAGACGCTGCGCGACGGGCCGTTCCTGCGCATGGCTTCGGAAAGCGATGTGATCGACCTGCGGCAATCGGCGGGTTTCGTGACCGGCGCGCAGGGAACCGGAGTCTTTGATCATGTGGCCTTTCGCGCGCCCGATATTCAGGCCGTCCAGCAGATGCGCCTTGAGCTGCGCGACCACGAGGGCGCGACCAATGTCCATGACCGGCAGTATTTCCTGTCTCTTTATGTCCGTGAACCGATGGGAACGCTGTTCGAATATGCAACCGACGGCCCCGGCTTTACGGTGGACGAGGCCGCCGGCGATCTGGGCAGGGTGCTGATGGTGCCGCCGCATGACGCAGCGCGCGCCGACGACCTGCGGGTGATCCTGCCGCAATTTGCGCTGCCCGGCGAGGACAGGATGCCGATGCGCGACCTGCCCTTCATTCACCGCCTGTATGTGCCCGATGATCCCGACGGCTCGGTCATCGTGCTGCTGCATGGAACCGGAGGGGACGAGACCGACCTGATGCCTCTTGCCGCGCGGGTGAACCGGCGTGCAACGCTGCTGGGTGTCCGGGGACGTTCGACCGAAGAGGGGATGAACCGCTGGTTCCGCCGCCTTGACGCAACCACCTTCGATCAGGACGACATCCGTGCCGAGGCCGCCGCCTTTGCCGCCTTTACCGATGGCGCGATGCGCGGATATGGCCTTGATCCCGCGCGGATGGTTTTTCTGGGTTATTCCAACGGCGCGAATCTGCTTGGCGCGGTGCTGCGGCTGCATCCCGGCACCATCCGCCGCGCCATCATGCTGCGCGGGATCGAGGTGCTGGAATCCCCGCCCGTCCCCGATCTGCGCGATGTTTCCGTGCTGCTGCTGTCCGGACAGCGCGATGCCCATGCCCGTCTGGCAACACCGCTGGCCCAGGCGCTGCGCGATGCCGGGGCCAGCCTTGACCAGCGCATGATCGCCGCCGGGCACGAGTTGTCGCCCGAGGATCAGGACATGGCGAAAGGCTGGCTTGGTGGCTGACCACGCGCCCGCGTCACCCGATCAGCCCTTGCAGATCGGTGCCGTCCACATGCTGCAAGACGATATAAGTCTCGCCGTAATGGATGATCGCGCTGTCGCCCGATTGCGCGATCCAGGGATCGTCGTCGCCCTGAAATGTCAGCCGGTCGGCATCGGGATCGAAATCATGGATGATATTGCGACCGTCATGATCGGCAAAGACGAACTCATCCGCGCCAGACCCGCCCCAAAGCTGATCGTTGCCCGGACCCGCGATCAGCCGGTCATTGCCACCGCCGCCAAACAGCCGGTCGTCGCCCGCCTGCCCGAACAGCCGGTCATTGCCAGTCCAGCCGATGATCCGGTCATCGCCATTGCCGCCATCCAGCAAATCGCTGCCAAAGCTGCTGCGCAGCACGTCAGCGCCGTCTTCGCCGAAAATCTGATCGTTGTGCCGCCCGCCGATCAGACGATCCGCCCCGGCCCCGCCGAACAGCCGGTCACTGCCTGCCCCGCCCCGCAGCGTGTCATCGTCCAGCCCGCCCCACAGGCTATCGCGACCGGCATTTCCGACCAGCAGATCGTCGCCGACATGGCCGTACAGCCGATCATTGCCCCGCGCGCCAACCAATATGTCATCGACCATATGGGTGCGGTAATCGGTCACGTTATGCGCCCCTTCCAGCAGCAGCGCCCTGTCGGGGTCCGAAACGATCACCATCAGCAGCTCGTTCGGTTTCAACAGCACCGCCCCCCCTGCCGCCGCCCCGCTTGTGACCTTCATGTCGCCACGCGCATCCACGACGCCATCGGGCTGTTCAACGACCATGGTCCTTTCGTCATACCAGGTCGAATGCGGCGAATCCGCCGGGATGATGTGATGCAGGGCCACATGGCTGCCCTTCAGCCCGCCCAGGTCGATGGTTTCGGCCGCAGATGTCATGTTGCTGACAAAGACGATCCGTTCGTCATGCCCCGCAAAGCCTGTGACCCCCAGGCCCGACGCCACCCCAAGCCCCGCGACCGCCGCCTTGTCCGACAGAACCCGCGTGCCGACCAGATGGGCCGACGCAAGATCAAAGACCTGCCCCATGGGCGTCGCGATGGTCACGACCTGCCCGCCGCGCATTTCGCCCTCGGGCATCTGGGTATCGTAAAGCTTGGTGCTCAGCCATTTATAGCCGCCACCCCAGACGTCAATAGCGTCAATACCCGCATTCACGTAATGGGCAAATTCCTCGATCCACAGGCTTGCCTGGTTGACGCCAAACACCATCCTTGCCCCGGCCGTGCGGGCGATATTGAACTCGGTCAGTTCCAGTTCAAGATCGTGGGAAAACCCCCGGATACCCAGATATTCCTTCATCGCGCCAACCGCCATATCCCGCTGCTGCGCCATCTGGCCGACCTGCGGATCGGGATAGACATGCTGGGTGATCTCACCGACATGAGCGCGGTTGGCCATGCTGATCTGGGCTGCGATCTGACGGCTTTCATCGGCCCCGCTGGCCCGCCACTGCGCACCTGCCTGAAGCCCGATCAGCGGTGCCGCGCCGCCACCGGAACCGGCAAGTTGATCGGCCAGCCGCGCCAGCGCGGGAATTTCCTTGTTGGCGACATAGCCATACTCCGCCGCGCTGAGACTGGCCCAGTATTCGTTGCCGATCTCGAACGCCCGGATCCGCACCTCGGGCATATCGGCCAGCGTGTCCTTCAGCGCAGTCATGTAACGGCCGAATTCAGCCTGACGGAAATGCGCCGTATCGTCCAGAAACTGAAAGGTCGGAATTACGATCGTGACGCTGGCATTCTGCCTGACCGCCTGCGCCAGAAGTTCGCGCAGCGTCATGATGTAATCGGGATCGCCCGGTTCCATCGGCGCGCCGAACATGCGGGCCAGACCACCGTTCTGCCATGTCTGATCTTCTGTCACCCCGCCGCCAGGATAGCGCAAATTCGCCACCGACAATTCGTCCACCATCTGGGTGAACGCAGTGCCGTCTTTCGCCGAATCCAGCGTCAGAATAGAATTCAGCCCGAAATGCGCGGCTGTCACACGTGCCATGTGTGCCTCGATAATTTAAAAGCCCTTGGGCGATTTGCGTTGAAATCAAGCCCGTATTCAGGCTTCATTTGCATACGCTTTTGCCAATCAACTGTTGAAAATTGACTAAACGTCAGCAACTCGGTAGCAATTACCTAATTATAAGTATAATAAAACTATACCAAAGCACGTCAGCGGGTATGTTTCATACCCATCGGTATAGTTTTATATACTTAATTGCCATTCATGTAAGACTTATGAGTATTGCGCTACCGGATTGCGGC
>NZ_JBKEBL010000196.1:0-7734 GCF_047973135.1 Paracoccus sp. (in: a-proteobacteria)
ACCGAGGGCTGCGGCGTAGGCAAAAAGCGATGCGATCAAAATATCTCCTCCGTTCACCGGCATACCATGAAATAGCCTGGACCAGTCCAGAGAGGCGAAGGCCCCTGCGGCCTTGGGTCAGATGTCCAGATTTTCGACGCTCAGGGCGTTCTGCTGGATGAATTCGCGCCGGGGTTCGACCACATCGCCCATCAGCTTGGTAAACAGATCCTCGGCCTCGGCAACGTCCTCGACCCGGACCTGCAACATCGTGCGGGCGGCGGGGTCCAGCGTGGTTTCCCACAATTGTTCGGGATTCATCTCGCCCAGACCCTTGTAGCGCTGCAATGACAAGCCCTTTTCGCCCTCAAGGAATACCGCTGCCAGCAGGCCAAGCGGGCCAAAGATCGGCAATTCACGGTCCTTGCGGATCAGGCGCGCGGGCTGGCCATAAATGTCTTGCAGTGCCTGAGTCATCTCACCCAGACGGCGGCTTTCGCCGCTGCGCAGCATCTGGCCGTCCAGCGTGCGAACCTCTTCGACACCGCGCAGGGTCCGGGTCAGGCGGATCCCGGCATCTTGCGTCGGACGACCGGACCAGCCGCGTTCATATTCCTCGGCCACCATGTCCAGACGCGCGGCGATAGCGCTGGCCACCCCCTGCGCATCTGCGTCAAGCCGGCCTTGCACCAATGCGCCCGCAATCGCGGCCTGTTCGGTGATATGGGGCGGATAATGGGTCGGATAGGCGCGCAGGACGCGGCGGGCGGTGCGGGCCTCATCGACCACGCGGGCCAGATCATTGCCGATGATGTCCTCGCCAGTGCCAAGGCGCAACGCCGCCCCTTCGATGCCCTGCTGGACCAGATAATCCTCAAGCGCAGCCTCGTTCTTGAGATAGACCTCGGACCGGCCGCGCCCGACCTTATACAGCGGCGGTTGCGCGATATACAGATGCCCCGCCTCGATCAGTTCCGGCATCTGCCGGAAGAAAAAGGTCAGCAACAGCGTACGGATATGCGCGCCATCCACATCGGCATCCGTCATGATGACGATCTTGTGGTAGCGCAGCTTTGACAGGTCAAATTCGTCGCGCCCGATGCCGGTACCAAGCGCGGTGATCAGCGTGCCGATCTGATCGCTGGACAGCATCCGGTCGAACCGCGCACGTTCCACATTCAGGATCTTGCCGCGCAAGGGCAGAACCGCCTGATTTTGCCGCGACCTGCCCTGTTTCGCTGAACCGCCCGCACTGTCACCCTCGACGATGAACAGTTCGGACAGGGCGGGATCCTTTTCCTGTCCCTCGGCCAGCTTGCCGGGCAGGCTGGCCACGTCCATCGCGGTCTTGCGGCGGGTCAGTTCGCGGGCCTTGCGGGCGGCCTCGCGCGCCAGCGCGGCCTCGATGATCTTGCCGACGATCTGTTTCGCCTCGGCGGGGTTTTCCTCGAACCATTCGGCCAATTTCTCGCCCACCAGCCCCTCGACCGCCGGACGCACCTCGGACGACACCAGCTTGTCCTTGGTCTGGCTTGAGAATTTCGGATCAGGCACCTTGACCGACAGCACGCAGGTCAGCCCCTCGCGCGCATCGTCGCCAGTGAAATCGACCTTCTCACGCTTGGCGATGCCGCTGTCCTGCGCGTATTTCTGGATCACGCGGGTCAGCGCGCCCCGGAATCCGGCCAGATGAGTGCCGCCATCGCGCTGCGGGATGTTGTTGGTAAAGGGCAGCACGGTTTCGTGATAGCTGTCATTCCACCACATCGCGACCTCGACCCCGATGCCGTTCTTTTCGCCGGTGATGAAAATCGGTTCCGGCATGACGGCGGTTTTAGACCGGTCCAGGAATTTCACAAATTCGCGCACGCCGCCGTCATAGAACAGTTCCGTCCGCGCAACCTCGGCGTGGCGTTCATCCTCAAGCAGGATGCGCACGCCACTGTTCAGGAACGCCAGTTCCCGCAGGCGGTTTTCCAGCGTTTTATAGACGTATTCCAGATTGCTGAACGTACCGCCCGGATCGTTCGTCTTGGCCGAAGCCATGAAACGCACTTCGGTCCCGGTCTCGCCCGGCTCGGCATCGCCCGTAACGCGTAGATGTTCGGCGGTCTCACCATGTTCGAAACGCGCGAAATGTTCCTTGCCGCGTCGCCAGATCCGCAGTTCCAGCCAGTCGGACAACGCGTTCACCACCGACACACCGACCCCGTGCAACCCGCCCGAGACCTTATAGCTGTTCTGGTCGAACTTGCCGCCGGCGTGAAGCTGGGTCATGATCACCTCGGCCGCGCTGACGCCTTCGGTCGGGTGCATATCGACCGGAATCCCCCGGCCATTGTCACGTACGCTGACGCTGCTATCGGCGTGGATCTTGACCTTGACATAGTCGGCATGCCCCGCCAGCGCCTCGTCGATGCCGTTATCCACAACCTCATAGACCATGTGGTGCAGGCCGCTGCCGTCGTCAGTATCGCCGATATACATGCCCGGCCGTTTGCGCACCGCCTCCAACCCCTTGAGGACCTTGATGGAATCGGCACCATATTCAGCGGGTTGTGGGGCGGTGTTGGTCATGCGCAAGCGTTCCTGTCAATCTTGTGACGATATAGGCCCTTACGCAGGCAAAGTCACGGCAACGGCACGATTTTTCTGGTGTTTTGTGCATTCCCGCCGACCGGCTTGCCTAAACCGCCCGACTTGGGGAAGATCGCGCCGGAACCGGCACCTGAAGGAGCGTACGATGTCGTGGTTAAGGGGGCTTGCCCGCCTGCTGTTCTTGCTGGTCGTGTTGTGGTTTGTCGGACGGCTGGTCTTTGCCGTGCCCGGCACCGATGGCCGCCCACCGGAAACCGCGCTGCCCTTTGACCCCACGACCGCCTATGGTCCTGCCGCGGTCGAGGCCGCCACCGCGCATGCCGGACAAAGTGGAGTCGCCCCCTTGGGCGATCCGCATGCCGCGCTGCAAAGCCGGATCAGTCTGGCAAACCGGGCTGAACGGTCCATCGATGCGATGTATTACATCTGGCATGACGATATTTCCGGCAACCTGCTGCTGGACGCGCTGCGCCGCGCCGCAGAACGGGGTGTCCGGGTGCGGCTGCTTCTGGACGATAATGGCATTACCGGAATGGATCAGACGCTGGCCGCGCTGAATGCCATGCCGAATTTCAGCGTGCGGCTGTTCAACCCAGCGACGGTCCGCCAGCCCAAGGCACTGGGTTATCTGCTGTATCCGCTGCGCATGAACCGGAGGATGCATAACAAGGCGTTCGTCGTAGACGGGGCCGCCGTCATCGTCGGCGGGCGCAATATCGGCGATGAATATTTCGCAACAGGTGATGCGCCCGCCTATCTGGACCTTGATGTTCTTGGCGTGGGCAAGGTGGTCAGCGACACCGCCGCAATCTTTGACGAATACTGGAACGCGGTCCCCGTGCTGCGGCTTGAACAGGTCATCGGCGGCAATGGCGATCTGGTCCATTTCACCGCCGCCGTCAGGCAGGCGCAGGCCGCACAGCCGGAACACCCCGTCCCGAACCCGGCCGAGCGGCTGGGGCAGGGTCAACTGGCGCTGGAATGGACCGACGTGCGTGTGGTGGCCGACGACCCTGCCAAGGGCATGGGCGGTGCCACCCGCGATCAGTTGATGATCACCCGGCTGGGGAAGATCCTTGGCGGGGTGGATGCGCGGCTGGATCTGGTTTCGGCCTATTTCGTGCCCGGTCAGGCGGGCACGCGGTTCTTTACCGGACTAGCACGGCAGGGCAAAGAGGTTCGCATCCTGACAAATTCCTGGCAGGCGACGGATGTGCCCATGGTTCACGCAGGCTATGTCAAATACCGCCGGGAATTGCTGGAGGCGGGGGTGACTCTGTACGAATTGCGTCCGGCTGGCGCGATCCCGCAGGGACGGCAGGAACTGCACCATTTTGGCGCGTCAGGCGCATCGCTGCACGCGAAAACCTTTTGGGCGGACGATGCGCGCGTGTTCATCGGATCGTTCAACTTCGACCCGCGCTCGGCCTTGCTGAATTGCGAGATGGGGTTTCTGATAGAAAGCCCCACAATTGCGACTGCTGCGGACCGGACCATGACCGACGAATTGGCCGCCCGCAGCTATCGACCGATGTTGCAGGGTCATGACATGGTCTGGCAGGACACGGGTGGTGCGGTCCTTGATCACGAACCCGGCCTTGGCACAATGGACCGGATCAAGGTCTATATCCTGAATGTCCTGCCGATCGAGTGGCTGCTTTAGCCCGCCAGCACCTGCCCCAGCGCGATCACGCAGCCGACGGCAACCAGAAGCCCGCCGGAAATCAGGTTCATCCGCCGCATTCCGGCAGGTGTTGCCAGCCTTGCCCGCGCGGCGGAAACGGCGGCCCCGGCCCCGAGATTCAGGCAAAACGGGATCATCGCCGACATGACCACGATCACCACGACATCGGTGGCAGAGATCCGGCCAACATCGAAAAACCCCGGCAGCACACCGATGTAGAACAGCGCCGATTTGGGATTGCCGGTGATCGCCAACAGCCCGGCGGAAAACCCCGCCCACCGGCCGCGGTGCGTCAGGCGCGAATCCCTCGCCACCGGATCGGCGGCGTGGCGCAACAGCATCAGCCCCATGCCGATGAACACCACAGCCGCAACCCAACGCATTGCCCCGATCAGTGCATCATGCTGCCCGACCAGAACCGACAGCCCGAAAATCGCGACCAGAGGCCACAGCGCATCACCGATGGCCACACCGAAAGCCAGTGGCCAGACCCCCGAAAATCCCGAGGACAGGGCCCGCGCCATGATCGCCACCCAGACCGGACCCGGAGTCAGCCAGATCGCGACCATGGCTCCGGCGTAAAGCCACAGGGCTTCGGGGGTCGCTGTCATGTGACCTCTTCTGCGCAGGAAGCACCTTCCTGCTTGGCGATAGAAAGACGACAGGCGCGGCGGCCAAAGGCCCTGAACAATTCGGCGCCCGTGCCGGTCAAAAGGGTTTGCGCCGTCAGGACGGCGATTTCGTCATATAGTGCCGCGCGCCGGTTCTCATCCAGATGCGCCGCGACCTCGTCCAGCAACAGCACGACCGGCTGATCCGACAAGGCCCGTGTATTCGCAAGGATCAGCGACAGCAGCAACGCTTTCTGTTCCCCGGTCGAGGACAGCCCGGCGGGCATGTCTTGCGGCCCCCAATGCGCGCCCAGATCGGCGCGGTGCGGGCCGGTCAGGCTGCGCCCGGCAGCCAGATCGCGCGGGCGCATCGCCGCCAGGCGGTCGGCGATGCTGTTGGCATCGGCATCGTCGGCATACCCCTCGCCCGCAAGCAGGGTCAGGGTTGCGGCAGGAAAGGCGGTCGCCGCCCGGTCCTGCGCCGCCATGATCGCGGCCAACGCGGCCTGCCGGTTTTGCGTCAGCGCCGCGCCCGCCTGCGCCATCTGCGTTTCCAGCGCGCGATACCAGCCTGGATCGGCAATCTGATCGCGCAGCAGCCGGTTCCTTTCACGCATCGCCTTGTCATAGGTCAGTGCAAGTTCGGCATGATCAGGTGACAGGCTTAACGTGACCCGATCCAGAAACCGCCGCCGCGCCTCGGGCGGATCGGCCCATAGCCGGTCCATCGCAGGAACCAGCCAGATCACCCGGATCAGCCGGCCAAGTGCGGTCTGTGGCGCGGGTTTGTCGTCGATCACCACGCCACGCCCCTGCCCCGGCGGCGCAGCGGTCTCGACCGTAAAATCGGCGATCCGCGCCCGGATCCGCCAACCTGCATCCCGGCCCTGCCGCGCCTGATCGGGTGCGGGCGCACCACGCAGCCCCCGACCAGGCGCCAGCATCGACACGGCTTCAAGGATATTGGTCTTGCCCGACCCGTTCGGCCCGAAAATCGCCACGGGCCGCTGGTCCAGATCCAGCGTCAGACGCGGCCAGGACCGGAACTGCGCCAGCGAAAGCCGCGTCAGCGTCACACGCGCATCGGCATGACGACATAGACTGCGGACAGGTCGCTGCCCTCGCGGATCAGCGCCGCATCGCCCGAGCCGTTGAACAGGAACACCGCGTTATCGCGATCCACCTGACTGGCAATTTCATGCAGGTATTTGGCGTTAAAGCCGATTTCCAGCGCATCATCGGCATAGGCCACGATCAGCTCTTCCTCGGCGGCACCGGCATCGGGCGCGTTTACCGACAGGACCAGCCGGTCGTTTTCCAGCGCAAGCTTGACGGCCCGAGACCTTTCGCTGCTGACGGTTGCGACACGGTCCACCGCGCGGGCGAAATCAGCGGCGTCCACCTCCAGCTTGCGGGAATTACCCGAGGGGATGACGCGGGAATAATCAGGGAAGGTACCGTCGATGACCTTCGAAGTCAGGGTGATCGTCGGCGTGGCAAAGCGCACCTTGGTTTCGCTGACCGAAACGGCGATGTCGGCATCATCCTCGTCAAGCAGCTTGCGCAGTTCGGCCACGGTCTTGCGCGGCACGATCACGCCTGGCATTCCGTCGGCACCCGCCGGCAAAGGCGCGTCCACGCGCGCCAGCCTGTGCCCGTCAGTCGCCACACAGCGCAGCGCCGGGCCATCGTCGGACTGGGCGACATGCATATAGACGCCGTTCAGGTAATAGCGCGTCTCTTCCGTCGAGATCGCGAATTTCGCCTTGTCGAACAGACGCCGCAATTCCTTGGCCTTGGCCGAGAAATTGGCACTGTATTCGGTCGATGCCATGGCCGGAAAATCTTCTCGCGGCAGGGTCGCCAGACTGAAATTCGACCGGCCCGCCTGAACCGACAACCGCCCCGCCGCATCGTCCGAGGTGATCGCGACCAGCGCGCCATCGGGCAATTTGCGGGCGATTTCGTTCAGCATCACCGCGCTGACCGTGCTTGCGCCGGGACGCTCGACCTGCGCAACCGCACGATCCACGATTTCCGTGTCCAGATCGGTGGCGCGAAAGCTGACGCCGTCGGGCGTGGCCTCGATCAGCACATTGGCAAGGATCGGAATAGTATTCCGGCGTTCCACCACCGATTGAGCCTGCGATACGGCTTTGACCAGAACGGCGCGCTCAATCGAGAATTTCATCACTTTTCCCTGTCCCCAACGGCCTCAAGGCCCATCAATCGGACCTGATTTGTAACCGCCCATGGGGGCGGTCACAAGAACTTCGTGCAAGAAGGGCGGATCACGCCTCCAAAAGGCGTTTGAGCATGGCCAGATCTTCGGCCAGCAACTGATCCTCGCCCGCCAGCTCCTCGATCTTGCGGACGCCATGCATGATCGTGGTGTGGTCGCGCCCGCCAAAACGTCGGCCGATTTCCGGCAGGCTGCGACTGGTCAGTTGCTTTGACAGATACATTGCTATCTGCCGGGGCCGGGCGACATTACGGGCACGTTTCGGGCCCATCATATCGGCCAGCCGGATATTGTAATGCTCGGCCACCTTGCGCTGAATATCGTCAATGCTGATCTTGCGATCATTGGTGCGCAGGATGTCTGCCAGACATTCCTGGGCCACATCCAGCGTGATCTCGCGGCGCAGCAGGCTGGCATGGGCGAAAAGCCGCTGAAGCGCGCCTTCCAGAACGCGGACGTTGGTGGTGATCCGATGCGCCAGAAATTCCAGCACACCCGCGCCGATTTCCAGATCGGAATGCTGGGTGCGGAACGCCTCGGTCTTGGATTGCAGGATGCCCAGACGCAATTCATAGGTGGTCGGGTGAAGATCGACGATCAACCCGCAGGAAAGCCGCGAC
>NZ_JBKEBL010000164.1:0-36339 GCF_047973135.1 Paracoccus sp. (in: a-proteobacteria)
GATGGCGCGGCGTCAACGGCTTTGATCCAAAAACGCCGCCGGCCATCCGTGATGATAGGAGGATCAGCAGACCGTACGGAACCGCTGCACCATCACATCCAGCACCTCGTTCGGGTCGCGCTTCCACCAGTTTCCGGCAGAAAACACCTCGACCTCGCACAGCCCGTCATAACCCGCGCCCTCGACTGCGGCGCGGATTGCGCGCAGATCGGCCACACCATCGCCCATCATGCCCCGGTCCAGCAGCATGTGGCCGGTGTCGTGCAGCCAGTCGCACAGGTGATACCCCATGATCCGCCCGCCTGCGCCTTGCAGGCTGTCGGCCAGCGTGCTGTCCCACCAGACATGATAGACATCGACCGCCACGCCGACATTCGGCGCGCCCGCCATGTCGCAGATACGCAGCGCATCGGCGACGGTGAAGATGCAGGTCCGGTTGCCGCCAAACATCGGGTTCAGCGGTTCCAGTGCCAGAGACACGCCGCGCGCGCCCGCATATTCCGCCACCTGCGCCACCCGCCCGGCCAGCCGCTTCTGGCTGTCGGCAATGCCTTTGGTGCCGGGATCGGTTCCGCCCGTCACGATGGTCAGCACCGGCGCGCCAAGGGCGGCGGCCATATCGATGCCGGCCTTGACCTCGTCATCCGAGCCCGCCTCTGATCCGGTCAGATAGGGCGTGCGGCACAGGCCCGCGACCCGCATCCCCGCCGCGCGAACGCGGTCGCCAATCTGAGCCGCCCTTGCCCCGATTTCGCGCCGCCAGAAGACGATGCCGCCAAGCCCGCGTTCGGCACAGGCGTCGATGACGCGTTCGGGGGGCCAGCCCGCGCCATACCCGTCCAGATTATGCCCCAGCGTCGCGGTGTTCAGCGCAAGGGCGGAATGGTCATTGCTGAAATCCCGCATCTTACGCGCCATAGATCGCCAGCAGCGACCGCATCCGTGCAACCGCCAGGTCGGGATCGCACAGCAGCCCCGCCTGATCGGCCTGACCGAATACCTGCACAAAATAGGGCAGCGGGCGCATCGCCTGATGGCCGTTCAGCATGATGAAATGATCCTGAAGCCCGTTCAGCCAGGCCAGAAACACCACGCCGGTCTTGTAATATTGCGTCGGCGCGCCAAAGATCGTGCGGGCCAGCGGGACGGTAGGGTCCAGCGTGGCGCGAAACCCCGCCGCATCACCTTGACCCAGCCGGTCCACCGCATAGGCCGCCGCCGGGGCCAGCGGATCGAAAATGCCCAGCAACGCGTGGCTGAAGCCGTGATCGTCGCCCTCGATCAGTTCGGGATAGTTGA
The DNA here is from genome assembly GCF_047973135.1 of Paracoccus sp. (in: a-proteobacteria). Taxonomy (GTDB): domain Bacteria; phylum Pseudomonadota; class Alphaproteobacteria; order Rhodobacterales; family Rhodobacteraceae; genus Paracoccus. The sequence goes on from NZ_JBKEBL010000164.1 coordinate 1,300, forward strand.
AATCGTCGCCGGTATACATGCGCACACCCGCAGGCAGACGACGGCGCATGGTGATTTCCTTGCCCTTGTCCAGCAGGCTGATCTTGATGCCGTCCACCTTTGCCGCATTCGCATGAATGATCGCCAGCGCGGTCTCCATCGCGGTTTCGAAATCCGCCGCGCCCCAGTATCCGGCAAGCTGCGGGTCAAACATCTCGCCCAGCCAGTGCAGGATGACCGGATGATCGGCCTCGGCCAACACGCGGGTATAGACGTCGATATAATCCTGCGGACCCTTCGCCACACGCACCAGCGCCCGGCTGGCCATCAGGATCAACCTGCCGCCAAGGGCCTGAATCGCCTGCATCTGTTCCAGATAGGCGCGGATCACGTCATCGATGCCGCGCGCATCGGCGGGGTTCAGATGGTCGGTGCCGCAGCCATTGGCGATCAGCGCGTCGGGCAACTCGGCCCGTGTGCGGCGGATCAGTTCCAGCGCGCCAGGCCAGTCAAGGCCCATGCCGCGCTGCGCGGTATCCATCGCCTCGGCGATGCCAAGGCCCAGACCGGCCAGATGGCGGCGAAAAGCCATCGTCCTGTCCCAGTCCACCACGGCCGCACCAGAGGGATTGGCGGCGAAGGGATCGGCCACCACATGCGCGGCGGAATAGACCACGCGCGCAGCGTTCGCGGGCAGCGACGCCTGCGCGATGGGCGTACCTTGCAGGGTATAATCGGCCATGCGGCCCTGCGTGTCGGGCAAGGAAATCTTCATGACGAAACCTCAGTAACGGGGGACCAGCATCCCGGCATCAGCCGAAATCACCTGCCCGGTGGTATAAGGAAGCCGACCGCTGGCCAGGGTGGCGATGATTGCGCCCATATCGGCGGGCTGGCCGATACGCGGGAACAGCGTCATCCCGGCCTCGATCCTTTCACGATAGGTCTCGATGACCGAGGCGGTCATGTCGGTCGCGATCACCCCCGGCTGGACATCATAGACGGCAATGTTTTCCTGCCCCAGCCTTACGGCCAGCGCCTTTGATACCATCGCCGCCGCCGCCTTCGAGGCGCAATATTCCGACCGCGCAACGGCGACGGCGCTGGCGTTGGACGAGGTGACATTTACGATGGAATGAAATCCCACGGGCCGGGGCCGCGACAGCAGCAGCCGGGCAAAGGCCTGCGACAGGAAGAACATCGCCTTGCTGTTCACGTTCGCGCAGCGGTCCCAGCTTTCCTCGGTCACGTCCAGCAGATCGCCGCGGCTGATCACGCCGACGCCCGCATTATTGACCAGCGTAGTCAGCGGCCCCAGTTCCGCCTCGATCCGGGACAGTTCGCGCGCGTGGCCCGCGATGTCGGTCACGTCAAAAGGAGCGGCCATGACCCGGCCCCCGGCGTCGCGCAAACCGGCCACCGCCTCGCGCAGTTCCTGATCATCCGCAATGCCGTTGACGGCCACGGCAAAGCCCTCGGCGGCCAGCGACCGCGCCACCGCCAACCCGATCCCGCGCGAAGCGCCGGTGACAAGGGCGACCCCGCTCATGCGCGCGCGCCTTTTGCCATCAGTTCGCGCGCGATGATCATGCGCTGAATTTGATTGGTACCCTCGTAAATCTGGGTGATCTTCGCGTCGCGATAGAGGCGTTCGACCTCGAACCCCCTGATATATCCCGAGCCGCCGAAAACCTGCACCGCGTCCGCCGTTCGTGCCACCGCCATATCCCCCGCAAAGCATTTCGCCATGGAACAGTATTTCGTCGCGTCCTGCCCCAGGTCAATCTTGCTTGCCGCACTATGAACCAGCAGCCGTGCGGCCTCGATATCCTTGGCCATGTCGGCCAGCAGCCATTGCACGCCCTGAAAATCGCTGATCAACTTGCCGAACTGCCTGCGCTGCGACGCATAATCCACCGCCGCCTCAAGCCCGGCCTGCGCGATTCCTACGGCCAGCGCGGCGATGCCCACGCGGCCCTTGTCCAGAACCGACATCATCATATGGAACCCGCGCCCCTGCTGACCCAACAGCGCATCCGCCCCCAGCCGCACATCGGTAAAGGTCAGCGCCCCCACCTGAGACGCGCGCTGCCCCATCTTGTGTTCCTTGGGGCCGCGTTCGACACCCGGCGCATGCAGATCGACGATAAAGATCGACATGCCACGATTGCCCGCATTCTTGTCGGTGCGGGCAAGCACGAAACCCAGATCGGCGACCGGGGCGTTATGGATCCAGATTTTGCCGCCATTCAGCACCCAGCCATCGCCATCCCTGACGGCAGAGGTGCGAATGCCTGACACGTCGGTGCCCGCCTCGGGTTCGGTGATGCAATAGGCGACGCGGGTTTTCATCGCCAGAATATCGGCCAGCAGCCCGCGCTGCGCATCCGAGCCATGCCGGACAAGCAGGGTCGAGATCAGTTCGACCAGCCCGCATTGATCGGCGATGCTGGCATAGCCGCGCGACAGTTCCTCCATCACCACGGCATAGGTCATCGTGTCGAAACCGGGGCCGCCCATATCCTCGGGGACGGCGATGCCGAACAGTCCCAGCCCGGCCATCTGGTCATAGATCTCGGCGGGAAATCTTTCATCCCGGTCCAGCCCCTCGGCAGCGGGGCGAATGACCTCATCTGCAAAGCTGCGCGCCATGTCGCGCACCTGCTGTTGCATCTCTGACATATACATTGGGGCCTCTTTTTGTAACTGACCGGTTACTTATTGGTTGCAGTAATCCCGAGTCAAGAATTTTCATTCCGACCGGGGAAAAGAAGGGGGATTTCAGCGCAGCAGGATGGCGCGGAAATCGTTGACATTGGTGCCGGTCGGTCCCGGCACGAACAGGTCGCCAAGGCTGTGAAACGCGGTCCAGGCGTCATTGCTGCCCAGTGCCGCCGCCGGATCGCCACCCATGGCCCGCAGCCGCGCCATGCTGTCGCCATCGGCAAAGGCACCTGCGTTATCCTCGGACCCGTCGATGCCGTCAGTATCGGCAGCCAGCGCGGCAAAGGGCACGCCTTCGGCGGCCAGCGCGAGGGCCAGCAGAAATTCCGTGTTGCGCCCGCCCTTGCCCTTGCCGCGCAGGGTCACGGTGGTTTCGCCGCCCGACAGGATCACGCAGGGGCGGGTGAAGGGACGGTTGCGGGTCGCCACCTCGCGCGCGATGGCGGCATGGACCTGCCCAACGTCGCGCGCCTCGCCCTCGATGCAGTCGGACAGGATGAAGGCGGGAATGCCCTGCGACTGCGCCGCCGTGGCGGCCGCCTCAAGCGACAGCCGGGCCGAGGCAACGACGCGCGCCTGATGGCCGGTAAAGACCGGATCGCCGGGATCGGGGGCCTGACCCTGATCGCCCGCGATCCAGCGGGCGACGGCTTCGGGAAGGCCGATGCGCCAATTGCGGATCAGCGCCCGCGCGTCCTGACGCGAGGCGGCGTCGGGCACTGTCGGCCCCGACGCCACCTGCCACGCCTGATCGCCCGGCACATCCGACACGATCAGCGACACCACCCGCGCCGGATACGCCGCTGCCGCCAGCCGCCCGCCCTTGATGCCGGACACCTGCTTGCGGATCACATTCATCACGGAAATCGGCGCGCCCGAAGCCAGCAGCGCCCGGTTCAGCGCCGCCTCGTCATCCAGCGTCAGATCTCCGGGTGGCATGGGCAGCAGGGCCGAGCCTCCGCCGCAGATCAGCGCCACGACCAGATCGTCGCGGCCAAGCCCCTGCACGGCGTCGAACAGTGCCCGCGAGGCGGCCAGCCCCGCGGCATCCGGCACGGGATGCCCGGCCTCAAGCACGCGGATGCCGCGCGTCGGGCAGCCATAGCCATAGCGGGTCACGACCACGCCGGTCAGAGGGTCATCCCCCCACAGCCCTTCGAACGCGGCGGCCAGTTGCGCCGCGCCCTTGCCCGCGCCGACAACCACCGTCCGCCCCTTCGGACGGTCCGGCAGATGTGCGGCAAGCACCCGTTCGGGATCTGCGGCGGCGACAGCGGCGGTGAACAGGCTGGTCAGAAAGGCGCGATCCTGCGGTGTCATTCCTGCGTTTTCCCGTGATGACGGTTGCGGTAACTGGCCGACACTCGGGTATACGCGCCTGCGATCAACCGGGCCATAAGACCATTCTGTTCGCTTTCGGCGGCATTTACCAGCATCTGCGCCGATTCGGTGGCCCGCCGCGCCGCCATCGGGCCGGTCACAGCGTCAGGTCCATGGGTTCGTCGCGGAACAGGCGCAGGTCCATTTCCCGAAGATCGCCCGCCACTCGCAGCGGTGTGGCAGCCTGGTCCAGCACATCGCGTTGCAGGTCGATGCCCGGCGCGATTTCTGTCACCGTCAGCCCTTCGGTGGTCAACCGCAATACGCAACGTTCGGTTACATAGGTCACATCCTGCCCCTGCGCCACTGCCCGGCGGCCCGAAAAACTGACCTGATCAACCTTCGGCACGATCTTGGCAATCTTGCCCTCACGGTCGATGACGATCCGGCCATCCTGTACCCGCATCTTCGCCCCGGCATTGAAATTGCCGGAAAAGACGATCTTCTTCGCCCGCGTCGTGATATCGACAAAACCGCCCGCCCCCGCCGTCCGGTGCGGCGTGGCCGACAACCGAGAGACATTGACCGAGCCATCCGCGCCGATTTCCAGAAAGGACAGCAGCGAACAGTCAAAGCCTCCGGCCTGAAAATAGCAGAACTGATGCGGCGCGGCGACAAAGGCCTGCGCGTTGGCGGCACAGCCAAACTTGAAATCCAGCAGGGGTACCCCGCCCACCGCACCCTGTTCGATCACCCATGTGACCTTGCCGTGATGGCCTTCTTCCAGCAGGATGCGCGGGACGTTGGCGGAAATGCCAAAGCCGATATTCACCGCCCAACCGTCGCGCAATTCCGTGGCCACGCGGCGGGCGATGACCTTGCCGATATTGAAATCAGGGCGGCGGAAGCTGTGCAGAGGGCGGAACAACTCGCCCGAGATCGCCGGATCGTTGCGCGTCGCAGTGGTTTGCAGCATCTCGGGCGCCTCGACGATGACATCGACCAGAATACCCGGCACCTTGACGTCATGGGGCCGCAGCGTGCCATTGGCACAGACCCGCCGGACCTGGGCGATAACCTTGCCGCCGCAATTATGCGCCGCCAGCGCCATCTCCATCGCGCCCAGAACCGCGCCCTCTTGTTCGAAGGTCAGGTTGCCGTTCTCATCCGCCGTGGTGGCGCGGATAATGGCGATATCGGGGCGAATGGCGGGGAAATGCAGCCATGTGTCGCCGTCAAACTCTACCCGCCGCACGATGGGCTGCGCCCGCGCCCTGTCGTTCATCGCGCCGCCATCCTGTTCGGGATCGACAAATGTGTCCATCCCCACCTTGGTCAGCACGCCGGGACGCAGCGCCGCCCCCTCGCGCAGCATGTCGAACACTACGCCAGAAGGCAGGTTCCACGCCGCCAGTTCCCCGGCCAGAATCATCTGCCAGATCTTTGGCGGTTCGGCATTCGACGGACCCGAGGGATAGGAACCGCCAATGATCTTTGCCAGCAATCCGGGCCGCGCGTAATGATCGACGCCCTTTGTACCAAAGAAATCGCCCGCCGCGATCGGGTTGATCGAGGTGATGTTACGCGGCTCGCCGGTCGTTTCGAACCGTTGGCCAATGGCCTCAAGCACCGCGTCGGGACAGCATAGCCCCGAAGACGAATTTACCGCCATGACCGCGTTATCGGGGATAAGCGCGACGGCCTCGGCTGCTGTCTTGATTTTCGACATGATAACCCTCGTTGCCTCAGCGATTGCCGCGGATCATGTCCGACGCCTTTTCGGCGATCATGATCGTCGGCGCATTGGTGTTCGACCCGATCAGCGACGGCATGGTGGAACTGTCGCAGATGCGGATCGCGTCAAGCCCGTGTACCCGCAATTGCGGATCGACCACCGCCATCCGGTCCACCCCCATCTTGCAGGTACAGGTCGGATGATACGAGGTGCGGCCATATTGACGGGCATATTCTTCATAGTCGGCCTGCGTCCGCACGCCGACATCGGGAAAGCGCAGTTCCTTGATATATTCCTGCATGCTGGGCTGGCTGAATATGTCGCGGCTGATCCTGACGCCCTCGACCGAGGCCCGCAGATCGTCCGGATGGCCAAGGAAATTCGGGTCCACGCATGGCAGATCGCGCGGGTCAGCAGATCGCAGCCTGACCGAGCCGCGCGCCTTGGGCCGCAGCAAATAGCTGTTCAGCGTCACCCCGGACGACCCCTTGGGCACCGAAGGCACCCCGGCCTCGGCCCCCGCGCCCGCGAGAAAATGGAATTGCAGGTCGGGCACAGTGCCGCCCGGCTGGCTGTGCCAGAACGCCCCGCCCTCGACCACGTTCGACGTCACCGGGCCGGAATTGAACAGCATATATTGCATGCCTGCCCACAGGCCCCAATGCGGCTTGCCGTATTTGTCCAGACTGGTGTGGTCCTTCAGTTCGGCCACGATGTCGATGCCGAAATGATCCTGAAGGTTCTGACCCACGCCGGGCAGATCCTGCACCACGCCAATCCCGTGTTCGCGCAGGTGATCCGCCGGACCCACGCCTGACAGCATCATCAGCCTGGGTGTGCCCACCGCTCCCGAGGTCACGATCACCTCGGACCCGGCGGCGATCACCTCGGTCCCGGATTTGCGCGCGATTTCCACGCCGGTCGCCCGCGTGCCGTCAAAGACCACGCGCAGGACCATGCCGTCAGTGATCAGCGTCAGGTTCTTGCGATCCAGCACCGGCCGCAGATAACCCACCGCCGCCGAACAGCGCCGGTTGTTGCGGATAGTGGTCTGATAAACCCCCGCACCTTCCTGCACCGGACCGTTGAAATCGGGATTATAGGGCAGGCCAAGTTCCTGACAGCTTTTGACAAAGGCGCGGGTGGTACGCTGCGGATCGGGCAGGTTGGACACGCCCAGAGGCCCCTGCGTGCCGTGCCATTCTCCCGACAGGATGTCATTGCCCTCGGAGCGCAGGAAATACTGCTGGATGTCGCGGAAGGCCCAGCCCTCGCAGCCCTCGTCCGAGGCCCAACGGTCGTAATCCGAGGGGTGACCGCGCGTATAGACCTCGGCGTTGATCGAGGAACCGCCGCCCAGAACCCGCGCCTGCGCATAAACGATTTCGCGGTTATTGGCGTGTTTCTGCGGTTCTGTCACCAGCCCCCATGTCAGCGGACCCTGTGTCATCTTCGCGAAACCAACCGGCATGTGAATCAGCGGGTTGCGGTCCCTGCCGCCCGCCTCGATCAGGCAGACGCGGGCGTCGGGGTTTTCGGACAGGCGGGCGGCCAGAACGCATCCTGCCGAGCCTCCGCCGACGATTACATAGTCAAAGCCCTGTGCCATGTCCCGTCCCCTATCCGATCCAGCGGGCGCGTGGCCCGGTGTCGATATGGACGGTCTTGACCTGGGTGTATTCCTCGGCCCCCATCATGCCGCATTCGCGGCCCCAGCCGGATTGCCCGTATCCGCCAAGCGGGGTTTCCGGTCCGCCGGCCATGATGCAGTTGACCCAGAACCGGCCCGCGCGGATGCGGCGCGCGGCGGTCAGCGCGGTGTTGATGTCGCGCGACCACACGCTTGCCGCCAGCCCGTAAACCGTATCATTGGCCAGCGCCACGGCCTGATCCACCGTGTCGAAGGGCATCGAGACCAGAACCGGGCCGAAAATCTCGTCCCTGGCGACCGACATGCCGGGGGACACGCCGCCCAGCAGGGTGGGCGCGATGAACTGCCCCCTGCCCAGATCCAGCGCCGCGCCACCCGTACGGACCTGCGCGCCATCGGCCTTGCCCTGCGCGATATAAGACAGGATCGTGTCGTTCTGCGCCCCGGTGGTGATCGCGCCGATCTGCGTCGCCGTATCCAGCGGATCGCCGACGCGGATTTTCGCCATCTTCGCGGCCAGCAGCGTTTCAAATTCTGCGGCGATGCCGCGCGCCACGATCAGCCGCGACGAGGACACGCAGCATTGCCCGGTGTTGAAGCCGATCCCGAAAGCGGCGGCATCCGCCGCATCCTCAAGATTGGCGTCGGCAAACACGACGATGGGGTTCTTTCCGCCCAGTTCCAGCCCCAGCTTCTTGAAATTGCTGCTGGCCGAGGCATGCACGACCGAGCGTCCGACACGGGTTGATCCGGTAAAGGACATCATGTCGATGCCGTGATGTTCGCTCATTGCCTGACCGATGGTCGGGCCGGTGCCGGTGACGACGTTATAGACGCCGTTGGGCAGCCCGGCCTCGGACAGGATATCGGCAAGGATCAGGGTCGTTGCGCTGGTCACTTCGGCGGGCTTTACCACCAGCGTACAGCCCGAGGCCAGGATAAAGGGCACCCGTTCGCACAGGATCAGCAGCGGAAAATTCCACGGCGTGATCAGCCCCACAACCCCCACCGGTTCGCGCAGCACCAGCCCCAGCAGGCTGTCGCCCAGATTGTTGAAACTGTCGCCATGCAGCAACCGCGCGGCACCCGCCCCGGTCTCGAAACAGGCAATGCAGTGATCGACCTCGCCCCGCGCCTGCACGATGGGCTTGCCGTTTTCCAGCACCTCCCAATATGCCAGTTCGTCCCGGCGGGCCCGCAACAGGGATGCCGCCCGCAACAGGATGGCTGCGCGTTCGCTGCCCGGCAGGCCCGACCAGCGGCGATCCTCGAAGGCGGCGCGGGCGGCCGAGACCGCCGCATCCAGATCGGCCTGCGAACATTGCGGAACGCGGGTCACACCGACCCCATGCGCAGGCGAATGGCGTGTCATCATCTGATCGCCGTCGCGCCATTCCCCGTCAATGAAAAAGCCGAATTCGCGCGGCGTTTCGGGCAGTGACAGACGGTTTGCGGGATGATCCATGATAACCTCCGTTACTTGACTGTGCGCAGTTTGCTGCGGTCGATGGTCAGGGCGATGGCGACGATCAGCACCAGTCCGAACACCATCTGCTGCTTGGTCGCGTCGATCTCGAAATACAGCATCGAGGACCGGATCACGGCCACGATCAGCGTGCCGATGGCGGTGTTCAGCACGCCGCCAACGCCTCCGGTCAGGGGCGTGCCGCCGACCAGCACCGCGACGATGGCGGGCAACAGGAAACCATTGGCAATGGTCGGCGCACCGCCCGACAGCTTGACCGCAAAGATCAGCCCGGCAATCGCCGCCAGCGCCCCTGAAATCGCAAAGGCCAGCATCTTGAACCGCGCCACGTTGATCCCCGAGGCCGCCGCCGCCAGTTCCCCCGCACCCACGGCCTTCAGCGCGCGGCCAAGCGTGGTACGGCGTTCGATGAACAGCGCGATGCCCAACAGCACAATGGCGATGATCAGCGCATTCGGAACTATGCCGGTCTGCCCGATGATCCAGCCAAAGATGCGGTTGCGTTGTTCTGCATCCATGGTCACGGCCCGCTGCGAGGACAGCCATTGTGCCATCGAAAAGGCCAGCCCCCCCACTGCCAGCGTCGAGATGAACGACGGCACCAGCAGCCGCGTGGTAACAAAGCCCGACAGATAGCCAAGGCCAAAGCCCAGCAGGATGCACAGCAGCGCAACCCCCGGCCCCAGACTGGCCAGCCAGATCGTCGCGACCACGGTGATCATGTTCGCCATGGACTGCGCCGACAGGTCGATACCGCCGATATAGATGACAAAGGTCATCCCCAGGGCCATGACGAACAGCGGCACGATGTCGCCTGCCATGCCCAACAGGTTGACCGGGGCCAGAAAGTCGGGGTTTGCCAGCCCGACAAGCGCCATCAGCACGACCAGCGTGATCCACGGAAGATGCGGGCGGATTTTCTGAAAGTTCATTCTGCCACCTCAGATCATATAGTGAAGCAGGTCGAACAGCGACGGCTTGCTGCCCGGTTCCGCGTCAAAGCGTTTCTGGATCTCGCCGTCCTTGAGAACGATCAGCGTGTGCGACAGGCCAATGGCCTCTTCCAGCGTATCGGCCACAAGAATGATGCCGACTCCGTTCGCGCTCATTTCGCGGACCATATCGTAGACATCTTCCTTGGCGCCGATATCCAGACCACGCGTCGGGTGATCCAGAAGCATGATCCGCGTACCCCCGGACCGCCATTTCGCCAGCACTACTTTTTGCTGGTTGCCGCCCGACAGGTTGCCGCAATCGGCATATTCGGAATGCGCCTTGATCGACAGCCGCCTGATCCAGTCGCGCGCCAGTCCGCGTTCGCGACCCACGGCCAGAACGCTTTTGCTGGAATAATTTCCCATCTGCGACAGGGTCATGTTCTCATAGACATTCATCCCCGAGACGATGCCCTCGATCTTGCGTTCGCGGGGCACGTAACCCACGCCTGCGGCAACCGCGTTCTGCGCGGAAAAGCGCGACACCGCCGCGCCGTCGATGCTGACCCGGCCCTCGGTCGGGGTCAGCATGCCAAAGATCGTGCGCAGGATCGCCTCGCGCCCCGACCCCTCGGTGCCAACCAGACACAGAACCTCGCCTGCATGCAGCCTGAACGAGATGTCTTTCACCCGGCCCGGCAAGCCGACGCCGTCAAGCTCCAGCAGCACCTTTTCCGCATCATAGGGTTTCTGGTGCTGTTCGCGGTAATATTCCTTGTCCACGTCGCGACCGACCATCTTGTGCTGGATCTCGTCCGTGGTGGCCTGTCCGCGTTCGACGACATCCACGACCTCGCCATCCTTCATCACATAGATGCGGTCGGACAGTTCCATCACCTCGTCCATCCGGTGCGAGACAAAGATGAACGACGCGCGCGATGTCAGTTCGCGCACCAGTTTGAACAGCAGCGCGACCTCTTCCTTGGCCAGAACCGAAGTCGGCTCGTCCAGAAGGATCACCAGATCGCCATCGACCCGTTCCTCAAGCGTCAGCACCTTGGCCAGTTCGACCAGTTGCCGCTGCGCGAAGGACAGGGCCGAGGTGATCGTTGCCGGGTCGATGTCCAGCTTGACCTTGGCAAGCTGCTTTTTCGCGGCCTCGGACATGGATTTCCAGTCGATGATGCCGCGCCGGGTGAATTGCTGTTCATAGCCCAGAAAGATGTTCTCCATCACCGTCAGGTTGGTGATCAGCGATTGTTCCTGGAACACCATCCCGATGCCCTTGGCCATCGCATCGCGCGGGCTGGCAAAGCGGACGGGCTGGCCGTCGATGGTGACTTGGCCGCCATCGGGCTGATAGGCGCCGTAAATCACCTTCATCATGGTTGATTTGCCGGCGCCGTTCTCGCCGACCAGACCGACGATCTCGCCGCGCCTGATCTGGAAGTCGATGGATTTCAGCGCGTGAACGCCGGGGAATTTCTTGTCTACGGCCTTGAGCTCATACATGGCGGGGCCTCATTTCACGAAACTGATGGTCTTGCGGTCGGTCGAAAGCACCACCGCGACGATGACAAGGACGCCCAGAACGCCGTCCTGAATAAAGGTCGGAAGGCCAGCGACGACCATGCCGTTGCCGATGACGGTGACAATCAGCACGCCGACCAGCGCGTTCCACACGCCACCGATTCCGCCCCACAGCGCCACGCCGCCAACCACGACCGAGGTGATCGAGGTGAACATCATGTTCGCGCCGGTGGTCGATTCTGCCTGACCCAGCCGCGCCACCATCATGATCGCCGCCATGGCATAGAACATGCCAGCCAGCGCAAAGCCCATGATGCGGACGCGTTTGACGTTCAGCCCCGAGGCATGGGCCAGATCCTCGCCTCCGCCGACGGCATAGAAATTGCGCCCCAGCGTCGTCTTGGTCTGGATGAACCATGCGCCCAGAAAACACAGCGCCGCCAGCCAGCACATCAGCGGAAATTGCAGCACACGCACCGTCAGCAGGCCACGGAACACATCGTCATGGATGCGCACGATGGCCCCCCCAGTGATCAGGATTGCCGCGCCCGTGCCAACAAAGCCCATCGCCAGCGAGGCCATGAAGGACGGAATTTTCAGCCGCACATGCACCAGCCCGACCGCCGCGCCGATGGCTGTGCCGATGATCAGCGTCACGGGCAGCGCGATCCAGCCAAAGGGGATCAGCGTATCCCCCAGGCCCAGAAACAGCAGGCTGAACAGCACGGCGGTCAGCGCGACCGTGCCTTCCATCGACAGGTCAATGGAACCCATGATGATGATGAAGGTCACGCCAAGAGCCACCATCAGCGGCGGCGAGGCCGCGATGGCCAGACGCGCGAAATTGCGCACGGAAAGGAAATTCGCGTTGACCAGCGTGAACAACGCGATCAACAGGATGAGCACCAGCAACGGAGCCCATTTCAACAGGGTGTTCCGGTCCATAATACCGCCTTGTCAGAAATGTCGCAGGGGTGCGGGCAGCCGGTGCCGCCCGCCGAACCGCCTTAGCCGTTATACTGGATGGGGCCCGCCAGCAGGCTCCAACGGTCGTTCCAGTCGTATGCGGGGTTCGAATCCAGGTATTTCGCCTTGAATTCAGCGGCATCCGCCTGTGTCACCACCAGCGAGGGACCATAGAATTCGCGATGCTCGTTCGGTTCCTCGGACGGCTTGAACGCGCCGATAGCCGCCTGATGCGCCAACGCCAGCGAGATACCGCCACCCCAGAACGGATTGGTAAAGACGGTGGCCAGCAGATCGCCATCCATGACCATCTGCACCGCCTCGGGATTGCCGTCAAAGCCGGTCACGGGCATCTGCATGCCCTCGGCCTTCAGCGCCTCAAGCACGCCGTAGGCCATGTTGTCATTGGCGCAATGCACGCCCGCAATCTCGTCGCCATAGCGGGTCACGAACGAGGACATCAGACTGGCGGCCTTGGCAGTGTCCCAGTCGGCGGACTGCACATCCAGCAATTCGATATCGGGATATTCGACCAGCGCCTGTTTCAGCCCCTCCAGCCGTTCGATGGCGGGGATATTCGCGGGGATGCCGCCGATATGGACGATGGCGCCCTTGCCACCGATAGCCTCGAACAGCGCAATCGCCGCCTGTTTCGATGGCTCGACGCCCGACCAGCTCATGTGGCTGACATAATTGTCGCCGAAATCCCAAGGATGCAGATCATCGGCCTTGTTCCAGATAGTCGAGACAAAAGCCCCGGCGGCCTGAGTTGCCTCGACGATGGGGCGCGCATTGGGGCTGTCATTCGGATCGCAGGCAATGGCGCAATTGCCGTTATTCTTCGACAGAAAACCCTTGATGTCGGACAGCGACTTTTCGGACGAGCCCTCGTTGATCAGGTTCGTCAGTGCCGATTTATTCAGCCCCAGCGATTCCACATAGGCCTCGCCGCCCGAAACGATGGCGTTCCAATAGGCCGAAGCGCGGTCGCGATAGGACCATGCAAGCGCCGGGTTTTCGGCAGCCAGCGCCGGGCGCAGCGTACCGGGCAACGCCAGACTGCCCATGCCCGCCGCCGAGGCCAGCAGGAATTTCCGGCGGTTGAGTTTCTCGCGTTCAATGAAATCGCGGATGAAAGTTGACATGTATCCCTCCCTGAATGCGGTCGTAAGCCGCTGGTTGCGGACCGTTCGCCCGCATCGCGCCTGCCAATCGCAGTTTACGCACTATCTGGTTACTTCATGAAACCTTCGCGCGTCAAGCGGCTTTGCGAATGCCGCGCCTTGGAAATGCCCGGTTCGTGCCTTAGAACGGGCAGATTGAACAAAGGATGTGACCGTGACGGCAGCAGATCGCGACCAGCAGCAGGATCAGGCCAGCAAGGCCCGCGCCCGTGATTCGAAGCCAAGGATCCGTGATGCCGAGGCGACCAGAGGCCGCATTCTGGCCGCCGCGAAGCGCGAATTTTCACGCCTTGGGCTGGCTGGCGCGCGGGTGGATACCATCGCCGACAAGGCCAGGGCCAACAAGCGGATGATCTATCACTACTTTGGTAATAAGGAGGCGCTGTTTCAGGCGGTCATCGAACAGGCTTATGTCGATATCCGCACCGCCGAAACCCGCCTGAACCTTGAAGACCTGCCCCCGGTCGAAGCACTGGAACGTCTGGTTCGCTTTACCTGGACCTACTATCTGGACAACCCCGAATTCATTACGCTGGTCAACAGCGAGAACCTGCACCGCGCCAAGCATCTGAAGAAATCGCCGCTGGTCCAAAGCTATAGCCGCCAATATGTCGATCTTGTGGCAAATATCCTTGAACGGGGCACCGCCGAGGGCGTGTTCCGCGAAGGCGTCAACCCGGTGCAACTGAACATCACCATCGCGGCAATCGGCTATTACTATCTCACCAACCGCTTTACCGGCTCGATCATCTATGAACGCGACCTGATGGACCGCGAGGCGCTGGACGAACGCCTGCGCTTCAACATCGACACGATCCTGCGGCTGGTCTGCGTCCGGCGCACGCCCTAACGCCAGAAGCTGAGATATTCGACGGCCGCGACGATCTGCTTACCCGCCATCACCGGCAGCCCCAGATGCAGCCAGAGGTGATCCGCCACAAGGATGGTGACGATCACGGCGAACAGGAAAAGTGCGATCTGGTTGGTCATGGCGGTCACTGAGATCGGAAATCATGCATGAAGGTTCGGCCTGTCACGCGGCAAGGTCAAGGGGGCGCATGTCTAGAACAGTGACAACTGGTCGCCTGCGCGCGGAGGGGGACCAAAGCGGCTGCTGTCCAAAGGTTCCATTCCCTCGCGATAGGCCAACCGCCTGCAAGTCAGGCGAAAACGTTGATGCATCAGCCCGACCTCGATCCCTTCGCCACGAAAGCGATGCCCATAGCGAGGGTCGTTGTCGCGCCCGCCGCGCATCGCCTGCACCCGGTTCATCACATGCGCGGCCATTCCCGGACGCAGCCGCGCCAGCCAGTCACGGAACAGCGGCGCGACCTCATGGGGCAGGCGCAGCGGGATCATGCTGGCATAGGTCGCACCGGCCTCGCGCGCGGCGGTCAGGATCGCCTCGATCTCGGGTTCGGTCAGGACGGGGATCACCGGGGCGACCATCACCCGCACCGGAATACCGGCGCGCGACAGGTGGCGGATCATGTCCAGCCGGGTCTGCGGCGCGGGTGCGCGGGGCTCCATCGCGCGGGCCAGCCCGGCATCCAGCGTAGTCACGCTGATGCCAATGGCCGCCTGCTGCCGCGCCGCCATTTCCGCCCACAGATCCAGATCGCGCAGCACTGTCCGCCCGCGCGTGATCAGCGTAACCGGATGGTTCCAGTCGCGCAAAACGCGCAAAATACCGGGCATGATCGCCATCCGCGCCTCGACCGGCTGATAGGGGTCGGTATTCGTACCCAACGCCACCGGCGCGACCTTGTAGGAAGGGCGCCCGATTTCCCGCTCCAACAGGCGGGCAGCATTGGGTTTGGCGGTGATTTTCGTTTCGAAATCAAGCCCAGGAGACAGGCCAAGATAGCTGTGGCTGGGCCGGGCATAGCAATAGATGCAGCCATGTTCACAGCCGCGATAGGGGTTGATCGAGCGGTCAAACGCCAGATCGGGCGAATTGTTGCGCGTGATGATGCTGCGCGGTTGTTCCGTCACCACTTCGGTCCTCAAAAGATGGTTGTCCTCGGGAATGTCCCAACCGTCAGAGACCCGTTCCCGGCTGTGGGTTTCGAACCGGCCATCGGGCCGGGTATCGGCCCCTCGGGCCTTCAGCAGTTCATCTGGGTTGCGTGGTGGCAGCATGGCCCAAGCCTAGAACATTCAGCGAACATTTGCCATGATTCGTTACGCCGCTGCCCTGTCGCCGAATGCCCCGGATACCCATCCGAACGGGCTGTTTCAGATTCGCGATAAATATGTCGTTGTAACGGACAGAATAGAGACACACGATAACCGATTTCGCGCACCGGACCGCTTGATGAGTGGAAATACGCAAAAATTGAACCATCTGCGTGACGGCGCTTTTCATATCACGTCCGCATCGCCATATTGAAAACGAGGAGACTGAATACGATGCCGCTGCCGCAATTTCTGCTGACGATACTACTGGTCGCAATCGCGACCGTCATGACGCTATGGGCCAGCGTCGCCTCGGGGATTTCGCTGCTTCTTCTTGCGCTTGTCATCCTGAGCGTGGCTGCGGTGCTGCATCTGTCGATCAGCAGTCATCGCGATCAGGACGGCTGACGGGATCAGCTTTCCAGTTCGGCGTCCCAATACAAGAAATCCATCCAGCTTTCATGCAGATGGTTCGGCGGAAAGCGTCGGCCGATCGCGTGCATTTCTTCCGGCTCGGGACGGCGCGGCTTGCGCCGCAACGTCAGCCCCGAATGGCGCAGGCTGCGATTGGCCTTGCGCAGATTGCAGGGCGAGCAGGCCGCAACGACATTATCCCAGCTTGTCACCCCGCCGCGTGACCGGGGCACGACATGGTCAAAGGTCAGATCGCCCTTGGCACCGCAATACTGGCAGCAGAATTCGTCGCGCAGAAAAAGATTGAAGCGCGTGAAGGCCACGCGCTTCTGGGGTTTCACATAATCTTTCAGGACAACGACCGACGGGATCCGAAAGGCTTGCCGCTGACTTCGCACCACCTCGTCATATTCCGCCAGAATGCTGACCCGGTCCAGAAACACCGCCTTGATCGCCTCTTGCCAGGGCCACAGCGACAGCGGGTAATAGGATAACGGCCGGTAATCCGCGTTCAGCACCAGTGCCGGGTGATGGCGCAGATTCGTCGGTTCGCGCACGAACTGGGTCCGAAACTCGGTCTGATGACGCTTATCCAGCATGTCGCCTTTCCGTTCGCTCTGTCTTTTGCGGTCAGAAACAATCGTCGGAAGCTTGCCCCGACTATATATCGTGTCCGCCCCCTGACAAGCCCCCGGATTTATCCGTCATGCGGATGTTGCGATCACCGGCTGCGACAGATTGTCCTGTGGGCAGGAAGGTGGCAATCTGGGGCGTATCAATGCAGTGCTTCAACGGTTCTCCGATGCGCCATTTCATCACCGCCATTTTGACCGCCGCGACCACGGACTGATAAAGTGACCGCCGCCGCGCCCCCGATCCTTGGCACCCTTGAAACCGCGCTTTACGCGGATGATCTTGAGGCTGCGACACGGTTCTGGGTGGATGTGATCGGGCTGTCGGTGATTGCGGCGCTGCCCGGCAGGCATGTGTTTTTCCGCGTGACCGGTGATCCGCGCCCGCAGGTGCTGTTGGTCTTTAACCCCGAGGCCACCGGAAAGGCACCGCCAGAGGGCACGCCGAACGCCGCGCCAGCACATGGCGCGCGCGGGCCGGGGCATTTCTGCCTGGCCGTGGCGACCAGGCGGCTGGATGACTGGCGCGCGCATCTGATCGCGCATGGCGTCGGGATAGAGGCCGATTTCCGCTGGCCGGGCGGCGCGCGCTCGATCTATTTCCGCGATCCTGCGGGCAATTCCATCGAGATCGCAGAACCCGCCCTTTGGGCGTGACAGGTCACTTGCCCAGCCGGTCTTTCAGAAAACTCAGCGCGACGGACAGGCCGTCCGGCGAAATGCCGTGGCCGGTGCCCTTCATGACATGGCCGTAAACCGTGAACCCGGCCTTTTCCAGCGCCTCGCCAGCCACGCCCATATCGGCAAAGGGCACGACCGGATCCTCGTCACCGTGGATCAGCAGGACCGGCGGCTTGACCTTCGCCTCGGCCTCAAGCGTTTCGGGCTTCAGCAGCCGACCGGAAAAGCCGACGACCCCTGCCACCGGCCTGTCACGGCGAGGCAGGACGTACAGCGCCATCATTGTGCCCTGCGAAAAGCCAATCACGGCCAGCCGGTCGGCAGCGACGCCCTCATCCGCCAGCACCTTGTCCAGAAAACCGTTCAGCAATCCGATCGAGGTCGCCATCGCCTGCGCGGCCTGTTCCTCGGACGAGCCGTCCAGCCACGGAATCGGAAACCACTGATAGCCGAAGGGGTTATTCACGCTGCGCTCGGGCGCGTCGGGGGCGTAAAAGGCCGTGCCGGGCAGATGCGGCGACAGCGGATCGGCCAGACCCAGCAGATCGGCACCATCCGCGCCATAGCCGTGCAGGAACACGACCACCGCATCGGCGTCCTGCGGACCCTTGCGGGCGAATTTCAACTGCGTCATCGGATTCCCTCGCGTCCTTTTGCCAGCCGGTAATAGGCCCACAGCCCCCGCGCCGCAACCGCCCGCCAGGGCTGCCAGGGCAGCGCGATCTGACGCAGCGCGGCGGGGCCGGGACGATCCGCCAGCCCGTACATCATCCGCGCGGCCTCTTGCAGGGCCAGATCGCCGGCGGCAAAGACATCGGCGCGGCCAAGCGCGAATTTCAAATAGATCTCGGCGGTCCAGACCCCCACACCGGGCAGCGCGACCAGCGCAGCAATCGCCTGATCGTCAGGCAAATCGCGCAGGCCCGGCCAATCCAGCCCGGATGCCGCGATGCCCTGCAAATAGCGCGCCTTGGGCCGCGACAGACCGGCGGCGCGCAAATCGTCCTCCGTTGCGGCGGCGATATTTTCCGGCAGGGTCAGACCGGCGGCATCCAGCCGCGACCAGAGCGCATCCGCCGCCGCCACCGAAATCTGCTGCGCGACGATCGCGCTGGCCATCGCCTGAAACCCGTCACCGCGCCGCCGCAGCGGCAGGGGTCCGATTTCAGGCAGAACCCGCGCCCAGACCGGACAGACGCGGGCCAGATGCGCCACGCCCTCGGCCAGATCGGCCTCGGTTTCGATGATCCGCATGGCCTCAGCCACGATCCGCCTGCGCCTCCAGCTTGAGCCGCGTTTCCCATGCCATCGAAATATGCTGCCGCAGCGCCCTGTCCGCAGCAGCGCCGTCACCCGCCGCAATCGCATCTACAATGCGCTTGTGTTCGGCCAGCGCGGTTTCGCCCCGCCCCTCGGCGGCAAGCGAGGTTTTGGCCATCAGCGCCATGGTCCGGTGCACCAGATCAAGCTGCTGCACCAGATAACGATTATGCGAAGCCAGATGGATCTGGCGGTGGAACCGCTTGTTGGCGCGGGCCAACGCCTCGGGATTGCCAACCGCCTTCTGGTCATCGGCGACCAGTTGCGCCAGCACCCGCACCTCTTCGGGGGTGGCGTGGCGCGCAGCCAGCCGCGCCGCCAGTGCCTCAAGCTCGGCCCGGACGACGTAAAGTTCCGCCAACTGGTTGTGATCCAACGAGGCGACGATCAGGCTGCGCCCGTCGCGAACCAGCATCTGCTGCGTTTCCAGCCGCTGCAACGCCTCGCGCACGGGGGTGCGGCTGACGCCGAACCTTTCGGCCAGCTCGGATTCGACCAGCCGGTCGCCGGGGCGATACAGACCGCCCTCAATCGCGGCAAGGATCAGGGAATAAGCATCGTCTTTCATGACCGCAACGATTGGCCGCGCAATCCGGGAATTGCAAGCTTGTCCTTGACCGGCTAGGAAAACCACATGGATTTCGCTCATGTCGATTTCTGGATCTTTGATCTGGACAACACGCTTTATCCGCCCAGCATGGCCCTGTTCCCGCAGATCGAGGAACGGATGACCGCTTATGTCATGCGCCTTCTGGCGCTTGAGCAAAATCAGGCCGATCACCTGCGCCGCGATTACTGGCGGCGGCACGGCACGACGCTGGCCGGGCTGATGGCCGAACATGCGGTCGATCCGCTGGCTTATCTGACCGAAGTGCATGACATCGATTTTACCGGCCTTGTCCCCGCGCCCGATCTTGCCGATGCGATCCGCGCCCTGCCGGGCCGCAAGATCGTGCACACGAATGGCGATTCCACCTATGCCCGAAAGGTGCTGGCCGCGCGCGGGCTGGACCTGTTCGAGGCAGTGTTCGGCATCGAAGAGACTGGCTTTCACCCCAAGCCGCAGGCCATCGCCTATGACGCCGTGATCGCACAGGCGGGTTTTGACCCGACCCGTGCGGCATTTTTCGAGGATGACCCCCGCAATCTGGAAATTCCGCATCGGCTGGGGATGCGGACCGTGCTGGTCTCGGACAGCCGCAAAGCCGACGCGCCGCATATTGGCCACAGAACCGGCGATCTGACCGGATTTCTCAGGGCGATTGCCCCGCCCTGGTGAACGGCGTTAAATAAAGCCCGGCGCATCGAAGCCATAGAAAGGAAGCAGACCCATGTCCGAAGAACCCGCCGCCTCTGGCCTGACATTCCGCATTTATGCTGTGCTGTTGCTGGTGATCGTGCTGGCGGTGCTGCTGGTCTGGATCTTTGGCCTGCCGATGCTTGGACTGCTGGGCATCGTGCTGACACTGGTGGTCTTTGCCCTGCTGATCGCGTTCACGGCGGGAAACTAGAACACAAGCCGGAGGCTGATCATGGGTGCGAACGCCGAGAATGTCGATATTCTGATTTCGGGTGGTGGCATTGCCGGCCTGATTGCAGCGGCGGCCTTTGGGGCCGAAGGACATGCGACGCTTTGCATCGATCCCGCGCCGCCCGTGACCAGCGAAACCGCCGCCGGTGCGGATCTGCGCAGCACCGCCTTTCTGATGCCCTCGGTCGCATTGCTTCAGCGGATCCGGCTGTGGGATCGGCTGTCGCCCTTTGCCACGCCCCTGCAAATCATGCGGATCGTCGATGCGGGCGGGGCAACGCCCCGCGCCCGGCTGACCCGCGATTTCGACGCATCCGAGATCGGCGACCAACCCTTTGGCTGGAACCTGCCCAACTGGCTGCTGCGCCGAGAAATCGCCGCGCGGCTTGAGGAACTGCCGAATGTCCGCTTTCAGCCCGGTACTGCAACCGTCGACGTGATCACGGGGGACGAGGCCGCCCTGGTCACGCTGTCCGATGGCAGGCGCATCCGCGCCCGGCTGCTGATCGGGGCGGATGGACGCAACTCGGCGGTGCGACAGGCTTCGGGGATCGGGGTCCGGACCTTTCGCTATGGCCAGAAGGCGCTGGCCTTTGCCGTCACGCACGAAATCCCGCATCAGAATGTCTCGACCGAGGTGCACCGCTCGGGCGGGCCGTTCACACTGGTGCCGCTGCCCGACCGCGACGGCCAGCCATCTTCCGCCGTGGTGTGGATGGAAAGCGGCCCCGAAATCGCCCGGCTGACCGCCCTGCCCGCCGACGCCTTCGCAGCCGCTCTGAACAGCCGTTCAGCCGGAGTGCTGGGGCATCTGACCCGCGCCACGCAACTGACCACCTGGCCGATCATCAGCCAGATTGCCGACCGTTTTACCGCGCCCCGCACCGCCCTGATCGCCGAGGCCGCCCATGTCGTGCCACCCATTGGCGCGCAGGGCCTGAACATGAGCCTTGCCGACCTGTCCGCGCTGATCGAACTGTCGCGACACGATCCCGGCCATCGCGACGGCCTTGCCCGCTATGAACAGGAACGGCGACCCGAAGCTTATACCCGGCTGCTGGGCATAGACGCGCTGAACCGTGCCAGTCAGGCCAGCGCCCGGCCCTTGCGCGATCTGCGGGCAGCGGCATTGGGCGGGCTTTACGGCATCGCGCCGGTCCGTCGGCTGATGATGCGCGCGGGGTTGGGCTTGCGCTGAACCCCTGCCCCCGGCAGCTTGGGTCTTTCCCATCCACCGCAAGAAATGCTAGGGAAACGCCCGTATCCAAGAGGAGAGATTTCATGCCCGCCTATCGTTCCCGGACCACTACCCACGGTCGCAACATGGCCGGCGCGCGCGGCCTGTGGCGGGCGACGGGCGTAAAGGACAGCGATTTCGGCAAGCCGCTCATCGCCATCGTCAACAGCTTTACCCAATTCGTGCCCGGACATGTCCATCTGAAGGATCTGGGCCAGCTTGTCGCCGCCGAGGTCGAGGCGGCAGGCGGAATCGCCAAGGAATTCAACACCATCGCCGTGGATGACGGCATCGCCATGGGCCATGACGGGATGCTGTATTCCCTGCCCTCGCGCGAGGTGATTGCCGATTCTGTCGAATACATGGTCAACGCCCATTGTGCCGACGCGATGGTTTGCATCAGCAATTGCGACAAGATCACGCCAGGCATGCTGATGGCCTCGCTGCGGCTGAACATCCCGACGGTCTTTGTCTCGGGCGGGCCGATGGAGGCAGGCAAGGTCGTGTTGCAGGACGGCAAGGTCAAGGCGCTGGATCTGATCGACGCCATGGTCGCCGCTGCGGATGAGAACGTGTCGGATGCCGATGTGCAGGCGATCGAACAATCTGCCTGCCCGACCTGCGGGTCGTGCTCGGGCATGTTCACCGCCAATTCCATGAACTGCCTGACCGAGGCGCTTGGCCTGTCGCTGCCGGGCAATGGCTCGACCCTGGCCACCCATGCCGACCGCAAACGACTGTTCGTCGAGGCGGGGCACCTGATCGTCGATCTGGCCCGCCGCTATTACGAGGGCAATGACAGCGCCGTTCTGCCGCGCAGCGTGGCCAGCTTTGCCGCGTTCGAGAATGCCATGACGCTGGACATCGCAATGGGCGGATCGACCAATACCGTGCTGCACCTGCTGGCCGCCGCACATGAGGCCGAGGTCGATTTCACCATGTCCGACATCGACCGGCTGTCGCGCAAGGTGCCGGTGCTGTGCAAGGTCGCGCCGGCCAAGTCGGATGTGCATATGGAGGATGTTCACCGCGCCGGCGGCATCATGGCGATTCTGGGCGAACTGGACCGGGCGGGGCTTCTGGATACCTCGGTCGGCAGCGTTCATGCCGGGTCGCTGGCCGAGGCGCTGAATCGCTGGGATGTGGCGCGCACCAATTCCTCGTCCGTGCACGACTTTTTCCGCGCGGCCCCCGGCGGCGTGCCCACCCAGACCGCCTTTTCGCAGGATCGCCGCTATGACGAGGTCGATCTGGATCGCCGCAAAGGCGTCATCCGCGAGGCCGCGCATGCCTTTTCCACCGATGGCGGGCTGGCGGTCCTCTATGGCAATCTGGCCGAGGATGGTTGCATCGTCAAAACCGCCGGGGTTGACGAATCCATCCTCACCTTCACAGGCGCCGCCCATATCTTCGAAAGTCAGGACGACGCGGTCAGCGGCATCCTGACCGGCAAGGTCAAAGAGGGCGAGGTCGTGCTGATCCGGTACGAGGGACCGCGCGGCGGGCCGGGGATGCAGGAAATGCTGTATCCGACCAGCTATCTGAAATCCAAGGGACTGGGCAAGGCCTGCGCGCTGGTCACGGATGGCCGCTTTTCAGGCGGATCGTCGGGGCTGTCCATCGGCCATGTCTCGCCCGAGGCGGCCGAGGGCGGTACGATTGGTCTGGTGCAGCAGGGTGACACGATCCATATAGACATCCCGAACCGGGTGATCGAGTTGCAGGTGGATCAGACCGAACTGGACCGCCGCCGCGCGATCCGCGACAATGAGGGCTGGAAACCCGCCAAACCCCGGCAACGCAAGGTCTCGGCCGCACTGCGCGCCTATGCGGCGCTGACGACCAGCGCAGCGAAAGGCGCAGTCCGGATCGTTCCCGACTGATGCCAACGGGATTGAAGGCTGACCCGTGACCATATAGCCTGACGACTTTCTTCTGATTATATTGTCAGGCTATAATCATTTGATTTTACGCTGATGCTGCGCCAATTTGATGATCAAATTGGCTTCCGTCAGCTAAAGTGGATTGAATGAGACAAATGACTCCGGATATGGGAAACTGGGGTATGTTCAGGATCATCGCTCTCCCCCAGATTGTGTCCGACTTGAAGCAAGCATCGCGCATCCGGCGACACCGCAGAAACATGTCTGGCGTTGCCGTATTGTCCTGCTCAGTGCGCAGGGTCATGGTACGATGGCCGTCGTCACGCAGACAGGCAAATCCAGGAAATGTGTCTTGCGATGGCAGGCGCGCTTTCTGGCCGAGGGCGTCGATGGTCTGCTGCGGGAAAAGACCCGTCGGCCCGGCACACCGAAAACGGGGAACGCCGAAAACCGGGGCTGGCAAGGTGGCGGATGTGGTGGGCCTAATTAGCCTGACAACATAATCAAAAGAAAGTCGTCAGGCTCTATCATCGCTGCAAGAAATCGAGGGTTCCAAATGTTGGGTTCAATCCGCTAGGCACCGGTTCGGTCCGCGCCGGGACTGACCGAGCGTACAGCCTTGCGCAGCGCCGCAAGATAGGTGTCGTGCTGGCTGCGAAAGCGTTCGGTCACACCACCAAGTGCCAGAACGATGGGCTGGTCCTGCACCAGCACCGGCAGCATCATGGCCAGCGTCGCGCCGCCCTGAAACGGCATGTCCTCGCCATAGCCATAGCCCTGTTGCCGGATCCGGGCGGTGGCCTCGATCATGTCCTGCACCCCGGTCCGCCGAGCCGGATCCGGGGTGGCGATATTGGCGCGGCGGACCATGTTTTCCAGCTTGTCGCGGGGCAGAACCGCCATCAGCACATGGCCCGCGACCGAACGGGTCAGCGGGCGGATCGTGCCTTCCTCGACATGAAAGCGCAGGGCGTGGGTGGATTGCCGGGTCTGGATATATTGCAGATAGACATCGTTACCGGCACCCAGAAACACCCCCTCGCCGGTCGCGGCATGCAGGTCGTTCATCGCGTCGATGATCTGGCCCGATCCGAACAGCGCGCGCGGAATCCATTCACCCAGTCCCGTGACCTTGGTGGTCGGGAAATAGACCCGCCCGCGCCGGTCATAGTTGAGATAGCCAAGCCGGACGAGTGTTTTCAGCAGGACCGTCATGCTGGATCGCGGATAATCCAGCGCCCGCGCCAGTTCCGTCATGGAACGCGGCTGCCTGCCCCTGCGGAACGTTTCGAGGATTTCAAAGGCGCGCGCAGCGGATTTCACCTTGTCGCTCATCCGGCCTCTCGTGTTTCCTGAAAATTCAGCCACGTGAATTTAGTGTACACATACCAGAATTTTCTTGTCCGGGCAAACTGCGCTGCGCCAGTCTTGGGCCATTGCTCTGAAAGACACCGGGGCAAGCGGAGGATGACATGACGATCACACCCTGCCCCGCCAAGGCCCGGCGGCCATGACCTCTGCCGTGACCACCACGCGCATCTCGCGCTGTGCCGATATGCTGGGCGAAAGCCCGGTCTGGGATCATCGGCAGGGGCGGTTGTACTGGGTCGATAGCGTGTCCCGGCTGGTCCGGTTTCTGGATCATGCCAGCGGACAGACTGGCCAGCTTGAACTGCCCTCGGTCATCGGCTCGGTGGCGCTGTGCCGTGATCCGGGCCAGTTGATTGCCGGTCTGCAGGACGGGATTTACCGGGTTGATCTGGCCGATGGCGGGGTCGTTCCGGTCTGTCGGCCCGATCCGGCAAATGACCGGGTGCGCTTTAACGATGGCAAGGTTGACCGGCAAGGCCGCTTCGTCTGCGGTTCGATGGGCATCCATGCCGAGCCCCTGGGCGAGCTGATCCGCGTCTCGGCCGATGGCGGGATCACGCGACTTGCGACCGGCATCCGTATCGCGAATGCAATCTGTTTCAGCCCCGATGGCGGCACGATGTATTTCGCCGACAGCCTGGACTGCACGATCCGGGCCTGCAGCTATTCCCCTGGACCCCGACCGCCCGGCAGGCCGCGCCTTCATGTCGATACCCGGCCCTTCGGTTCCGGCCCTGACGGCGCGACTGTCGATTCAGACGGGTTCCTGTGGGTTGCGCTGGTCGGTGCCGGCAAGATCGGGCGTTTCGCCCCGGATGGCAGGCTGGACCGGCTGCTGGAGGCACCGGTGGACATGCCCAGTTGCGTCGCCTTTGGCGGCCCCGGCATGGCGACGCTGTATGTGACCTCGATCAGGGATTCCGGCACGGGCCGGGCGATTTCGCACCACCCGCTTGGCGGCCACCTGTTCGCAGTGGACGGGCTTGGCGTCACCGGCATCCCCGAGCCCTGCTATGGATGAGGCGATGCTGCAGCAGCTTCTGGACAAAGATGCGATACGCGATTGCATCCACCGCTATTGCCGGGGGATCGACCGCGCCGACGAGGCCGCGCTGGCCTCGGCCTATTGGCCGGATGCCCATGACAATCATGGCGCATTCAGGGGCAGTATCCCGCAATTCCTTGAATGGGTGCGCAAGGCATGGGCGCGCGGGCCGCGCAATATCCACAATGTCGGCAATATCCTGATCGAATTTCGCGGCCGAGACCGCGCCGCCGTCGAAACCTATTTCCTTGCCCTTCAGCGGGGCATCGGACCGGACGGGGTGGAACGACAGGTTCTGCTGGCCGGGCGCTATTGCGACCTGTTCGAAAGGCGCGGGGATGAATGGCGGGTAAGGGACCGAACCGTGGTCTATGACTGGGTGGAACCGCAGTCCCCGCCCGAGGGCGATGAACCAGCGCGCTTTGGCCCGCGCACCCCTATTGGCACCAGCTTTCCCGACGACCCGGTCTATCGGATCGGCGGCGAGGCGGGGCGGGGCAGGGATGATGACCCGTGACGGGCGGTTTACCGGAACATGGACGAAGGAGGTTGGAAAGATGGGCACGGAACACAAATCCGCAGGCATCCGACGCGCCGATGTGATCGTCGTTGGTGCCGGGTTCGGCGGCATGTATGCCGTCTACAGGTTCCGGGAGGCGGGTTTTGACGTCGCCGCGATCGAGGGCGGCAACGATGTCGGCGGGGTCTGGTACTGGAACCGCTATCCCGGTGCGCGTTGCGATCTGATGTCGGTCGATTATTCCTATGGCTTCTCGCAAGAGGTGCAGCAGGAATGGACATGGTCCGAACAATTCGCCGCACAGCCGGAAATTCTGGCCTATGCGAATTTCGTCGCCGACCGTCTGGATCTGCGCAGGCATTACCAGTTCGGCACCCGTGTCACCAGCGCGATCTGGGACGACGCGGCAAGGCTGTGGCGCGCCTCAACGGACAAGGGGCAGGTGATCGAGGCGCCCTTTTGCATCATGTCCACCGGCCCGCTGTCCATTCCCAAGGATCCCGACATTCCCGGCATCGACAGGTTTCAGGGTCTGCTTCTGCGCGCGCAGGTCTGGCCCCATGAACCGGTGGATTTCACCGGCAAACGGGTAGGGGTGATCGGCACCGGCTCGACCGGGATCCAGATCGTGCAGACCGTGGGCCGGCAGGCGGGCGAACTGTTCGTCTTTCAGCGCACCCCAAGCTGGACCCTGCCGATGCGCAACCACGATCTGGGGGCGGACTACATCGCCGAGATGAAGGCGCATTATCCGGAAATGCGGCGGTTGATGCGGATGAACCCGACCGGTGGCACGCGCCCGGTCTCGACCC
Organism: Paracoccus sp. (in: a-proteobacteria); assembly: GCF_047973135.1. Taxonomy (GTDB): domain Bacteria; phylum Pseudomonadota; class Alphaproteobacteria; order Rhodobacterales; family Rhodobacteraceae; genus Paracoccus. The sequence goes on from NZ_JBKEBL010000164.1 coordinate 28,434, forward strand.
GGCCATTTTTCAGCCTGCCCCCCTCGCAGCGCCACGACGTGATGGAACATGCCTGGCAGGATGGCGGCCATACCTTCCTGGCCTGCTTTTCCGACCTGTTGCTGAATCAGGATGCCAATGACCAGGTTGCCGAGTTTCTGCGCGGAAAGATCGCAGGGGTGGTGAACGACCCGGCGACCGCCGAGGCGCTGAAGCCGCGCGGCTATCCTGTCTTTGCCCGTCGGGTATGTCTCGATACCGATTATTACGAGACCTACAACCTGCCGAATGTGCATCTGGTCGATCTGCTAAAGGATCCGATCATCGAGATCACCGAAAGCGGCGTCCGGACAGAGGCGGGCGAGACCGGGCTGGACATCTTGATCCTTGCCACCGGCTATGACGCGCTGACGGGCGCATTGCTGGCCTTTGACCTGCGCGGGCGTGGCGGAAGGCGGTTGCAGGACAAGTGGAAGGAGGGGCCGGTCTCTTATCTGGGGATAATGCAAGAGGGTTTTCCGAACCTCTTTTCCACCTGTGGCGCGAACGGCCCGGCGGCGCTGGCCAATATCATCACCATCAGCGAAAATGACGTGGACTGGATCGCCGATGTGATCGCCCATATGCGTGCAGGCGGTTACGATACGGTCGAACCGACCGCGCAGGCCGAGCGCCGCTGGATGGCGCATGTGCGTGAACTGGCGGCCACATCGCTGGTGCGCAAGGCGAAAACCTGGTGGGTCGGATCGAACGTCAGGGGCAAGCCGCAGGGGCTGACCATGTATGTCGGCGGCTTCGACCGGTACAAGGCGCATTGCGACGCGACGGCTGCGAATGGCTATGCCGATCTGGCGTTCGGGCGGGTGCCGGAAAACGCCGAAGGATAGGGGTCGCGCCAGAACACCGCCGCCGCGCCTTGTCGGCGGTGTCATTCCTGACGTATCCGCCGGATGATTTGCGTCCCGCGGTGGCCGGGGGCGCTGCGCCCCCGGGACCCCCCGCCGGCCTCGCGGTGATCCGTGGCTTGGTCGGCGGACATCCGGCGAGAGGAGGAACGGAAGGGCAGAACTGGGCAAGGCACGGAAGGCAGCCCTGCGCTAAGCGCGTGTCCGGCCGGGCGGCGATGCTGCGGGCCCCTGCGATCAGGACAGCTTCCAGGTAATGTACAGCCCGACATCGCCCGGCAGGCCGTTGGGCCATTCGACAATCTGCGCCTTCAGGTGATAGCCAAGCGGCTGCAAGTGTTCGCGCCAGATGTCATAGATGTGGCGAGGCTGGCCGGTCAGCGTGTTCCACCAGCCATCCTCGGCCTGATTGATCGCACGGCCCAGATCGGTGCAAAGCTCGTGCGGGAAGCGGGCGACCATGATTTCCTCTTGTCCCTTCAGGGCGGCGGATTTGAGGCGGTGAAGAAAGCCCTCGATCGCCTTTTCGGGGATGGGGTCATCGGATTGCAGCCGTTTGATCAGCGCCTGCCGGTCCTGCTCGGCCTTGCTGGCGGCGACAACGGCGCTTTTTGCCTTTTCCATTTCGATTTGCGCGAAATATTCTTTCAGTTCCTTTACCGACATCAGAAGATCGTGGTCTTCATGAGGGAAAGGCGTGTGTTCCAAGGTCATGTCGAATACCCTCGCATATGGATGAAATCGCGCAATCCGCCGGGCGGTGCGTAGTCAGGATACGGCGCATGGGTGACATTACCATGCCCCATGGAGGCAACGCGACACATCGTCGCGCGATTCTGCGCAATGCTGTAGCGCAACAGCCGACCCATGCGCTCATTCCGCCCAATTGGATTGATCCAAAGCAGATTTGTCCGCATATCCACACTGCCGGTATCGCCTGTCATACTTGCTGCAAACGACCCTGCTGTGGCGAAAGTTCCCTGCTGCCGGAGGCCTTGAGGCCAGGGCTGACAGTTCCCGAGGGCCCGATACGCGTATCACGGCGACCGTGTCCCGGACGACCAGGCCGGGAAGCAAGGGACGGGCCGTTCCGTTGCGTAACAATATTATCCATCAGGATAGGTGTGGGTTATTTTCTTGCGTGACGCCGATTTTGCTGCTATGCAGCATTTTACAGACCGGAAGCCGGCAAGACCATGGAACGCAAGATGTTGGATAACCTTCCCCGCGGTACGATTGTCATCGAAGATCTGGAAATCGGTATGACCCGATACCTGCACAAGCAGATCACCGATCAGGACATTCAGATGTTCGCACAGGTATCGACCGATCATAATCCGGTGCATCTGGATGATTCCTATGCGCGGGACACCATCTTCGAGGGGCGTATCGCCCATGGCATGCTGACCGCCGGGCTGATCTCGGCGGTAATCGGCGAACAATTGCCGGGGCATGGCACGGTCTATCTGGGCCAGACGCTGAAATTCATGGCTCCGGTACGCCCCGGCGACATGGTCCGGGCCGAGGTCACGGTGGACAGCATTGATCACGTCAAACGCAGGGTGGCGCTTGCAACCCGCTGTCTCGTCGGCGATACGGTCGTCCTGAAGGGCGAGGCTGTCGTGCTGGCACCAAGCCGCAAGTTCGACTGAGGGGGCGGGGCTGCCCCAAAAGGGGGCGCGTTGCAGATCCATCACGACTGGACCGGCTTGCCAGCCACCGCTCGGGGCGCGACCGTTGCCATGGGCAATTTCGACGGCGTGCATCTGGGCCATCGCGCCGTGATCGAGGCGGCATCGCGCGCGGCGGACGCGCCCTTGGGCGTGATCACGTTTGAGCCCCATCCCCGCCAGCATTTCGCCCCGGACGCGCCAGCCTTTCGGCTGATGAACGCCGAGGCGCGGGCGAACCGTCTGGCGCGTCTGGGGGTGCAGCAGCTTTACGAATTGCCCTTTGGCCCGGTGCTGGCCGGTCAGACGCCCGAGGCTTTTGCCCGCGAAGTTCTGGTTGATGGTCTGGGCGTGTCGCATGTGACCGTCGGCGCGGATTTCTGCTTTGGGCAAAAGCGCGCGGGCAATGTGCGGACGCTGGCGGAACTGGGCGCAAGGCTTGGCTTTGGCGTCACTGCCGTGCCGTTGCTGGGCCACGATGGGCAGGATTACAGCTCGACCGCGATCCGGCAGGCGCTGACCGACGGTCTGCCGCGCGAGGCCGAAAAGATGCTGGGCCACTGGCACCGGATCGAGGGCGAGGTGGTTCATGGCGACAAGCGGGGCCGCGATTTCGGCTGGCCCACGGCGAATATGCAGGTCGGGGGGCTGCATCTGCCGCGTCTGGGGGTCTATGCGGTGCTGGTCGATGTGCTGACCGGACCGGACCGGTTGTCCTGTGCCGGCGTCGCCAGTCTGGGCGTACGGCCAATGTTCGGCAAGAACGCGCCCAACCTGGAGGTGCATCTGTTCGATTTCGACGGGGATCTGTATGGGCAGCACCTGTCAGTCGCGCTGGTCGAATTCCTGCGCGACGAGGCGAGCTTTGACCGCGTGGAGGCGCTGATCGCTCAGATTGCCGCCGATGCCGGTCAGGCTCGTGCGATCCTGTCGGGGGACTAATGCGCGAACGTTTCTGGGAACTGCCTGTCGATGAGCTTGCCCCCGATGAATGGGAGGCGCTGTGCGACGGCTGCGGCAAGTGCTGCCTGAACAAGATCGAATACGAGGATCGCGAACTGGCCTTCACCCGCGTGGCCTGCAAGCTGCTGGATGGTCAGGAATGCCGCTGCACCTCTTATGCGAACCGGCATGACTATGTCCCCGAATGCGTGGTTCTGACGCCGCAGAAACTGCGCGAAATCACCTGGTGGCTGCCCGCGACCTGCGCCTATCGCCTGCGAGCCGAAGGATTACCGCTGTATAAATGGCATTACCTGATCTCGGGCGATCCCGAATCGGTGCATCGCGCCGGCGTCAGCGTTCGCGGCTGGAGCATCAGCGAGCTTGAAACCACCGAAGATGACTGGGAACAGCACATCATCGGGGATCTGTCGTGAATTTCGCCTCGGATAATGCCTATGGCGCGCATCCAGCGGTTCTGGCGGCGCTGACAGGGTGCAATTCCGGGGCGATGATGGGATATGGTGCCGATCCGGTGACGGCGCGCGCCGAAGCCGCGATCCGCGACCTGCTTGAGGCCCCCGATGCCGTGGTCCGCTTTGTGGCGACGGGCACGGCGGCGAATGCGCTGGTCTGCGCGCAGCTTTGCCCGCCATATGGCCGTATCTATTGCCATCAGGATGCCCATATCGAGACCAGCGAATGCGGTGCGCCCGAGTTTTTCGCAGGCGGCGCCAAGCTGGTCCCCCTGCCGGGAGAGGCCGGTCTGATCGCGCCCGATACGCTGGCCGGGGCGATCCGGCATGGCGCGGGCGGGGGTCTGAATGGTGGCCTGAACGGCATGGTGTCGATCACCAATGTGACGGAATGGGGTACGGTCTATACGCCGGATCAGGTGGCGGCGCTGGCCGATCTGGCGCATGAGGCGGGGTTGCCCCTGCATATGGACGGCGCGCGCTTCGCGAATGCCGTGGCCTCGTTGGGATGTTCAGCCGCTGATCTGACATGGCGCGCAGGTGTCGATGCGCTGTGTCTTGGTGGCACCAAGAACGGCGCGCTGGCGGCCGAGGCGGTGGTATTCTTTGATCCCGCGCTGGCCAAGGGCTTTGATTACCGGCGCAAGCAATCGGGTCATGTCTATTCCAAACAGCGTTTTCTGGCCGCGCAAATGCTGGCGCTGGCGACGGATGGGCTGTGGCTGGAACTGGCGGTGCAGGCCAATGCCAAGGCCGCGCGTCTGGCCGAGGGCGTGCTTGCTGCCGGGGGCGGTCTGCTGGTGCCGGTGCAATCGAACGCGGTTTTCGCGACGATCCCCGCCAAGGCGTACCGGCGCGCGCGCGAGGCCGGGGCCATCTGCCACATCTGGCCCGACAAATCCGCCGAAGGGCTGGACCCGGTGCCGATCCGGCTGGTCACGGCATGGGATACGCCGGACGCGGATATCGAGGCGCTGATCGCGCTGTTTGCCGGATAACACCGGCGGCGGCCCTGCGCGCGGTTGGCGCCGGGTTCCGGCCCCCCCCCTACAGCCCCAACCTGAACCCCATGGAAATGGCGTTTTCCAAGCTCAAGGCGCTGATCCGCAAGGCCGCCGCGCGAACCTGTGAGCAACTCTGGTCCGCCACCGGCCATGTCTGCGACCTCTTCCCGGACGAAGAGTGCTACAACTATTTCAAGGCCGCAGGCTATGAGGCACATTGCGTCCGACATGCTCCAAGGGGCGAAAGTACACCGTTGCCGAACCATGCAGATGCGGGTCCGCGCCTCGGATCTTCGGGAACGGCCGGTCCTCAAGGCACCTGATCAGAACCGCCTGACGCTGATCCCCGCATCCGACAGCGACCTGCGCACCGTGGCGGCCATCGCCACAGCTTCGGCGGAATCGCCGTGAACGCAGATCGTGTCGATCTGGCAGGGGATACACTTGCCGCTGGCGGTCAGGATGCCGCCCGCGCGGATCATCTCGACCATGCGCTGCCCGGCTTCGGCGGGGTCATGCAGCACCGCGCCGGGCTGGCTGCGATCAACCAGCGAGGCGTCGTCGTTATAGGCACGGTCGGCAAAAATCTCGGCGGCGCAATGCGCGCCCAGTTCACGGGCGACGGCCTCCATCCGGGTTCCGGCCAGCACGACGATGACAAGTTCCGGATCGACGCGCAAGGCGGCCTGATAGCAGGCGCGCGCGACCTCGGGCGTGTCGGTGGCAATGTTGGACAGCGCCCCGTGCAGTTTCAGATGCCGCACCTGTGTTCCCAGCAGCGCGGCCATACCCCGCGCGGCCCCAAGCTGATAGGCAACCATATTGCCCAGTTCATCGGCAGACAGGTTCATCCGGCGACGGCCAAAGCCGCGCAGATCGGCAAAACCCGGATGCGCGCCGATACCGACGCCCTTATCTGCCGCGTTCCGCATCGTGCGGGCCATCACATCGGGGTCGCCCGCGTGAAAGCCGCAGGCGATATTGGCCGAGCTTACGATGTCCAGCAACGCGGCGTCATCGCCCATCTGCCACGGACCGAAACCCTCGCCCATATCGGAATTCAGATCGACTTGCATTCTTCCTCCAGTTCGTTGCCCGCGGTGACACCTCCGATCAACTGATAGGCCAACAGATCGGTCATCGTCCATGGATCGCGCAGCAGATCGCGACAGCGCGCCGCCGCATCCCGCATCAAGGCGGCATCGTCGCGAAATACGGCATCGGCCTGATCCTGGCTCAGCCTCTGAAACCGCAACCGCTGGCCGGGTGCGGCCTGCGCGATGACGGGCAAATCGGCGGGGATCACCTGCCCGATCCGGGGGTAGCCGCCGATGGTCTGGCATTCCGCCATCAGCACATAGGGCACCCCGTCGCCGGTCATCTGCAGATCCCCCGGACCGATAACATCCGAGGCCAGACCTGCCGCATGCGCGCTGGTGAACCGCCCTGCCGCGTCAAGCTGCACCCCCTGCCGGTTGCCGCGCGGGCTGCGCGTGAATTCGGTCGCGAAAAAGGCCGTCAGGGTATCGGCGTCGAACAGCGCGGTCTGCGGCCCGTCCATCACCCGCACGTTCCCACCGCCAAAGCGCGCCGCCGCATCGATCCTGCGCGCCGGACAGTCGGGGTCGGGGTCGTCGCCACAGGGCAAGTCATCGCCCGATGCGAGGGCCGCACCGATGCCAATGCTCAGATGCGCGGCGCGACTGCCCAGCCATTCCGGCGTGGCAATCCCGCCCGCAGGCGTAAGATAGGCATAAACGCCGGACACCGCGCCTCCGATCCGCAATTTCTGGCCGGGCAGAATCAGATGCACGGCATGCCATTGCAGCGGCTGATCGTCCAGCGTCGCGGTCAGCGGCGCGCCGGTCAGCGCGATGCGGGTAGGTGCCGACACGCCGAACACGCCCCCCGCCGCTGCCATCTCGATCCCGGCCACGGGAACTGCGGCACCCAGCAGCGCAGCGGCCTCGATCAGGGCCAGCCGGTCCATCGCACCGCCCCGCGACAGGCCCTGCGCCAGATGGCCTGGCCGACCCATATCCTGCACGCTCAGCATGCCATCGGCGCGGATCACGCTTAGCCGGATCATCGCAGCACCTCCAGCCTTGCGCCGCCCAACCCGTCCGGCGCATCGGCCAGCGCCGCGATCTCGGCGGGCGAGACCGGGGCATAGCGGATCGCATCGCCCGCCCGCAGCGGCATCGGGTCCGCCCGACCGGGCCGGAAACTGCGAAAGGCCACACGGGCGATCTGCCGCCAGCCGGTCGCCGAAACACCGCCGAACATCACGATCTGACGCACCGCAACCACCACTGCCCCCGCCGGGACCGAAGGGTTCAACGCGGCCATGCGCGGCAGCTCCCAGGATTCGGGCAAAAGGCCGATATAGGGCTGTCCGGGGGCAAAGCCGATAGCCAGAACCCGCAGATCGGCCTCGCAGACCTGCCGCGCCGCCGCGTCCTGCGACAGGTTCATCAACGCCGCAACCTCGGCCAGTTGCGGACCATTGTCGCCGCCAAAAGCCGCCGGGACGGTCCAGCGCCGCGACGCCTCGGGCAGCGCGGGACGGTCAGAGGCGATCCGCCCGGCCCTGCCCAGCAGGTCCGCAGCCACCCCCGCCCGCGCCGTTACCGCCGGGTCAAAGCGCAGCAGCACCGAGACCAGCGCCGGTGCGATCTCGACCGTACCGGCAGGCGGGTTGGCCTCAAGATCGGCGGTCAGCACCTGTGCCGCAGCCATCGCCTGCGGCAGGGGATGCAGCGCAAAACGCAACAGCACGCCATCCGGACCGGAAGGCAGGATTTCGGGGCAAAGGCAGATCCCGGACGTCATGGTCTGGGCTCGGATCGAAAGGCAGGCATGGCAGAGGGCAGTCGAATCTTGATCATGGCTCAAGACGGTGCCGCGACAATGACCCCGCCGTCAAGCAC
>NZ_JBKEBL010000329.1:0-4189 GCF_047973135.1 Paracoccus sp. (in: a-proteobacteria)
CCATCGCGCATGGCGATTCGCAGAATCCGGCGGAAAACCGGCGCATCGTCGCCATAGTCCCGCGCCTTGCGCCACCACTTGATCATCAGCACCGGAACCAGTGGCCAGAACCACGGCCCGGCGGCCACGCGATAGGCGATCATCGCGTTGCGATACATATAGTAGACCTTCCACAACGGTCGCAGGACCACGCCACCCGCCGCCTGTTTCGCGTCGGTATCGTGCTCGAACCGGACCGGTGGGGCAAAGGCGATGCGCAGCCCCCTGCGGCGCATTTGCAGTGTATAAAGTTGATCGTCGCCATAAACGAACAGCCGCCCGTCCGGGTATCCCGCCCGCCGGACCGCTGCTCGGGACAGGAACAAACCAACGAAGGACGCCATGTCCACATCAGTCACCGGCGCATCGACGGCATAGGCGGAATCCTGCAAGTGAAATCCGTGCCTGCCTCTGAACAATGTGCGCAGAAATTCGCGGCCGTGCCAGAACGGGTTGCGATAGGGGCGGTTCATCTCGCATACCTCGCCTGACGGGGTAAGCACTGCCGCGCCCACCGCATCATGGTCGCAGGTCAGGTCGCGAAACGCCCGGATCGCACCATGTGCCGGACGGCCATCGTCATCCATGACCACGATCCAGTCGGGGTCGCAGCGTTCGGTCATCTGCCGCATGCCCTGCTCGAAGCCGCCGGCACCGCCCAGATTCGCGTCGCTGCGATGCTGGATCAGGCGTGGATCGGTGACAGAGGCCAGCCATTCCGCCGTGCCATCGTCCGAGGCGTTGTCAAACACCAGCACGTGATCCACCTTCTGTTCCAGAAGACGCCGCACCGTATCCTGCAACTTGCCTAGGCGATTATAGGTGACGACGACAGCGCCGATTGTCTGATCCAAGGTATTCCCTGTCATTCTTGCCCTTGTGGCCGGCTGACCGGACGGTTTTCCCTTATTCTACAATCGGCAAGGATCCTGCAAGGGCGCAGGCAGATCGGCGCGACGGGTTCGCAAAGCTGGTCTAGGCCGGTTGGTCCTGCTAGGACTTGTGGGTCACTTACTGCAACGAGGGCCCCGACATGGCTTATGAAACGATCATCGTGGAAATCGAGGATGAGGTTGCGCTGATCCGGCTGAACCGCCCCGAGGCTCTGAATGCGCTGAACTCGACGTTGATCACCGAACTGGCGAAGGCCGTGACCGAGGCGGACCATAACGACAAGGTTCGCTGCATCGTCATCACTGGCAGCGAAAAAGCCTTTGCCGCCGGGGCGGATATCAAAGAGATGTCCGAGAAAAGCTTTATCGAGGTCTATGGCGAGGATCTGTTCGGCCCGCAGATCGAGGCTTTCACCCGCATCCGCAAGCCAATCATCGCGGCGGTCAGCGGCTATACCCTGGGCGGCGGGTGCGAGCTGGCAATGGCCTGCGATTTCATCATTGCAGCGGAAAACGCCAAGTTCGGCCAGCCCGAAATCAATCTGGGCGTCATTCCCGGCATTGGCGGCACGCAGCGCCTTACCCGATTCGTCGGCAAGTCCAAGGCGATGGATATGATCCTGACCGGTCGCTTCATGGATGCGGCCGAGGCCGAGCGGTCGGGCCTTGTCAGCCGTGTCGTGCCCACCTCGAAGCTGATTCCCGAAGTCATGGCCATCGCCCGCAAAATCTGCGAAAAATCGGCCACCGCGACCAAGGCTGTCAAAGAGGCGGTCAACCGCGCCTATGAATCCACCCTGCACGAGGGGTTGCTGTTCGAGCGCCGTGCCTTCCACTCGATGTTCGCGACCGAGGACCAGAAAGAGGGCATGGCGGCCTTTCTGGAAAAGCGCGAACCGCAATTCCGCGACCGCTGATTTTTCCGGGTTTCCTTTGGCGGGGTTTTGCCGTAAAAGCCCCGCCGTACATGCGCGTGGGCCCGCTTAGGCAAGAATCATACCCGCTTTTCACAAGGCGGGTGGCGGGTTTATTTCGCGATTGAAACGTTAAAGACCCGATAGGATTCCGAACCATGGCAAATACGCCCCAGTCGAAAAAGCGCGCCCGCCAGACGCTGCGCCGCACCGAAGTCAACAAGGCGCGCCGTTCGCGCATCCGCACCTTCCTGCGCAAGGTCGAAGAGGCGATTGCATCGGGCAATGCCGACGCTGCCCGCGATGCGCTGAGAACCGCCCAGCCCGAACTGATGCGCGGCGTGACCAAGGGCGTTTACCACAAGAATACCGCATCGCGGAAAATGTCGCGACTGTCGGCGCGTGTGAAGGCACTGTCGGCGTCGTAAGCGGCTTAAGACGCTGTAATCCGGTCTGCAAAGGCCGCTGTCCCTGAAACGGGCGCGAACGGTTGTTCGTGCCCGTTTCCGTTTTGTACAAGGTATTCCTGCGGAAATTTCTTAAGAAAGTGTTAATATTTAAGGGGTTCGAGAAATTTTACTTGTGAGTCAAAGGCCTCGCAGATTCGTTCAGGATACTGACATGTCAAGCGCATAGTTCGGTTGCGCGGGCTTCATTCGAGTTGCTAATTTCAGCCTGCGATTCACTTCGCTCTTTTGGGGGACGGGCCGCGTGGCGGATCGGAACGGTTGTTCCGGCTTCTTTGCGTTGGCGCGTGGCATGAGGGGCTTCCCTTGTGTCATAGATCTGCGACGGCTGGCTGCCACCAGTCTTTGTTGGATCACTGTTGTGAGATGGTATCGGGCGTACACCCCGTCATGTGACCCTGCCGGGTCGCAGGGGTAGTCTGTTGCCATCGTCCCGAAAGGGCCGGGCGATGCGCTCACACCGGCTGAACCGGTGGAGCTTGGGGACTGAAAGCAAGGCTGGGGCAATAGGAAATGGAAGACCTTTGGGGGCAGGCATGTACGCAACTCGAACAGGTGGTGGGACCAAACAATTATAATCACTGGATCAAACCGCTGCGATTGACCGCAGTCGAGGACGGGGTTGCGCGATTTGCCAGCCCGACGCGGTTCATCTCGGACTGGGTGAACCGTCATTTCGCCGACGATATCATCAGCGAATTGTCGCGCCTTGGCCCGCAAGTCGAACGCGTCCGGTTCGAGATTGGTGCTCAAGGTGCCCCGGCGACCGCCAGCCGCAAGGATCCGGTCCCTGCCGCGCCTGCGGTGGCTGACCGGGCCGATCTGGGCGCGCCGCTGGATCCGCGCTTTACCTTCAGCAATTTCGTGGTCGGCAAGCCGAACGAGCTGGCCCATGCCGCCGCGCGCCGCGTTGCCGAGGGTGGGCCGGTCGGCTTTAATCCGCTGTTCCTTTATGGCGGGGTCGGGCTGGGCAAGACCCACCTGATGCACGCCATCGCACATGATTACCGCACGCGTCACCCGATGGCGCAGGTGCTGTATCTGTCGGCGGAACAGTTCATGTACCGCTTTGTGCAGGCATTGCGCGAAAGCACGATCATGGATTTCAAGGGCATGTTCCGCAATGTGAACATGCTGATGGTTGATGATGTGCAGTTCATCGCCGGGAAGGACAGCACCCAAGAGGAATTTTTCCACACGTTCAATGCGCTGGTCGATCAGGGCAAGCAGATCGTCATTTCCGCAGACCGCGCCCCGGCCGAGATCAAGGGTCTTGAGGAACGCATCAAGTCGCGGCTTTCCTGCGGGTTGATCGTCGATCTTCACCCGACCACCTATGAATTGCGTCTGGGCATCCTGCAATCCAAGACCGAGGCGTTCCGCACCCAGCATTCCGATCTGGAAATCGGCACGGGCGTGCTGGAATTTCTGGCGCATCGCATCACCACCAACGTCCGCGTTCTGGAGGGGGCGCTTCAGCGGCTTTTCGCCCATGCCAGCCTGCTGCGCCGCGAGATCACGCTGGATGTGGCCCAGGAATGTCTGGCAGACATCCTGCGCACCAATGACCGCAAGATCAGCATTGACGATATTCAGCGCAAGGTGGCCGAGCATTACAATATCCGGCTGGCCGATATGATGGGCCCGAAACGTGCCCGCAATGTCGCCCGGCCCCGGCAGATCGCGATGTACCTGTCCAAGCAACTGACCAGTCGCAGCCTGCCGGAAATCGGCCGACGTTTTGGTGGGCGCGACCACACCACGATCATGCATGGCGTCCGCAAGATTGAGGAGCTGGCGGGCGAGGATCAGTTGCTGGCCGAAGATCTGGCCATGCTCAAACGCCTTTTGGAGGCGTGATCCGCCCTTCTTGCAC
>NZ_JBKEBL010000191.1:0-5246 GCF_047973135.1 Paracoccus sp. (in: a-proteobacteria)
CGAAACTGGCGGGCTGGTTCGTCGGTCAGGTGCTGAAGGCCACAGGAGGCAAGGCCAATCCGGCGGCCGTCAACGAACTGGTGGCGCAAAAGCTTTTGGGATGATCGCAAAAGCCGCGCGGCTTTGCCCTCATTCCGGCGTCAGGCCGGTGGTTGCCGGACCTGCCGCCGGTCGCATGCGGTATTCCCGAAGGGGCGCGTCCGGCGCATACGCGCGGCCGCGAATCTTATACGGAACAGTGTTGTATGGCGCTCGTGGCGCGCAAGGACCGCGGGCAGTTTTTCGCCTTTCCTCCGGTATTCGGCGGGGCGGCGCCGATGTAGGCACATCTGCCGGTTGAAAAACGCAACTCATTGGTACAGCTAGGGCTTTTGCTTCAAAATCTAAGGTTGTACCCTCTTGACCCAATCAAAAAGACGCGGCAACCCTCGGGCAGTAGTTGAGGGTTGCGTTGTCTATTCAGTTTACCGAAAAGCTGGGCCCCGTCGCTGTGGGTCTTGCTGCAGTGTCGCTGGGTCTGCCCTGGGCCGATCTGCGCACCGCGCTGTCGGTTCCTGATGCGCTGGCCTATATCTGGCTGCAATCGCGTGACCAGAACGCCTTTACCCTGATCCGCGAATTGCCCGACCATCTGCTGCGCTCGGGCGAGGTGTCAGAGCACGACCTGCGACTGGCCGCCGACGACCTGTCACTGGTGCCGCTGTCCCGCGTTGCCTCGGAGGTGCTGACCGACCCGGCCGCGCTGGCGGTATGGGCGGCCGACCAGTTGCCCAAAGAGGCGCAGGCCGAAAGCCGGCGCGTGGTCGCCGTATCGCTGGAGGTGGCGCTGGGGTTGCTGGTCCGGGACGAGGGATTTCGCCGCGCCATCACCGCCGGGCTGATCCGCTCGGCGTTGGACGCAAGCCACGAACTGCCCGAACGGGTCGGCAGGCTTGACAATGCGACCGAGGATCAGTTGCGGCTGCTGGGGCATAAATTCGCCATCAGCGGCTGGTCGGAACTGTCCGTACCCAGACTGCGCGGCATGGTACGGACCCGCGTGCGGGAACTGGGCCAACTGACATCGCGCATCGCCGAGGCCGATGACCGCAGCCTGTGGCTGGCCGATCTCAAGATCGCGGCCAAAGACGCCATCGGTCGTCTGGATTTCGCCGAGACTGATCGCCTGTTGCTGCGCGCCAGCCAGATCGAGACCGAGATCATGGCGGCGACCAAGGAACTGCGCGCCCGCAACGCCCTGCTGACCGGCGGGACCGAGGCCGCCTTTCGCCAGTTGTCGGCGGTGGCGGATGCCTTTGCGGATATCGACATCGCCGAACCGGGCCGCAAGCGCAGGGACTATGCCCGCCTGCTGCACGAGGAAGGCCAGCGGCATGGCGGCGAGGCGCTGCCCTGGGCGATCCGCATGTCGCGCGACGCCGTGGACCAGATCGACCGCGACGCCACCCCCGAATTATGGGCCGAGACCTATACGAATCTTGGCGATATGCTGCTGGACCAGCTGCGGCGCATCGGCGTGTCCGAGATGGGGGCGGTCCTTTCGGCGGCGGTCGATGCCTATAACAACGCGATCACCGCGATTTCCGAATTTGACCATCCGATGCTGTGGGGCAAGGCACAAAACCATCTGGGTAACGCGCTGTTGCAACAAGGTATTCTGCTGCCCGAGGAACATCGCGACGATTTCCTGAAACGGGCGCAGCGGGCCTATCGCCGGGCCGGGCGCGTCATCCTTGAAGAAACGCATCCGATGGACTGGGCGCAGACCCAGCAGAATCTGGCCGTCGTTCTTGTCCATCGCAGCAAATTCGCCGATCCCGGTATCGCCCTTGCGCTGCTGGGCAATGCCGCCGAAGCCTGCGAAAACTCGGTGCGCTATCGCGACCGCATCACCGACAAGCTGGAACGCGCGCGCCTGATCCACAATCTTGGCATGATCCGCGCCGAACAGGGGCGGCTCAGCGGCGGCATCACCGGGGTGGGCTATCTGGATCTGGCCATCGACCTGTATGACCGGACGCTGGCCGCCGTCAGCGAGGACGAGTATCCCGATTTCCGCGCCGAACTGTGCGAACAGCTTTGCCACACCGAATGCGCCCTTGCCGAAAACACGGCTTCGGTTGCGCCCCGCTCTCATCTGGTGGCGGCGCAGCATTACGCGGATATGGCGATGCGGTTGCACAAATCCCTTAAAAACGACGACCGGCGCAAGAATGCGGCAAAGCTGCTGGATGACATTCGCAGCCAGCTTGACGTGCGGCGCGCGGCAGAGCCTGTCTGACAGGATCCCGGTCAGGGCACCTATCCCAGATCGGCGCCCAGACCTTGCATCAACGGCAGGAAATCAGGAAAAGAGGTCGCGATCGGGCTGCCATCGTCCACCCCGACCGGCTGCTGTGCCGCAAGACCGAGGATCAGGAAGGCCATGGCAATGCGGTGATCCAGATGCGTGACCGCCACGCCGCCGCCCGGCACCCGCGCCATGCCATGAACAGTCAGACTGTCGCGGGTTTCCTCGACCCGGACGCCATTCGCCTCCAGCCCGCGCGCCATCGCGTCGATACGGTCGCTTTCCTTGACGCGCAGCTCGGCCACGCCGTTCATCACGGTCTCTCCTTCGGCAAATGCCGCGACGACCGACAGGATCGGAAATTCGTCGATCATGCTTGCCGCGCGCTCTGCCGGGACGCTGACGCCTTTCAGCGGGCCGTGCCGGACGACCAGATCGGCCACGGGCTCGCCCCCTTCTTCGCGCGGGCTCTCAAAGGCGATGTCCGCACCCATTTCCAGCAGCGTGACATAAAGCCCGTCGCGGGTCGGGTTGCGGCTGACACCCGGCACGCGGATGTCCGATCCGGGCACGATCAAAGCCGCCGCCACCGGAAACGCCGCGCTGGACGGATCGCGCGGCACCGCCACCGGCTGCGCGCGCAGTTCTGGCCGCCCCGTCAGGGTGATCACATGCCCCTCGCCGGTGGTCTCGGTACGGATCTGCGCGCCGAAACCCGCCAGCATCCGTTCGGAATGGTCGCGCGTCGGCTCGGCCTCGATCACCACGGTCTCACCCGGAGCGTTCAGCCCGGCCAGCAGCACCGCCGATTTGATCTGCGCGCTGGCAACCGGCGTGCGATAACGCAGCGGAACGGGATCCGCCGCGCCCTGAATGGTGATCGGCAGACGCCCCCCCTCGCGCGCGGTGATCTGCGCACCAAAGCCGCTGATCGGATCGGTTATGCGCGCCATGGGCCGCCGCGACAGGCTGGCATCGCCGGTAAAGGTGGCGGTGATCGGCGTCGTTGCCATCGCGCCCATGATCAGCCGCACACCGGTGCCGGAATTGCCGCAATCGATCACCCCCTCTGGCTCGCTGAACCCGCCGACGCCGACACCATGCACCGACCATTCGCCCGGCCCGTGCCGCGTGACCTGCGCCCCGAAAGCGGCCATCGCCTTTGCGGTGTCCAGAACGTCCTGACCTTCCAGCAGGCCGGTTATCCGCGTCTCGCCAACCGACAGCGCACCAAGGATCAGCGCGCGGTGGCTGATCGACTTGTCTCCCGGCACCTGCGCCATGCCCGTCAGCGGGCCGCTGCGGCGCGAAGTCATGGGGCGGGCATCAGAGGAATGCGACATGGGGACACCTTTCGATTGCGCAGGTCTTTTACCGCCGCGCCGCGACCGCTGCCACCATCTTCTTGCGGGCTTCTTGCAGGTCACGGCCCGCCCTTCTATTGCTTCTGCGCGAGCCACGGCGTCAGATCACAAGGTTATAGCCAGACAAGACAATCACTTTAAACGCGTCTGGCTATAAAAGCGGTTGGAAAGGGGGGCGGCATGGATGAACTGAACGCATTGCGGGCACTGGGTGATGCGGAAAGAGGCGCGCAGATGGCCGCCTATCACAAGGTCACGCGGATCTATCTGGGCGTTCCCGTGCCGCTGATCGCCGGTCTGGTGGCCGAATGGCGGGCCGGGCGGGACATCGCGGGCCGGGTCGCGCTTGCGCGCGATCTGTGGACCAGCGACATCCATGAAGCCCGGATCGCCGCCGCAAAACTGCTGACTCAGGCCCGTATCCGCCCTGATGCCGGGGTCTGGGATAGCATTACCCTGTGGCAGCCCGATTTCGACGCATGGGCCATCGCCGATCATGTCATGATTGCCGGGCAGAAACGGCTGATAGCCGATCCCGCCCGGCTTGATCAGGTTGAGGGCTGGTCAGAGGATCCGAACATGTGGATCCGCCGCGCTGCTCTGGTCGGCACCCTGCCCTGGGCCAAGATGAACAACCCCAAACCCGACGATCTGGCCCGGCGCGAGCGGATCCTGGGCTGGGCCGCCGGGATGGTCGATGACCGCGAATGGTTCATCCAGAAGGCCATCGCCTGGTGGCTGCGCGACCTGTCGAAGCGCGACGCCCCCCGCGTGCGGGCCTTTCTGACCGAATACGGACCGCGCCTCAGGCCCTTTGCCCGGCGCGAGGCCGGCCGCCTGATCCACCCCGACAACTGATCTACCCTGACGCACCGACTGCCTGACGCCGGCATCCGCAGACCGACCGCGCGCGAAGCGCGCCTCCGGCCGGGCGGCAGCGCGCGGGGCGGGCTTTGCCCGAACCGCACCCCCCCTTTCCGCCCATGCATGGCCTGCCCGGTCTGGCACCTGTCCCCATGCAGGGCAGATCGCCGCAGAAAGCAAAAGCGGGCGGCGGGAACTCTGCCTGTTCAGAACAGGAAATCGTCCAGGCTGTCCATCGTTGCGTTGCGCAGGACCAGCCGGTCGCCATCGCCAAAGCCCAGAACCAGCGCCTTCGCCGTTTCGGTGATGCGAACATTCGCCTCGAAATCGCTGCGGCCTGCAAAATCCCAGGCGCGCAGGTTCAGGCTGTCATCGCCCCGACCGAAATCGGTGATCACGTCGCGGCCGCTGTCCGGCTTGAAGGTAAAGCTGTCCGCGCCCCTGCCGCCGGTCATGACGTCGCGGCCCTTGCCTCCGAACAGGTTGTCCGTGCCCTTGCCGCCCAGCAGCCGGTCGTTTCCGCCGCCGCCAAGCAGAACATCGCGACCCCCGCCGCCGTTCAGGACATCGGCCTGCCCGTCGCTCCGCAGCCGATCATTCCCGGTTCCGCCATTCAGGCTGTCGGCCCCCTTGCCGCCGAACAACCGGTCATTGCCGGCCCCGCCGAACAGCTTGTCATTCCCGCCCTTGCCGCGCAGCGCATCGTTGCCCGCCCCGCCCCGCAGCAC
>NZ_JBKEBL010000311.1:0-1629 GCF_047973135.1 Paracoccus sp. (in: a-proteobacteria)
CGCGACCTTGAAGACCATCTCGGCGCAGGGCTGTTTCATCGTCACAGCGGCGGCATTCGTCTGACCTTCGCGGGCGCGCGGTATCTGCCGCGCGCCCGCCAGATTCTTCGGGGCCTCCATCAAGGTTCCCGCGAGATCGCTGAGATCGGACAGGCGAAACAAGGCCGGGTCAGGATCGGCCTCTATGGCTCCATCGCCTCGGGGTTTCTTGCTGAACTGTTGCAGGCCTACGGTCAGCACCACCCGTCGGTGCAGATCGAGTTGGTCGATGCCGACCCCGCCGATCACATCGTCGCCATCGGCCAGTTTCGCCTCGATGTCGCGTTTCTTCATGCCCTTCAGGACTGGCCAGATTACGATACAATCCCTCTGTGGTCAGAGCGCATCTTCATGGCACTGCCAGAGGCGCATCATCTTGCCGATCGGGCCAATCTCGACTGGCGCGATCTGGCAGCGGAAACCTTCATCGTCAGAGAGGCCGCATCTGGGCAGGAAATACAGGACCATTTGGCACACATCTTCGCCCGTTTCGACCGCCGCCCCGTGTTTAGGATTCAATCGGTGGGACGGGCCAACCTTCTGCCACTGGTGGCGCTTGGTCAGGGCATTGCAATCGTCAGCGAGGCGATGGTGGCGACACGTTTCCCCGGCCTGATCTACCGCCCCATAAATGGAGAGCTTCTGTCTTTCTCGGCGGTCTGGTCCCCCAAAAACGACAATCCAGCGTTCAGGCGGCTGCTCAGCATGGCCAAGACGATGGCGGCGCAGCAGGCAGTCAACGGGGGCGATACGGGGATCGTGAATCCGAAACAAGGACCGCCCTTGCCGTCGCAATGAACCGGCGCCAAGACCTTTCGATTACGCAGACCACAAGCAGGAAAGCGGGGCTGCGAACATGTTGTCGGCAAAGGGACCGACCTGATCATGATCATAGGGGACCAGCCCCTGGACGAATTTCCCGCCACAGGCCTCCGCCAGCTTGCGCATGCCGGAAAAATCGCTGGCGGACACCGTGGCCGAGGCCTTGACCTCGATCCCTACGACCTCCCCTCGACGATTTTCCAGAACGATATCAACCTCATTCTTGTCCTTGTCGCGGAAATGCGCGAAGGCGCAGCGCTGATCGCTCCAGGATGCGATCTTGCGCAGCTCGCTGAACACGAAGGTCTCCCGGATCGGGCCGAAACCGGTGCGATCCTTGGCAACAACATCTGGAGAAACCTCGCGCATCGCCGCCAGAAGTCCGGCATCAAGGAAATGCAGCTTGGGGGATTTGGTCAGCCGTTTCAACCGGTTGGTGAACCAGGGCTGCAAGCTGTGCACCAGATAGAGGCTCTCGAAAATGCGCAGATATTTCGCCGTGGTCACATGGTTGTGACCAAGCGCCGCGCCGATCCCGGTATAGTTCACCAATTGCCCCGAATGCTCGGCCGGAACCGCCAGCAGCTTCGGCATGATGACGAGTTGTTCGATCTGGGCGATATCGCGCACGTCGCGCTGCACGATCGCGTCAAGATAGCCGTGATACCAGTCCTGCCTGCGCCCCCATCGTTTCCGCCCGAGCGCCTCGGGATAGCCGCCCGCAAGCACGGTTTCGACAAGCTCACCTGCGACGATCATGTGATCCGC
>NZ_JBKEBL010000148.1:0-32384 GCF_047973135.1 Paracoccus sp. (in: a-proteobacteria)
AACCGCATTGCCCGCGCCTGCCATGTGCCGCAATGGACCCTGCCCTGGGGGTTGCATGAACGGCTGTGGCCGCTGAAATACATGATCTTTCTGGGGCTGTTCGGGGTCAGTCTGGCCAGCATCGAACAGGCCGAGCATCTGGCCGAGATCGAACCCTTCAAGACCGCCATCGTGCTGAAATTCCTTCGCGCGTGGCCCTTTGTGGCCTATGCGGCGGCGCTGCTGATCGCGGGGCTGTTCGTGGAACGGTTCTATTGCCGCTATCTCTGCCCTCTGGGCGCGGCACTGGCCATTCCGGCGCGGCTGCGCATGTTCGACTGGCTGAAACGCTATCGCGATTGCGGCAATCCCTGCCAGAGCTGCGCGAATGAATGTCCGGTGCAGGCAATTCACCCCACCGGAGAGATCAACCCCAACGAATGCATCACCTGCCTGCACTGTCAGGTTCTGTATCAGTCCGAAACCATCTGCCCGGTGGTCATCCGCAAGACGAAGCGCCGGGCGGCAGTTGGCAGGGTGCCGCGCGATCTGGGCGGGCACCCCAACCAACCCAAATCTTAACCTGCCGAATGAAAGGATGAACCATGTCTGAGAAAACCGGAAATAGGATCAGCCGCCGCGGCCTTCTGGGTGCCGGCGCGGGGGGCGCGGCGCTGGCCGGAACGATGGGAGGGCGCGCGCTTCTGGGCGGCGGCACCGTCGGCGCGGCCAGCGTGGCGGGCACAACCCCGGCGCGGGCCGCCGGCGCGGCCGAAGTGCCGCCCGGCCAACTGGACGAATATTACGGCTTCTGGTCCTCGGGTCAGACGGGCGAGATGCGGATTCTTGGCATCCCCTCGATGCGGGAATTCATGCGCGTACCGGTGTTCAATATCTGCTCGGCGACGGGCTGGGGGATCACCAATGAATCGAAAAAGATCCTGACCGAGGGCCTGACCGACAAGACCAAGGCCTATCTGGCGGCGAACGGGCTGGAATTTCCGCGCAACGGTGATCTGCATCATGTCCACATGTCATTCACCGAAGGCCGCTATGACGGGCGGTTCCTGTTCATGAACGACAAGGCGAATACGCGGATGGCGCGGGTCCGCTGCGACGTGATGAAATGCGACAAGATCATCGAGATCCCCAATGCCAAAGGCATCCACGGCATCCGCCCGCAGAAATGGCCACGCACCAATTATGTCTTTGCCAATGGCGAGGACGAGGTGCCGATGGTCAATGACGGCAATGTGCTGGACGATCCGTCGCAATATGTGAATTTCTACACCGCCATCAATGCCGATGACATGACCATCGCCTGGCAGGTGATGGTGTCGGGCAATCTTGACAACACGGATGCCGATTACGACGGCAAATATGCCTTTTCGACCAGCTATAATTCGGAAATGGGTGTGACCCTGCCCGAAATGACAGAATCCGACATGGATCATGTCGTGGTCTACAACATCGCGGAAATCGAAAAGGGTATCGCGGCCGGCGATTACACCGAACTGAATGGCGTCAAGGTGATCGACGGGCGCAAGGGCAGCGAAAAGGACTATGTCCGCTATATCCCGATCCCGAACAACCCGCATGGCTGCAACATGGCCCCCGACAGGATCCACCTGTGTATCGGCGGCAAGCTGTCGCCCACCGTCTCGGTCATCGATGTGCGCAAGCTGGATGACGTGTTCTATAACGGTGCCGATCTGCGATCAGTCGTGGTGGCCGAGCCGGAACTGGGACTTGGCCCGCTGCATACCTGTTTCGACGGGCAGGGCCGTGCCTATACGACGCTGTTTCTGGACAGTCAGGTGGTGGTCTGGGATATCGAAAAGGCGGTCCGCGCCTATGGCGGCGAGGATGTCGATCCGATCGTCACCAAGGCGGATGTCCATTACCAGCCGGGGCACAATTCCACCTGCGAGGGCGAGACGCTGGATGCCTCGGCCAAATATTACCTGTCGATGAACAAGTTCTCGAAGGACCGGTTCCTGAATGTCGGCCCGCTGAAGCCCGAAAACGAACAATTGTTCACCATCGACGGCGACACGCTGACGCTGGTGCATGACGGCCCGACCTTCGCGGAACCGCATGATTCGATCCTTGTCCACGCCTCCAAGGTGAACCCGCTGTCGGTCTGGGATCGCAATGACCCGATCTGGGCCGAGACCCGCCGTCAGGCCGAGGCGGATGGCATCGATCTTGATGACTGGCAGGACACGGTAATCCGCGACGGCAACAAGGTGCGGGTCTATATCTCAAGCCAGGCACCGGAATTTGCGCTGACCACCTTTACCGTCAAGCAGGGCGACGAGGTGACGGTGATCGTCACCAATCTGGACGATATCGACGATCTGACCCACGGCTTTACCATGGGTAATCACGGTGTCGCCATGGAGGTATCGCCCCAGCAGACCAATTCCGTGACCTTCACGGCGGCACAGCCCGGCGTCTATTGGTATTACTGCCAGTGGTTCTGCCACGCGCTGCACATGGAGATGCGCGGCCGGATGCTGGTGGAACCGCGCGGGGCCTGAGCCATGATCCTGCGCCCGGCCCTGATCTGCGCGCTGCTTGCGCCGCCCCTGTGGGCGGACGGGACGCGTGTGCCTCCGGGGCCGGGTGCCTTGCAGCAGGCCATCGCTGCCGCCACGCCCGGCGATGTGCTGATCCTGACCGAGGGCATCTATTCCGGCGCGGTCCGCCTTGACAGGCCGCTGAGCGTGACCGGCGTTGCGGGCAGTGTGATCAAGGGCCCCGGCGCGGGCACGGTCGTCACAATCGATGCCCCCGACGTGACCCTGCGCGGCGTCACCGTCACCGGATCGGGCATGGACAGCGAAGCGCTGGATGCCGGCATCAAGATCCTGAAAGGCGGCGACCGGGCGGTGATCGACGCAAACCGCGTGTTGGGCAACCTGCACGGCATCGACATTCACGGCGGCAAGGATGCCCGCGTCACCGGCAACGTGATCGAGGGTACCCGCCAGCCGCGTCTGAACGACCGGGGCAATGGCATCTATGTCTGGAACAGCCCCGGCGCGCTGGTGCAGGGCAACTCGGTCCGGTGGGGGCGCGACGGGATATTCGCCAACGCCTCGCGCCGGGACGTGTTCCGCGACAACATCTTTCGCGACCTGCGCTTTGCCGTTCACTACATGTATACCAACGATTCCGAGGTCAGCGGCAATGTCAGCATCGGTAATCATCTGGGCTTTGCGCTGATGTTTTCCGACCGGCTGGTGGTTCGCGACAATCTCAGCCTTGGCGACCGTTCGAACGGGGTGATGCTGAACTATGCCAACAATGCCGATGTGGCCGGGAATCTGGTCGCGGGCGGGCCGGAAAAATGCCTGTTCATCTATAACGCACACAAGAACCTGATCTATGACAACCGCTTCGAGGGCTGCGCCATTGGCATCCACTTTACCGCAGGATCGGAACGCAACGTCCTGACCCGGAACAGTTTTATCGGAAATCGCGAGCAGGTGAAATATGTCGGCACCCGGCATATGGAATGGAGTTTCGAGGGGCGCGGCAATTACTGGTCAGATCACGCGGCTTTCGATCTGAACGGCGACGGGCTGGCCGATGGCGCGTTCCGGCCCAATGATCTGATGGATCATATCCTGTGGTCGCAACCCGCCGCGAAACTGCTGACCGGATCGCCCGCCGTTCAACTGATCCGCTGGTCGCAATCCTCGTTCCCGGCGGTGCTGCCGGGGGGCGTGGTGGACAGCCATCCGCTGATGCGGCCCGGCACGATTCCGGTGCCCGCCGATCTGGCCGCCGAGGCGCTGGCCCTCCGCGACCGCTGGACGAAAGGAGGCGGGGATGAGTTCGACCTTGACGATCCGAAATCTCACTAAGCGTTTCGCCGGCATCGAGGCGCTAAGCGGTGTCGGTTTTACCGTTGCTCCGGGGCAGCGGGTCGCGCTGCTGGGGCATAATGGCGCGGGCAAATCGACGCTGATGAAAATCGTTCTGGGCCTGATCCCCGCGACCGGGGGCGAGGTTCTGGTCTGCGGTGCGGCCCCCGGTTCGGCACAGGCGCGGTGTCACGTCGCCTATCTGCCCGAAAACGTGGCCTTTCACCCCGCCCTGACCGGCGAGGAGCAGTTGCGCCATTATCTGTCGCTGCGGGGCGAAAATCCGGGGCAGGCGCGGGCGCTGCTGGAACGGGTCGGCATCCATGATGCGGCGCGGCGGCGGATCGGCACCTATTCCAAGGGCATGCGGCAGCGGGTCGGGCTGGCGCAGGCGCTGATCGGTCAGCCCCGTCTGCTGGTGCTGGACGAGCCGACATCCGGCCTTGATCCGGTCTCGCGGCGCGATTTCTATGCGCTGCTGGATGGGCTGGTCGAACAAGGCGCGTCGGTCCTGCTGTCGTCGCATGCGCTGACCGAGGTCGAGGCGCGGACCGACCGGATCCTGATCCTGTCGGCGGGGCGTCTGGTGGCCGAAGGCAGTCTGGCCGATCTGCGGCGCAGCGCGGATCTGCCGGTGGCGATGCAGGTGACGGCGCGCAACGGCTGTGCCACGGCCATCGCCGCCAGCCTGCCGGGCGCGATCCTGCTTGAGGGGCGGGTGCATCTGAACTGCGCGCAATCGCGAAAGCTGGACATGCTGGGCCAGATTGCCGGGCTTGGCGACAAGGTCGCCGATCTGGACGTGCTGCCCCCCAGTCTTGAGGACATCTATAGCCACTTCAGCCGGAGGGACGGGCAATGAGCCGCATCCTTGCCACCGCACTGCCCGAATTTCGCATCGCGCTGCGCAACCGCTGGGTGGCGATCGCGCTGGTGATGATGGCGGTGTTCTCGCTGGTGCTGGGGCTTGCCGGATCTTCACCGACGGGCGATCTGGGCGTGGACCGGCTGTCGGTGACGGTGGCCTCGCTGACATCGCTGTCGGTCTATCTGATCCCGCTTCTGGCGCTGCTGATCAGCTTTGACGCCATCGCGGGCGAGACCGAGCGCGGCACCCTGCCGCTGCTGCTGACCTATCCCGTCGCCCGGCACCAGATCCTGCTGGGCAAGTTTCTGGCACATCTGGCGGTTCTTGCGCTGGCGGTGCTGGCCGGATACGGGCTGACGGCTGCCATCGCCCTTGGCAAGGACGGGGGCGCGTTGGCGGGACTGCCCGCGCTGTGGCGGCTGGGGTGGTCCTCGGTTTTGCTGGGGGCCACGTTTCTTGGCGCAGGCTATGCGATTTCGGCGCTGGCGCGGCGGTCCTCGGCGGCGGCAGGGCTGGCCATCGGGCTGTGGCTGGGGGCGGTGGTGCTGTATGATCTGGCGCTGCTGGCAGCGGTGGTCGCCGATCATGGCGGCTGGTTCACCACCGATGCCTTTCCCGTGGCGCTGCTGGCCAATCCCGCCGATGCCTTCCGGCTGTTCAACCTGTCCGCGTCCGGGGCGCAGGGGGCCGCATCGGGCGTGGGCGGGGCGGCCATGGCGATCCCGCCGTGGCAATCGCTGCTTTCCGTGCTGATCTGGCCCGTGATCGCGCTGACACTGGCCGGGGCCGCCTTTCGAAAGGTCACGCCATGAGATACGCCGCCGCCCTGCTGATCCTTCTGGCCGCCTGCCGGCAAGAGGTCACGCAATCCACCGCTCCGGTCCCGATGACCGCCGATGCCGTGGGTCATTACTGCCAGATGAACCTGCTGGAACATGACGGCCCCAAGGCGCAGGTGCATCTTGAGGGATTGCCGGGAATGCCCCTGTTCTTCAGTCAGGTCCGCGATGCCGTGGCCTATGCGCGCCTGCCCGAACAAAGCCATCCGATTCTGGCGATCTGGGTCAGCGACATGGGTGCCCCCGGCGCGACATGGGGCGAACCGGGGGCGGAAAACTGGATCGATGCACAGGCGGCGTTCTATGTGGTCGGCTCGACCCGTCAGGGTGGCATGGGTGCGCCCGAGCTGGTGCCCTTTGGCAAGGCCGGGGATGCCCGAGGATTTGCCGCCGTGCATGGCGGACAGGTGCTGCGGCTTGATGCCATCCCCGACGACGCGGTAATCATGCCCGCCGCCGGGCCGGATGCCGATGACAGCGATTTCCAGCGCCGCCTGAAGGCGCTGTCCGATCAGGCCGGAGGTTGACCAGATGCTGACACGTCGCCGTTTTCTGACCATTGCCGCCGCTGCGCTTGCGCCGATGCGGTTGCATGCCGCGCCCCTGCATGTCGAGACCGGAATCGCCCTTGGTGCCCGCGTCACGCTGCGCCTGTCTCATCCCGATGCGCCCGCCATCGCCAGCCGCGCCATGGCCGAAATCCAGAGGCTTGAACGCATGTTCAGCCTTTACCTGCCGGATTCTGCGCTGGTGCGGCTGAACCGCACCGGGGTGCTGACGGCTCCGCCCTTCGAGATGCTGGATTGCATGACTATCGCCGCTGCCGTCCATCGCGCCAGCGGCGGTCGCTTTGATCCGACGGTACAGCCGCTGTGGCGCGCGCTGGCGCTGGCTGCCGGTCAGGGCAGGCCGCTGGATCCCGCACCGCGCGATCTGGCCCGTGCCGCGATCGGCTGGCCGCGCGTCACCCTGGATACGGGCGAAATCCGCCTTCAGCCTCGCATGGCGCTGACGCTGAACGGTATCGCGCAGGGCTATATCGCCGACAGGATCGCAGAGATGTTGCAGGCCGAGGGGCTGTCCGACATCCTGATCGACACCGGAGAGCTGCGCGCCCTTGGCGGGCAGCCCGGCGGCGACGCATGGCGGGCGGGGCTGGCGCAGGGGGGCAGCGTCGGATTGCGCGACCGGGCGCTGGCCAGTTCGGCCCCGCTGGGGATGACCTTTGCGGGGGATGGACGGACGGCGCATATCCTTGACCCCGTCGCGGGCGCTCCGGTGCCGGTCCGCTGGCGCGGGGTCAGCGTGTCTGCCCCCATGGCGGCGCTGGCCGATGCCGTATCGACCGCTGCCTGCGTGATGCCCGACCGTGCGGGAATCCTGCGGCTGTGCGAGGCGTTTCCGGATGTGACACTGGTTTCCGCGATGGCCGCATAACCGGCCTTTCCGACTTTACTGCACATAATCTTCATACGTTTTTTCAGTATGATAGTTTCCGCCCTCTGGCATCCTGCGTGGATTTTTTTGACAGGACGCGCTGCTTCGATCTATCGTTGGCATACTAACAGTGAAAAATGCAGGCGGCGCTTTGCACGCTTGTCGAAATCAGGAGAGGACGACATGTTCAGACAGCTTGCGGTCGTCGCCGCTGTGCTATCCGCCCTTGGGGGGACGACATTTGCCGCCTATGCGAATGATGACATCATTCTGGGCGACATCAATTCCTATACGCGACAGCCCGCCTTTACAGAGCCTTACAAGAAGGGCTGGCAACTGGCCGTCCAGCAGATCAACGATGCGGGAGGGGTTGACGGCAAGCAGTTGAAGGTCATCAGCCGCGACGATACGGGCGATCCGGCCACGGCCATCAGGGTCGCCGAGGAACTGGTATCCAAGGATGGCGCGGTGCTGCTGTTCGGGTCGTTCCTGTCCAATATCGGTCTGGCCCTGTCCGATTTCGCCAATCAGAAAGAGGTTCTGTTCCTTGCCTCGGAACCGCTGACAGACGCGCTGGTCTGGTCCAAGGGTAATAAATACACGTTCCGGCTGCGCCCTTCGACGCATATGCAGTCGGCGATGCTGGCCGAGCGCGCGGCCAGGCTGGATGCCGTCAAATGGGCGACAGTCGCGCCGAACTATGCCTATGGGCAGGACGCCGTGGCCTCGTTCAAAGAGGAATTGGGAAAGCTGCGTCCCGATGTGGAATTCGTCGAGGAACAATGGCCGCCGCTGTTCAAGATCGACGCCGGTTCTACCGTCCGCGCGGTCGAGGCGGCGCAGCCCGATGCGATCTTCAACGTGACATTCGGCGGCGACGTGGCGAAATTCGTGCGCGAGGGGTCGCTGCGCTTTCTGTTCGACGACCGCCCTGTGGTGTCGTTGCTGACGGGCGAGCCGGAATATCTGCTGCCGCTTGGCCGCGAAACCCCGGATGGCTGGATCGTGACCGGCTATCCCGGCACCGATCTGGACACGCCCGAACACAAGGCCTTTGCCGATGCCTATATCGCCATGTTCGGCGAGGATCCCAAGACCGGATCGGTGGTTGGCTATAACTCGATCCTGTCGATCGTGGCGGCACTGGAAAAGGCCGGCTCGACCGATACCGAGGCGCTGATCGCCGCGATGGAAGGCTTGCAGATCGAACAAAGCCCGACCGGTCCTTTCCATTACCGCGCCGCTGACCACCAATCGACCATGGGTGCCTATGTGGGCGAGACCGCGCTGGTCGATGGCAAGCCCATGATGGTGAACTGGGTCTATGCCGATGGCGCGGACTATCTGCCCTCAGAGGACGAGGCCGCGAAACTGCGCCCGGCACAATAAGACCGGCGGCAAAAGGACCGGGCGCGGCGGGCGGTGCCGCCGCCGCGCCGGATTTCACAACAGGGGCGTCTTTTCAATGGGCTTTTACATCGCGCAGCTTTTGACCGGTCTGGCGAATGCGTCATCGCTGTTTCTGATCGCATCGGGCCTGTCGATCATCTTTGGCGTGACGCGGATCGTGAATTTCGCGCATGGTTCCTTTTACATGGTCGGTGCCTATCTGGCCTATACGCTGGTCGAGGCGACCGGCGTGACCGCCCTTGGCTTCTGGTTCGGGGTGCTGGCCGCCGCCGTGATCGTGGGCCTTCTGGGGCTGATCATCGAGGTCGTGATCCTGCGGCGCATCTATCAGGCACCCGAGCTGTTCCAGCTTGTCGCGACCTTCGGCGTGCTGCTGATCTTTCAGGATGCGACACTGGCGATCTGGGGGGCAGAGGATCTGCTGGGTCCGCGCGCGCCGGGGCTGGATCGTGCGGTGCGGATCATGGGTCAGCCGATCCCCGAATACGACCTTGCGCTGATCGCCATCGGTCCGGTCGTGCTGGCAGGGATCTGGCTGCTGTTTCACAAGACCCGCTGGGGCGTTCTGGTCCGCGCCGCGACGCAGGATCGCGATATGGTCGCGGCTCTGGGCGTCAATCAGGCATGGCTGTTCTCGGCGGCCTTTGCGCTTGGCTCGTTCCTGGCAGGGCTTGGCGGCGCGCTGCAATTGCCGCGCGAGGCGGTCAGCCTGCAAATGGACCTGTCCGTCATTGGCGAGGCCTTTGTCGTCGTCGTCATCGGCGGCATGGGCAGTGTGTCGGGCGCGTTTTTCGCGGCGATCCTGATTTCGGTGCTGAACTCTTTTGCCGTGCTGGTCTTTCCGCAGATTTCCATCGTGCTGCCCTTCATGGTGATGGCCGTGGTGCTGATCGTCCGGCCCTATGGGCTGATGGGCAAGCCCGGCAGCGAGCACGGCGCACCCGAGCGCCCGGAACTGCCGCTTAAGCTGATCGGCGGCAAGGGCGCTTATGTCCTGTTTGCGGGCGTGGTCCTGCTGGCGCTCAGCCCGCTGGTGGTGTCCGATTTCACCACGATCCTGCTGGTCGATCTGATGGTTGCCGCGCTGTTTGCCGTGTCGCTGCATTTCATGATGGGGATCGGCGGCATGGTCAGTTTCGGCCATGCGGCCTATTTCGGAGTAGGGGCCTATGCAGCGGCGCTGATGGTGAAATTCCTGGGGCTGCCGATGCTGCCTGCCATGGTGATTGCGCCGGTGGTGTCGCTGATCGTGGCGCTGGTCTTTGGCTGGTTCTGCGTGCGCCTGTCGGGTGTCTATCTGGCGATGCTGACCATGGCGGCGGCACAGATCCTGTGGGGCGTCACCTTTCAGTGGCAGGGCTTTACCGGTGGTGATGACGGCATTCTGGGGGTGTGGCCGGCCAAATGGGCCTCGTCCGACCGGGTCTATTTCTATCTGGCCTTCGTGCTGTGCATCGGGGGGATCTGGTTTTTGCGCCGGGTCGCCTATTCGCCCTTTGGCTATATGCTGCGCGGCATCCGCGACAGCCGCACCCGCGCCGAAGCGATCGGCGTGGACACCGTCTTTCATCAATGGATGGGCTTTGCCCTTGCCGGAGCAGTCGCGGGCCTTGCGGGTGTCGTCTTTGCCTTTTCCAAGGGCAGCGTCTTTCCCGACAGCCTTGGCATCTCGCAATCCATTGACGGGCTGATCATGGTGCTTCTGGGCGGCATTCATGCGCTGGCCGGGCCAATCCTTGGTGCGGCGGTATTCGTGCTGCTTGAGGATTGGGTGACGCGCTTTGATTTCTGGCGCTTCATTTTTGGCGTCATCATCCTGATCGTCGTGCTGGCCGCGCCCGATGGTCTGGCCGGAGGCCTGCGGCGCATCGCCGGCCTGATCACCCGTCGCACAGGGAGGGACGCATGAGCACCGTTCTGAAGGTTCGCGATCTGTCGAAAAGCTTTGGCGGGATCAAGGCGGTTCAGGGCGTCAGCTTTGACCTGAACCGGGGCGAGTTTCTGGCCCTGATCGGGCCGAATGGCGCAGGCAAGACGACCTGTTTCAACATGCTCAACGGTTATCTGCGGCCCGATACCGGCTCGGTCAGGTTGCTGGACAAGGAACTGGTCGGCCTGCCGCCGCGCAGAATCTGGCGGATGGGGGTCAGCCGGACGTTTCAGATTACCGAGACATTCCTGTCCATGACCGTTGTGGAAAACGTGCAGATGGCGCTGATCTCGCATCGAGGCAGGATCTTTGACCTGTTTTCGCGGGCGACCCGGCTTTATGTCGAAGAGGCGATGACCCTGCTGGAACTGGTGTCGATGCAGGAGCACGCCGCGCGGCCCTGTTCCGAACTGGCCTATGGCGACCTGAAGCGGCTGGAACTGGCGATCGCACTGGCCCATGATCCCGATCTGCTGCTGATGGACGAACCCACGGCAGGCATGGCCCCCAGCGAACGCATCGCCCTGATGGCGCTGACGGCGGGCATCGTCGAAAAGGGCCATGTCAGCGTCGTCTTTACCGAACATGACATGGATGTGGTCTTTGCCCATTCCCACCGGATCCTCGTTCTCAGCCGGGGCGAACTGATCGCCGAGGGCACCGCCGCCGAAATCCGGGCGAACCTGATGGTACAAGAAGTCTATCTGGGTGGTGGCGCGGTGTTTGATCAGGAAGGGCAGGGCGAAAATGCTTGAAGTACAGAACCTGAACTCGCTTTACGGCATGGCCCATGTACTGCATGACGTCTCGATCTCGCTTGGCGAAAACGAGGTCGTGGCGCTGCTGGGCCGGAACGGGGCCGGGAAATCCACGACCATGAAGTCGGTCATGGGGATGGTCCGGCAGGTCTCGGGGCGGGTGATCTATGACGGGCAGGACATTCTGGGCAAACCCAGCCACGTCATCTGCCGCGCCGGTATCGGCTATGTCCCCGAGGATCGCCGCATCTTTCGCGATCTGACAGTCGATGAAAACCTTGAGGTCGGGCGGCGCGAGGCGCGCGCCGATGCGCCCGAATGGACGCTGGACCAGCTTTTCGACCTGTTTCCCAACCTGCGCGAAAGGCGCGGCAATCTGGGCAAGCATCTGTCGGGCGGCGAACAGCAGATGCTGACCATCGCCCGCACCCTGCTGGGCAATCCCCGGATGGTGCTGCTGGACGAGCCGTCCGAAGGCATCGCGCCGGTCATCGTCGAACAGATGGCCTATGTCATCGCCGAACTGAAGCGCAAGGGCCTGTCGGTGCTGCTGTCCGAACAGAACCTGCATTTCGCCCGGCTGGTGTCGGACCGCGCCTGCATCATCGAAAAGGGCATGGTGCGTTACAGCGGCAGTTTTGACGATCTGGACCGGAATCCCGACATTCGGGATAAATATCTGGCCGTATAGCGCCCGGCTTGGCGCTTGACCGGGCGGCGGCTTGCTGTTATCGTTAGTACACAAATGAAATTCGCCTCACGACAATCCACCATCACGGCAGAACGCGGAGAGCAGACGAATGACCGAGATCACGCCCATCGTTCAAGGCAGCCCCGCAGGCTTTGCGATCCCTACCGGGGTCTTTGCTGAAACTGTGACACAGGTTCAGCATTACACCGACCGGCTGTTCAAATTCCGCATCACCCGGCCCGCCAGTTTTCGCTTTCGCTCGGGCGAGTTTGTGATGATCGGGTTGCCGAATGCCGAAAAACCCGTCTATCGCGCCTATTCCATTGCCAGCCCGTCCTGGGATGACGAGATCGAGTTCTTTTCGATCAAGGTGCCCGATGGCCCGCTGACCGAACATTTGCAGAAAATCCGCATCGGCGACACGGTGCTGATGCGCAAGAAACCCACCGGTACGCTGGTCAATGACGCGCTGTTGCCGGGCAAGCGGGTCTATATGTTTTCCACGGGAACGGGCATCGCCCCCTTTGCCTCGCTGATCCGCGATCCCGACACATACGAGAAATTCGACGAGGTGATCCTGACCCACACCTGTCGCGAGGTGTCAGAGCTGGCTTATGGCAAGGAACTGGTCAAGACCTGCCTTGAGGATCCGCTGGTCGGCGAATTCGCCAATGGCCGGTTGCGGCATTATACTTCGGTCACGCGCGAGGAGTATCCGGTCAGGGGCCGGATCACCGACCTGATGGCCTCGGGGCAGATGTTCGCCGATCTGGGCGTACCGCCGATCCATCCCGATCACGACCGGGGCATGATCTGCGGTTCCATGGCGATGCTCAACGACACCAAGGCCGCGCTTGAGGGGTTCGGCCTGATCGAGGGCGCCAACAGCAAGCCTGCCACCTATGTGGTCGAACGCGCCTTTGTGGACTGATCTCACAACCGGCGCATCCTGACATTCGAGATAAACGGTATTTCATGTTCGTATAAAAATGAAAACAAACGGGAGGTAAATCCTTGTCCTATCTGGTTCCGACAAGCACGGCAGAGGCGTTAAACCTGCTCAGCCAGTCGGGGGCGCAAATTGCCGCTGGCTGTACCGACATCTATCCGGCGCGGCGGCAGGGCCATATCCCCGACCGGGTTCTGGACATTACGCATATCGCGGATTTGCGCGGCATCGCCCGTACTCCGGAAGGCTGGCGCATCGGAGCCGCAGTCACATGGACACAGATTGCCAATGCAGAACTGCCGCCTGCCTTTGACGGGCTGAAGCAGGCGGCCTTGCAGGTGGGGGCCGTCCAGATCCAGAATCGCGGCACGGTGGCGGGGAATATCTGCAACGCCTCGCCCGCTGCCGATGGCGTGCCGCCGCTGCTGGCGCTGGATGCGCGGGTCGAGATCGCCTCGCGCGGGGGGGCGCGCGTCGTTGCCCTGGCCGATTTCATTACCGGCGTGCGTGCGGTCGATCTGCGCGCGGACGAGATGGTGACGGCGATCCTGATCCCTGCCTTGCCGGAGCATGCGCGCGGAGCCTTTGTCAAGCTGGGCAGCAGGACGCATCTGGTCATTTCGATCGCGATGGTCGCGGCTGTGGTGGACTGCGCGGGCGACAGCATCGCCTCGGCCCGCGTGGCGGCGGGCAGTTGCTCGCCCGTTGCGCAGCGCTTGCCCGCGCTTGAGGCGCGGCTGGCCGGAACGCCGCTTGCCCGGATCGCCGAGGTGGATTTCGCCGCACCCGCGCTGTTCGAACCGCTCAGCCCGATTTCGGATGTGCGAGGCTCGGCCTCGTACCGGCTGGATGTGGTGGCCGAACTGTGCCGCCGCGCCGTCATCCGCGCCAGCAAGGAGGGATAAGGACATGGACGATCAGACCCTGAACAGCAGCATCGCCCTGATCCTGAACGGCAAGCCCGTCTCGGTCGCCGTGGCGCCGGGTGAACGGCTGTCGGAAACCCTGCGCGAAAGGCTGGGCGCGCGGGATGTCAAGATCGGCTGCAATGCCGGCGATTGCGGGGCCTGTTCGGTCCTGCTGGACGGGCAGTCGGTCTGCGCCTGCCTGACCCCGACGCAGCAGGCCGAAGGCCATCGGGTCGAGACGCTGGCCGGTCTGGTCAAGGGCGATCCGCTGGCGCAAAGGCTGGCCGGCAGCTTTCAGGATCACGGTGCCGCGCAATGTGGCATCTGCACGCCGGGGATGATGGTCTCGGCCGTGGCGCTGCTGCGGCGCGATGCGGCACCGGACGAGGATGCGATCAAATCCGCCCTGGGCGGGGTGCTGTGCCGCTGCACGGGTTATCGCAAGATACTGGACGCAGTGGCGGGGCTGCCCGGCCATTGCGACGACACGGGCGGCGCGGGCGCGGCGATCCGCAGGCTGGACGGGGCAGGCAAGGTCGCCGGGACCGAGCCCTTTGGCGACGATGTCGCGCCGCCCGGCACGCTGGAGGTGATGGTGATCCGTTCGCCGTTCCCGCGCGCCTCGTTCCGCTTTGGCGATCTGGACGCATGGCAGGCCGCCATGCCCGGCATCAAGGCGGTGCTGACGGCGGCGGATGTGCCCGGCAGGAACCGTTTCGGCGTCATCCCCGACTTCGCCGACCAGCCGGTCTTTGCCGAGCAGATCGCACGGTTCCGGGGCGAGGCGGTCGCGGCCATTGTCGGCACACCCGAAGCGGTCCGCGCTTTCCGCCCCGAGGCATTTCCCGTGGAATGGACCGAACTGGAGGCGGTGACCGATGTGGTCAGCGCCCGCGCCAAGGATGCGCCGCAACTGCATGACGGTCGCGCCGAAAACCTGATGTGCCGGGGCTTTGTGGCCTGTGGCGATTCCGAACGGGCGCTGCGGGACGCGGATATCGTCGCCGAGGGGCGGTTCAGCACCGGCTTTGTCGAACATGCCTATATCGAACCCGAGGCCGGTTTCGCCCGCACCTCTGGCGACCGGGTCGAGATCCACGCCTGCACGCAAAGCCCCGGCATGGATCTGGACTCGATGGAAATTATCCTTGGCATGGATCGCAGTCGCATCCGCATCGTTCCAACGGGCGTCGGCGGCGGCTTTGGATCAAAGCTGGATATCTCGGTTCAACCCTATCTGGCGCTGGCGGCGATCAAGACCGGACGGCCTGTCCGGATCACCTATTCACGCAGCGAATCCATGCAATCGACGACCAAGCGGCATCCGTCCGAAATTCACTTGCGGATCGGCGCGACAGTGGCCGGAGCGATCAGCGGCTTTGACTTTTCGGGCGATTTCAACACCGGAGCCTATGCTTCATGGGGCCCGACCGTGGCGAACCGGGTGCCGGTCCATGCCTCGGGGCCGTATCGCATCGCCGATTACCGGGCGGAATCGCGCGGCATCCACACGAATTGCCCGCCAGCCGGGGCGTTCCGGGGCTTTGGCGTGCCGCAATCGGCCATCGCGCAGGAAACGCTGTTTGACG
Organism: Paracoccus sp. (in: a-proteobacteria); assembly: GCF_047973135.1. Lineage (GTDB taxonomy): Bacteria > Pseudomonadota > Alphaproteobacteria > Rhodobacterales > Rhodobacteraceae > Paracoccus. The sequence continues at coordinate 15,234 of NZ_JBKEBL010000148.1, forward strand.
AACTGGCCGAGCGTCTGGACATCGACCCGCTGGAGTTTCGCATCCGGAACGCGATGACGGACGGGGTGCCCACGGTCTGCGGGCAGGTCTTTGAAACGGGCGTCGGCGCAAGGGCATGCCTTGAGGCGCTGCGCCCCGCCTGGCAGGAACAGCGCGCCGCCGCTGCCGCCTTCAACGCGCGGTCCACAGGGCCGCTGCGCCGGGGCGTGGGTGTCGCGGCGGGCTGGTACGGCTGCGGCAATACCTCGCTGCCCAACCCCTCGACCATACGTGCGGGAATCCGCGCCGATGGAACCGTGGTGCTGCATCAGGGCGCGATGGATATAGGGCAGGGCGCAAATACCGTGATCACCCAGATATTCGCGACCGCACTGGGCTGCACGCCCGATCTGATCGCGCGGCTGGGGGCCGACACGGATATAACGCCGGATGCGGGCAAGACCTCGGCCTCGCGGCAGACATTCGTGTCGGGCAATGCCGCGCGGCTGTGTGGCGAGGCGTTGCGACGCAACATCCTGCGCCATGTCAACGCCTCGGACAGCGCGGTGATCGGTTTCAGCGATGACATGATCCGCGTCACCGATGCCGGGGCAACGCATGAGATCGCCACGACCGGCCTGCCCTCCGATGCCCTTGGCTATGTCTTTGCCGCGCAGGAAACCTATGACCCGCCGACCCGGCCTCTGGACGAGAACGGTCAGGGCGTCCCCTATGCGCAGTTCGGCTATGCCGCGCAGCTTGCCGTGGTCGAGGTGGATCAGGCTTTGGGCACCGTCACACCGCTGCGTTTTGTCGCGGCCCATGATGTCGGCAAGGCGATCAACCCGATGCTGGTCGAGGGGCAGATTCAGGGCGGCATCGCGCAGGGTCTGGGTATGGCTCTGATGGAGGAGTACATTCCCGGACGCACCGAAAACCTGCATGACTATCTGATTCCGACCATTGGCGACATTCCTCCCATCGACACGCTGATCCTTGAGGTCGCGGATGCCCATGGCCCCTATGGTGCAAAGGGTCTGGGCGAACATGTACTGATCCCCACCGCGCCCGCCTTGCTGAATGCCATCGCCGATGCCTCGGGGGTGCGCATGCGTCAGGTTCCCGTCACGCCGTCCCGGCTGCGCGACGCCATAAAAGGTAAAGACAAATGACCGAACGAGCCGCAAGAGAAGCCAAGATCCGCTGCGATGCCTGCCCCGTGCTGTGCTATATCGCCGAAGGCCGTGCGGGGGCCTGCGACCGCTATGCCAATCACGGCGGCACGATCGTGCGGCTGGACCCGTTGACGATCATTGAAAATTCGAAACAAAGCGGGGCGATGGCCGTGCCCTTCATGAAGGGCACCGATGGCAATGACTGGGATGGCGATCTGGTGCAGGCGAACCGCCCCTTCGTGACCGCCGTGGGCGCGGGCACCACCTATCCCGATTACAAGCCCGCCCCCTTCATCGTCAGCCAGCGGGTCGATGACGCCGATATGGTCACGGTCGTGACCGAGGGCATCTTCAGCTATTGCGGGGTCAAGGTAAAGATCGACACCGACCGTTTTCTGGGGCACGAACGCGCCATCGTCCGCTGTCAGGGCGAACCGGTCGGCCATGTCATGACCAGCGAATATGGATCGCGCATGCTGTCGCTTGGCGGGGTCGAACATCTGACCGGCGGTTCCAAGAAAGAAGGCCGCGTCACCTGCGATGCGCTGCTGAAGCTGTGCAACTGCGAGGCGGTGGAACTGACCATTGACGATGGAGCCACGGTCGTCGTGCAGGCGGGCAGGGCACCCGTCGTGAACGGCGTCCCTGAAAAGCTGATGCGCGTCGGCTGCGGTTCCGCGACCATCGGCATGTTCGCCTCGGAATGGGCGCAGCATGTCGATGAGGTGGTGGTGGTCGATGACCACATCACCGGCGTGCTGTCCGAACATCAGGCGGGCAAGCTGCTGAACGTGCCGCCCACCGGCATCCGCATCAACGGCCGCAGATCGACGCCGGGACGCTATTTCCAGGTGTCCGGGCCGGGCACCGGCTGGGGCGGCACCGATATCGAGGATCCGCTGTCGATCCTCAAGCCGTTTGACACGGATGTTGCATGGCAGGGTCTGCGCCTGCTGATGGTCTCGACCACGGGCGAGCAATACGGCTATTTCGAGCTTGACGCCGAACTGAACCCGGTGGCCGCGCCGCTGCCCGAGGATCTGCGGCAATCCATCGAACTGATCGCCGAAAACTGCGAACCCTCGCTGTGTTCGGTTCTGTTCATGGGCGGCGCGGGCGGATCGCTGCGCGCGGGCGTGACCCGGAACCCGGTCAAACTGACCAATTCCGTGCGGGATTCGCTGACCCATGTGTCCTGCGGCGGGGCCAGCGCCTATGTCTGGCCGGGCGGCGGCATTACCGTCATGGCCGATGTGGCCGACATGCCCAGCAATTCCTTCGGCTATGTCCCCACCCCCGCACTGGTCGCGCCGATCGAGTTCACCATGCGCCTGTCCGATTACATCGCCCTTGGCGGCCATGCCGGACATGTGCGCCCCATCGACGAGGTGGTGTCGGGAACCGTGCGTCGCGTCGGGCAGAAGGATCCGCAGGCCGACCCGGTCGCGCGGCACAATTACCTGTGGAACGACAAGGGCTGAGGCAGTCATGCAGGGCCCGGTTGCCGCATTACTGGACGGGGGCGCGCGGCTTCATCTTCAGCATGGCCCCATCGACCTGATCATCGGAGCAGATGATCCGGGCCGCGACCGGGCCTTCGCCGCCGCCGCCGCGCGCTTTGACGGCATGCTTGAGGGGCTGGTCAGCGAATTGCCCGCGCATCGCGCGCCTTTGCTGCCTGATACGCCCGAACCTGCCGATCCGGTGGCGCGGCGAATGTACCGTGCCGCCCGGCCCTTTTGCGACCGGGCGTTTCTGACCCCGATGATCGCCGTCGCGGGCGCGGTGGCCGATGCGGTTCTTGCCGCGATGATCGCGGCGGGACCGCTGCGGCGGGCCTATGTCAACAATGGCGGCGATATTGCGCTGCATCTGGACGGCGCGGCGGAATTTTCCATCGCAATGGCCGACCTGCGCGGAACGGATTTGGGGCGCATCCGGCTGGATGCCGCTGATGGCATTGGCGGTGTGGCGACCAGCGGAGCAGGCGGGCGCAGCCTGTCGCTTGGCATCGCCGACAGCGTGACGGTGTTGGCCCGCGATGCGGCGACGGCGGATGTCGCGGCAACCCTGATCGGCAATGCCGTGGACCTGCCGGATCATCCCGGCATCCGGCGCATGCCCGCCAGGGATCTGCAACCCGACAGCGATCTTGGCAACCGCCCGGTCGTGACCAGTGTACCCCGGCTGACCGACGGTGCCTGTGACGGTGCCTTGCGCGCAGGTCGCCTTTGCGCCGATGAGATGATAACCAGTGGATTGATCAAGGGGGCCGCCCTCTTCCTGCAAGGCCGCTGGGTCTGTGCCGGTACCGTGGCCGCCGGGATCCGCGCGACAAGGATGGAGATCGCACATGCCAAAGCTTAACGTCAGAAAACGTGTCATCGTCGTGGAAGAGATCTTTCACGAAGGCGGGCCGGTCTCGGAGAAACCGTTGCTGCGCGGGGCCGCCTTTGCGGTGCTGACCAACCCCTTCGCGGGCCGCTATGAGCCCGATATTCAGGGCTTCATGGACGATTTGCGCCCGCTTGGGCTGGACATGGCGACCAAGCTGGCCGAGGCACTTGGCGGGGCGGGCAAGATCGAAGGTTATGGCAAGGGGTCGCTGGTCGGCGCGGCGGGCGAGCTGGAACACGGTGCGCTGTGGCACGCGCCGGGCGGATATGCCATGCGGCAGGTTCTGGACGGCACCAAGGCAATCGTTCCCTCGGCCAAGAAGGTCGGAGGGGTAGGCGCGCGGCTTGATGTGCCGGTCACGCATGTCAACGCCTCTTATGTGCGCAGCCATTTCGACTCAATGGAAGTCGGGCTGAACGACGCGCCCCGCGCCGATGAATTGCTGTTCGCTCTGGTCATGACCACCGGGCCGCGCATCCATTCGCGTTCCGGCGGGCTGGAAGCATGGGATATCAAGGGAGAGGATGGCCTGAAATGAGCGCGAAGATCAGAAAGATTGCCACTTGGGTCGAGGAAACGCATCTTGAGGCCGGCCGCCCGATCACCCCGCCCACCCGCAAGGCCGTGTCGGCGGCGGTGATCGAGAACCCTTTCGCGGGCCGCTATGTCGAGGATCTGTCCGATCTGATCGAAATCGGGGCCGAGCTTGGCGCGCTGCTGGGCGAAAAGGCCGTCGCGGCACTGGGGATCAAGCCGGACGACGTGCAAAGCTATGGCAAGGCCGCGATGGTGGGCGAAAATGGCGAACTGGAACACGCGGCCGCAATCCTGCACCCGAAACTGGGCGCACCGCTGCGTAAAGCGGTCGGCAAGGGGGCCGCACTGGTGCCTTCGTCCAAAAAGCGCGGTGGGCCGGGGCAGGATCTGGACATCCCGCTGGGGCACAAGGACGCCGCCTATGTCCGGTCACATTTCGACGGCGTCGAGATGCGCCTGAACGATGCCCCGCGCGCAAATGAAATCCTGGTCGCCGTGGCCGTGACCGACAGCGGCCGCCCCTTGCCGCGCGTCGGCGGTCTGACCCATGACGAGGCCGAGGGCCGCGACGGGCTGCGTTGACGCGACGGGATATGCCCTTGAAACCCTGTGCTGCGTTTCGCCTTGCCGCCCGGTCAGGGGATTGCTGAAACGATGGCGCGGCTTGCGCCGTTAAAGCTTTGCCCGATCCCAAAACCGGGAGGTATGACAGCCTGCGCGGTCGAACCGAACCGTGTACAGGCGAATATCCGCTGACATGTCTCAAAAGGCGGAGTTTCCCCAGAAGCCACGATAAAAACAGCAAAAATCTGTGCGCCGAAATGTCGCATGCATTTGTTAACCGGCTTGCAACCCGCAAAACGGGCTGATTCGGCGGAAAACCGCGATCTGACCTAACGGCAGGTCTGGAATGCGCGGCACAATGATAGAGTTAAGTACAGTGTATTCACTATTTCCATTTTTTAAGGAGAACCATCATGATTTCTGATGCAGGAGCAAGATTGCGGCAGGCGGACACCGTGCGGTCGTCGATAGATCTGGCAGCCGAGCAATTGAAAAAAATCGCTGGCAAAAACCCACTGCCCCCTAAAAAAAGTGGCAAGGTTGATTTGGCGGATGCCCTCAACACAGAGCAGGTGCAGGCTATCGCCGAGAAACTCGCAAGAGCGGCTCGTCGCTTGACTGCAACAAAATAGCGGAACAGCCAATCTTGGCCGCAGAACTTTTCAGAGGCCGGCGAAAGTCTGCCTCTGGTTTGTTCGAGTGTCCCGGACGATGAGCTTCGTGAATGCAGGAATGGCTGTCCGGGACCGGCCCTCGAAATGATCGAGACCAAGTTCTTCCCTGAGCTGCTGATGCGCCTGTTCGCACATCCATCTGGCCCTGATGGCAGCCCCGAGCCTTGGACGAAACGGACGTTGTCGCTATTCGTTCATGACGACGGATGCATTGACGAGGCGCGCAAAATCGGCTTCGAGATGCGCCATTGTTACATCGAAGATGACTTTGGCGGTCTGACCCGCAGCAGGCAGGTCAACGCCGACTACGGCATCCCGAACGACCGTCATGTCAAAGCCAGGATCAGCGCCGTTTCGGACTGTGCTGTTCACAAAGAAACCGGCAACCGCCCCGGTGACAACCAGATCGGTGATGCCTTCCCGGCACTTGCCCCGCAGACGGCCCCGGAAATGTAAGCCCAGTCATGTCGCCGGACCGGTTCACTTTCGAGTCAACGATCTTCGCCAATGGTAGCACATGGACGGAAGTCGGGGCAAAAGCTGCAAAGCGGTTCTGGCAGCCTTGGAATACGGCTTTCTCCGTATGCCGACATTCGAGGTATGGTAGCTTTGTCCCGCACAGTCGGCATTCCTGCGGCGGCATTCGAAAAGGCTGTTGATATCAGTTCGATTTCTGGCGCGGGATGAAGGGCAGGGGGGCGATCGGTACGCCGTCCTCGACCAGTTTGCGGGCCTCGTCCAGACGCGCCTCGCCATGAATCGCGCGACTGGGGCTGCGGCCTTCATGCATGGCGCGCGCCTCGTTGGCGAATTGTACCCCAACATAGTCGGAATTGGCCTCGACATGCTGACGCAGCTTTTCCAGAGCCTGTTCTCCGGTCGAGCGGGGGGCGGTCAGCCGCGCCTTTTCGGCGGGAACGGCGGGGGCCATCAGCGCCTTTTCGACCTTTGGAGAACCGCACAGCGCGCAAGTGACCTGCCCGGCGGCCAGCATCGTCTGAAACGCATCGGACGAACGGTACCAGCCATCGAAATCATGGCCTTCATTGCAGCGCAGGGCATAGCGGATCATGGGTTCTCCTGTTGTTGACCCATAATATCATGTGCGGCGGGCTTTCGCGCAAGATCCGTCAGACGGGCGACCAGCGCGGCAGGGTCGCCCGCGCGCCCGTCCAGCAGCCGCCGCGCCGCAGCCCCCATCGCCCGCGCCGCTACCGGATCGCCGGCCAGTTCCGCCAGCGCCGCCCCAAGCGACTGCGCCGTTATCGCCCGCGCCGCGCCCGCCGCATCCAGCGCCGCAAAGCTTTCGGCATGATTGCTGACATCGGGACCGTGCAGGATGGCGCAGCGAAAGGCGGCGGGCTCCCAGGGGGTGTGCCCGCCATGTTCGGCCAGCGAGCCGCCGACGATGCAAAGGCCCGCGCGCGCATACCAGCGCGGCATCTCGCCCAATGTGTCGGCCAGCAGCAGCGGGGCGGTTTCCACCCCCTCGGACCGGCGCAGCACCGGCAGGCCGCGTGCCGCGATCAGCGCCGCGATCTCGTCCCCGCGCCGGGGATGGCGGGGGGCCAGAATCAGCCGCAGGTCAGGATGGCGTTCCCGTGCCGCAAGCCAGCCGTCCAGAATGATCGCGTCCTCGCCCTCGTGGGTCGAGGCCCCCAGCACCACATTGTTGCGCGCGGGATCTTCGGGCGGCGGGGCGATGGCCGCCGGGCCAAGCAGTTTCAGATCCAGCCGGGGCAGGATAGCCGGTTCGCGCAGCCCAAGATCGCGCAACCGTGCTTCGCTGCCCGCATCCTGCGCCGACAACGCCTCGATCCGCCCCAGAACCGGCGTGATCACCCGCCGCAACCGCCCCCACCGCCGGGCCGAGCGCGCCGAGATCCGCGCCCCGATCATCGCCTGGGGAATGCCGCGTTCGGCCAGCATCCGCGACCGCAGGGGCCAGAACTCGCCCTCGACAGTCAGCGCAAGGGCGGGCCGGACTGCGTCCAGAAACCGTGCCAGCGCGCCGGGCATGTCCAGCGGCGCCAGCCGCGCCGGCAGCCCCCAGCCCCGGACCAGATCGCGCCCGGTCACGCTGTTCGCCGTCACCTGCAGGCGCAACCCCTGCGCCGCCAGCGCCCCGATCACCGGCCGCGCCGAGGTCAGTTCGCCCACCGAGGCGCCATGCACCCAGATTTCAGCCGCGCCCGGTGGTGCGTCCAGTACCAACCGGTCACGCAGATCGCCCGATCCGCCCATCCCGGCCCGCAGCCTCAGCAAGGCTTCGGCCAGTCCTGTCGCGGCGGAATAGATCATGGGACGGCCTGGAGGTCAGAAAGTGGAGGTGGGTACCGGAATCGAACCGGTCTTCACGGATTTGCAATCCGGTGCGTAACCTCTCCGCCAACCCACCGCCGTCGAAGGTGCGACCGGCTTAATGGATCGGCAGGTTTGTTGCAAGACGTGAATGAGCGACGTTGCCGTGACGCCGGAATCATGGCAATACAGTCCGCAAAGCAGGTCGAGCAGAGGGTTGAGTATGACCGATTTCGCCGCGCGGCGCACCATGATGGTGGATACGCAGGTACGCCCGAACGACGTCACGAAATATCCGGTGATCGAGGCGATGCTGGCAATTCCGCGAGAGGAATTTGTCCCCGCCTCGCGGCGTGCCGTCGCCTATACAGGAGAAAATCTTGATATCGGCGGCGGGCGCGTGATGCTTGAGCCCCGGACCATGTCCAAGATGGTCGATGCGCTGGACATCCGGCCCTCTGATCTGGTTCTGGATCTGGCCTGCGGCTATGGCTATTCGGCGGCGGTGATGGCGCGGATGGCCGAGGCCGTGGTTGCCATTGAGGATGACGGCGAACGCGCGGCCGAGGCCGAAAAGCGGCTGGCCGATGCCGGGGTCTATAACGTTGCGGTACTGACCGGCGAACTGGCGCAGGGCAATGTGAAGCAGGGCCCTTACGACGCGATCCTCGTCGAGGGCGCCGTGGAAGAGGTTCCCGCCGCGCTGCTGGATCAATTGAAAGAGGGCGGGCGCATCGCCGCGCTGTTCATGGAGGGCGCGCTTGGCGTGGCCAGAATCGGCATCCGGCTGAACGGGCGTGTCAACTGGCGTTATGCGTTCAACGCGCATGCGCCATTGCTTGAAGGTTTCGTGCGCGAACGGGGGTTTATCTTGTGAAACGTTTTCCGAACATGTTCCGCCTTGCAGCCGTGGCCACGCTGTCAATCGGGGTGGCGCTGCCATCCTGGGCGGAATCGCTGGCCGACAGCATGGTCGCCGCCTATCGCCATTCCGCGCTGATCGACCAGAATCGCGCCGTGCTGCGCGCGGCGGATGAGGATGTCGCTGCTGCGATCTCGGGCATCCGGCCGGTTCTGGAATGGGTCGGCAATTATTCGGCCCAGCATGTCCAGGATGGCGGAACGACGCATACCATGTCGCTGGCCCTGCAGGCCGAGATGGTCCTGTATGACTGGGGCCGGACGGCCATCGCGGTCGATGCGGCCAAGGAACAGGTTCTTGCCACGCGTCAGGCGCTGGTCGGGGTCGAACAGGATGTGCTGCTGTCCTCGGTTCAGGCCTTTTTCGACGTGCGCCAGGGGATCGAGCAGGTGGCGCTGCAACAGAACTCGGTCCGGGTGATCGGGCAGGAACGGCAGGCTGCGCTGGACCGGTTCGAGGTCGGTGAAATCACCGTGACCGATGTGGCGCAGGCGGATGCGCGTCTGGCCGCGACCCGCGCGACGCTGGCCGCCGCCGAAGGTTCGCTTGAGGTCGCGCGCGAGGAATATCTGCGTGTCACCGGCGCGAAACCGGGAACGCTGGACGCCCCGCCGCCCCTGCCGCAAATGCCCGCGAATGTCGATGCTGCCCGCGCCGTGGCGCAGAAGAATCACCCCGCGATCCTTCAGGCGCAGCGCTCGGTCGCGGCCGCCGAACTGGGGGTTGCCGGGGCGGTGGCCGAACGGAATCCGTCGCTGTCCGCGACAGGTTCGGTCGGGCGTCAGCGCAGCGATGCCAGCAGTCCGACGGGCGATCAGCAGTTGAACAACTATGCCAGTCTTGGCCTGCAAATGCGGCAGACCCTGTATTCGGGGGGGCGGCTGCCCGCCGCGCATCGCAAGTCGATGGCCCTTCGGGACGAGGCGCGCAGCGTCATGCTGAACACCGCGCGGCAGGTGAATCAGCAGGTCGGAACCTCGTGGGCCAATATTGAGGTCGCCCGTGCCCAGATTACTGCCATTGATCAGCAGATTTCGGCGGCACAGCAGGCATTCGACGGCGTCAGCGAAGAGGCGCAGCTTGGCGCGCGGACCACGCTGGACGTGCTGGATGCCGAACAATCGCTGCTGCAGGCGCGTGCGGACAAGATTACTGCGGATGCCAATCTTCAGTTAGCACATTATCAACTATTGGCTGCTATGGGTTTGTTGACGGTAGAACACCTGAAACTGGGGATCCCGACCTATGACCCATCGCAATACTACAACGCTGTGCGCGACGCGCCTTATACCAGCCGGCAGGGCGAAAGCCTCGACCGGGTTTTGCGCGCCATCGGCCGCAACTGAAATTTCGGCCATGGGGGTATCCCATGGCTGAGCTTCATCCCAACTCGGCAGCCCGCCTGTCCGAAGATATCGGCGATGTGCTGACTGCGATTCGCCGCCTGATAGCGGATGACGAGGCTTTGACCGCCATCCGCGCAACCGTTCCCGCCCCTCATGCGGATGTTGTGGACGAGGATGCCGCCGAATTTCTGGCCCGCCGTTACGGTGGCGATGCCGCATTGGCGCGGCGTCTGGCCAGCGCCCGGCCGGTGGAACGAGAGGTGGCGGATGCGACGGCGGACGCGCGCGACATTCAGCGGCGTCGTGCCTCAAATGAGGTTGCGGCAGCCGCTGAACCCGATCTTGAACCCGAACCCGAACCTCAGGCCGCAGCCGATCCCGTGCCCATCCCGTCCTTCGTGGCCCGGCCCTCGGCACCGGTGGCAAAGCTGACGGTCGTTCCCTCGCCGGTGCAGCCCGTTCCGAATGCGCCAGCCCCCCTGCGACTGGAGGCGTCGCGGCGTCATCCGCCCTCGGCGTGGAAATTCTGGCAAAGGCCGGAACCAGACGAGGCCGCGAAGGCCGTTTTGCCCCTTGAGCAACAGGTAACGCCTCCGCTGGCCGCGCCGACAACTGCGGACGTCGCCAGCGAGTTTTCGGCGCTGGTGGATGACGATGACGAATTTGCCGAAGCCTTTGACTGGAAGGCGCGGATGCGGCCCGAATTGCTGGAAGCTGCTGCGCCGATTGTTGCCGGGCAGCCGGAACCGGACGCCACCCTGCAACTGACCAGTAACGAGGCGATTGCCGAAGTCGTGGATGAACCCGCAACGGTAGCGGCGCCTGCGATCCCGGCCCTGAGCCCGGAAGACGAAGAGCAGAGCATCCGCGAATTGCTGCGCGAAATGATCCAGGAGGAATTGCACGGCGAACTGGGCCAGCGCTTTGCCCGAAACCTGCGCGCGGTGATCCGCCGCGAAGTCGCCGCCGCGATCGACGAACAGATGGATCGCTTCTGAGCAGGTCCACGACCCTGCCCGATGCGGCGGGGCAACGGGTCAAGAGCATTGGAAAGGGCGGCGCATCCACGCGCCGCCCCAAGCTTATTTGAGGTAATCTTCGGGATCGACGCTGTCGAAACCCCGACGGACCTCGAAATGGATGAAACCCGCGCCTCCGGCGGTGCCGATGGCCTGGCCGACAGTGACGCTGTTGCCCTTGGCCACGTCAAGCTTGTCCATGCCGGTATAGACGGTCATCAACCCGCCATCATGCCGGATGACGACGATGGGCGTGCCTTTCGTGTCGCGTGTGATTGCCGCGACCGTGCCCGAACCGGCGGCTTTGACCGCCGTGCCAGCCGGTGCGGCAATGTCAATTCCTTCGTTCCTTCCCTTTTCATAGACGCGCACGATCGCACCCGGAACCGGCATGCTGAACCTTCCCCCCGAGGATGCGGCGGTTCGTGACGCGCCCATGTCGGGAGCGTTGGTTTTCGGGCCGGGATCGGTGGCGGCTGCGGTTTGTTCGGCCGGCAGGGGTTCCGAGGCAGAGGGCGGGCGGGGGGTGGGGCTGCCGCTGCCGGGCGCGGTGGTCACGGCGGTGGGATTCGGTGCCTGCTGGCCCGGAACCGGGATGATCAGCCGCTGACCGACACGGACGGTCATATTCGACGGAAGGCCATTCCATGACGCCAGATCCTGCACGCCGACCCCGTATTTGCGCGCGATGGACCAGGCGGTTTCACCCGCCGCGACTTGGTGCTGGCGCGGTTGCAGCGACGAGGCGGGGGCTGCTGTCGGCGGCGTGGCTGCGGCGACCGGGCTGCGGCCGGGAATATCGGGTCGCGCCATGCCCTGCGCCGCGAAGGGGTCGCTGACAATGCCGGTGCTGCTGGTGCGGCCCGGTGCCGTTGCCATTGGCGCGCCCGCCGCAACCGGGCGCGGCAGGACCAGCAACGAGCCGGGATCCAGCGGTGAGTTGGCGGGCAGGGCGTTGTGGCGGGCCAGTTCGTCCGCCCCAAGACCAAGCCGCGTGGCGACCGTGGCGGGCGTGTCGCCCGCCTGCGCCAGCGCGACCTGCGTATTGCCAAAGGTGATCACCCCGCGATTGTCCGGGGCAGGGCGGGGGGCCGCGCGTGACGCGGCCTCGGCGGTGGACAGTGTCCCCGGTATCCAGCCGCGCAAATCGGGGTCGAACCCGGTATTCGCCCCGCAAGAGGCCAGCAACGCCGCCGACGCGGCCATTGCGGCCAGTATTTTGATTTTCCTGCTCATTTTCACCACTCTCAACCTGCCGCCTCTGGCGCGGGGATCATGTCTGACCCAATCCCTCGACCAGAGGCACGAAACGCACCTGCCGCAATTCGTCATAGTCGAACCCGGCATCGGTCCGCGTGACACGGATCAGAGTCTGAACCGCATCGGACTGACCGACTGGCACCACCATGATACCGCCGATCTTCAGTTGTGCCAATAATGGCCCCGGCGGATCTTCGGCTGCGGCAGTCACCAGAATGCGATCAAAGGGGGCCTGTTCGGGCAACCCGCGAGAGCCGTCTGCAATTTGCGCGGTAATGTTGGACAGGCCAAGCTGACGAAAGATCGCCTCGGCCTCTTGTACAAGGCGACGATGGCGATCCACGGTATAGACACGGCGGCACAACCCCGACAGAACCGCCGCCTGATAGCCCGATCCCGTCCCGATCTCCAGCACGGTGTCGCGGGGGCCAGAGTTCAGCGCCTGGGTCATCAGGCCGACGACCGAGGGCTGGCTGATCGTCTGGCCGCAGGGGATGGGCAGGGGCGTGTCCTCATAGGCGCGGTCGGCGAACTGGCCGCGCACGAACAGGCCGCGGTCGATACGCTCCATCGCTGACAGGACACGCGGGTCCGTCACCCCGCGCGAGCGAAGCTGGAACACGAACCGCATCTGCCGTTCCGCCGGGCTTTCCTGATCCTCCGCGCTCATCTGGTTCAGCGGGCCTCTTGCGGGGCAGGGGGGGGCAGGTCGCTGTCCAGCGCCCCCGACAGCGTTTTCACCGATGCGTGGCATGTCAGATCGGCGCGCATGGGCGTGATGGCGACATAGCCGTCCAGACTGACGGCGACATCGCTGCCCGCATCGGCCGGTGCATGCTGTGACCCGCCCGAGACCCACATGAATCGCCGTCCGTTCGGCGCGGTATAGGGGGTGACGCCAAAGCCGGTGTCCCTGCGCCGCCCCTGTGGTGCCGTGCGCATGCCGCGTACGCCGCTGGCCGGAACGGGCGGGAAGTTGACGTTATAGAACAGCCGGAAATCGTCATGGGGGGTCCAGTCCGCGTGATCCAGCAGATGCCGCACCACCGCCACGCCATGCACGCGCGCGGCTTCGAACGGATCGTCGAGGGTCATGGTCTGCGGGCCCAGATATTGCGACAGGGCGATGGCGGGCAGGCCCTGCAGCGCGGCCTCCATCGCGCCGCCGATCGTGCCGGAATACATCGCGTTCTCGCCCGCGTTATTGCCCCGGTTGACGCCCGACAGCACCAGATCAGGCGGTGTGCCCGTCATCAGGTCGGACACGGCGGCCAGCACGCAATCGGCGGGGCTGCCCTCGGCGGCATAACGGCGGTCGGCAAGGCGCGCGATCATCGTGGGATGCGAATAGCTGATGCAATGCGCGACCCCCGATTGTTCGAATGCGGGGGCCACTGTCCACACCTCGCCCCTGGGCCCCGCGATCCCGGCGGCGATTTCGGCCAGAACCTCAAGGCCCGGCGCGTTGATTCCGTCGTCATTGGTGATAAGAATGCGCATCGCGCCTGCCCCTTTTTCACGCCCGTGCTCTGGTTTCTGCTTAGCGATGTGGCGGCAACGCTTCAACCCGTTGCCTTTTGGGCACAAAGCCGTTTGACGCCGCTTTCGGCGCAGGGCATGGTGACGAAAGCCAGTCCGCCCAAACTCGTCATGCAGATTTTCCTTCCCATCGCCGAGGTTTCCGTCAACGCCTTTACCCTTGTCGGGTTGGGCGGCATCGTTGGATTAATGAGCGGATTGTTCGGCGTAGGAGGGGGATTTCTCATCACGCCGCTGCTGTTCTTCATCGGAATCCCTCCGCCCATCGCGGTGGCGACGGGCGCGAATCAGGTGGTGGCTTCGTCCGTGTCGGGCGTGCTGGCCCATGTCAAACGCAAGACCGTCGATTTCCGCATGGGGCTTGTGCTGCTGATCGGAGGGCTGGTCGGGTCGTTTCTGGGCGTGCGCGTGTTCACCATTCTGCAAAGCGTCGGTCAGGTCGATCTGGTCGTGCAGCTTTGCTATGTGGTGTTCCTTGGCCTGATCGGCGCGATGATGTTACAGGAAAGCATCCGGGCACTGCGCCGGTCGAAAAACCCGACCTACCGCAAGCGGCTGCATCAGCATAACTGGGTGCACCGCTGGCCGCTGAAGATGAAGTTCCGCACCTCGGGTCTGTATATCAGCCTGATTCCGGTGGTGCTGGTCGGGGTCGCGGTGGGGATTCTGGCGGCGATCATGGGGGTGGGCGGCGGGTTCATCATGGTGCCTGCAATGATCTATCTGCTGGGAATGCCGACCAAGGTCGTGGTCGGAACCTCGCTGTTCCAGATCACGTTTGTGACCGCCTTTACCACGCTGATGCATGCCATCAGCTATAACACCGTCGATGTCATGCTGGCGGTGCTGCTGATCGTGGGCGGCGTGATCGGGGCGCAGATCGGCACCTCGCTTGGTGCGAAATTGCGGGCCGAGCAGTTGCGCATCCTGCTGGCGCTGCTGGTGCTGGCGGTTTGTGGCAAGCTGGCGCTGGATCTGTTCCTGCGCCCGGACGAGCTGTATTCGATCACCACGGAGGTCCGGTGATGCGCGCGCTGGCCCTTGCCGCCGCCGCATTGCTGCTGGCCCTGCCGGTATCGGCGCAGGTGCCGGGCGCATCCACGGTGCCACCTGCCGGCGATTCCTATCCGGTCTATCCTGATCCGGGCCAGAGGCGCGGGCCGCAGGCCGTCGTGCCTGCCGTGCCCGGTGAAAAGGTGGTGGCCGGGCTGTCGCGCGATTCCGTCGCGATCACGGCCAGTTTCGACGGATCCGACATCCTGATCTATGGCGCGGTCAAGCGCGAGGCTCCGGTGCCACCTGGTCCGCCCTTGCAGGTGATCATCACCGTTGAAGGCCCGTCCGAGCCGCTGACGATCTGGAAAAAGGAACGTCGGGCAGGCATCTGGATCAATGCCGAAAAGGTCGAGGTCGGCGCAGCGCCGGGGCTGTATGTCGTGGCAAGTTCGGGGCCGCTGGACCGGATCCTTGGTAAAGAGTGGGACAGCCGTTATCGCATCTCGCTGCCGCTGGCGCTGCGCGCCTTTGCCGGGCAGATCGATGTGGATAACCCGGTCCCCTATACCGAGGCGCTGATCCGGCTGCGCGAGCAGAACGGCCTGTACCGGCTGGATCAGGGCAGTGTGAAGCTGGTCGATCAGACGCTGTTTCGCGCCGATGTCAGCCTGCCCGCCAATCTGATCGAAGGCGATTACAAGACCCGCATCTTCCTGCTGCGCGACGGGCGGGTCGTCGATGTCTATCGCGCGCCGATTCAGGTCCGCAAGGTCGGGCTGGAACGCTGGCTGTACCGGCTGGCCTTTGACCAGCCATTCCTTTACGGGCTGATGTCGCTGGCCGTCGCGGTGGTCGCCGG
The DNA here is from genome assembly GCF_047973135.1 of Paracoccus sp. (in: a-proteobacteria). Taxonomy (GTDB): domain Bacteria; phylum Pseudomonadota; class Alphaproteobacteria; order Rhodobacterales; family Rhodobacteraceae; genus Paracoccus. The sequence goes on from NZ_JBKEBL010000148.1 coordinate 30,802, forward strand.
CTGGGGGGCCTCTGCCCTGTTCCGCAAGCTGCGGCGCGCGTGATCGCGGCTTGTGCCAACGGCACCGACAGCCGATTGTTCGGGAATGCGGGACGATGCTGCCGTTCGCGCAAGTGCTGGATGCCGCGACGCGACCCGTCATTTCAGTCAGCCGCTGCACCGGGAAGGCCGGGCAAGGGCGAATCATCCTTGGCGAGAATCGGGGCCGGCCTCCGCGAAAAAGGTTCCGCTCTGATCTGTCGCGCAGGTTTGATCGCGTCAGTCACAAAGAATACTATTCGATTGACACTGGCCAGATCATCCCACTAGAAAAAAGCGCATGGGGCCTGCGGTGGCCTCGTGAGGCGTCAGCCGGAATGCCGCATCCTCTCAAACTCGAACAGAGAAGGATGCCGCTGTGGCTTCTCCAACGGAAATCAAACCTTTGCAACTTGCCCGGCTTGTCGGGACGGATGAATGCCCGGTTATCATTGATGTGCGCATCGACGAGGATGTCGATGACGATCCCCGCATGGTTCCCGGTGCGCGGCGCCATCCCTTCACCGAGGTCACAGCACTTGCCCGCAGTCTCGTTGGTATGCGGGCCCTGATCTATTGCCAGAAAGGGCTGAAACTCAGTCAGGGCGTAGCGGCGATCCTGCGCGCCGAGGGCGTCTCGGCGGAAACGCTGGAGGGCGGATACGCCGCCTGGCGCAACGCGGGGTTGCCGATGATCGACTCTGCGAAACTGCCGCCGCGCAACGCACAGGGCCGGACCGTCTGGGTGACGCGGCATCGCCCCAAGATCGACCGGATCGCCTGTCCCTGGTTGATCCGCCGTTTTATCGACCCCGCCGCGCAGTTTCTCTTTGTCGAGCCTGCGCAGGTGATGCATGTCGCCCAACGTTTCGACGCCACGCCCTTCGATATCGAGGGCGTGTTCTGGAGCCACCGGGGCGAGACCTGCACCTTCGACACGATGATCGCGGAATTCGGCCTGAAGATCGAGGCGCTGGACCGGCTGGCCCCGATCGTGCGCGGGGCCGATACCGACCGGCACGATCTGGCGCCAGAGGCGGCCGGGTTGCTGGCGGCCTCGCTTGGCTTGTCGCGCATGTATCGGGACGATCTCGAACAGCTTGCTGCCGGGATGGCGCTTTACGACATGTTCTATCGTTGGGCGCGCGATGCGACCGGCGAGGGTCACAACTGGCCCGCCGCGCTTGTGAAAGGCTGATCCAATGGCCACGACGATAACGGTCAGCCGGTCCGAGGCGTTCCGGGTCTTCCTGAAGATCGGCCTGCTGTCCTTTGGCGGGCCAGCGGCGCAGATCGCGCTCATGCACCGGATTCTGGTCGTTGAACGCGGCTGGCTGACCGAGATACTATATCTGAACGCGCTGAGCTTCTGCATACTGTTGCCGGGGCCGGAGGCGATGCAACTGGCCACCTATGCCGGCTGGCGTCTGCACGGGAGTACCGGCGGGCTGATCGCCGGGTCGCTCTTTGTGCTGCCGGGCGCGATGGTGATCTTCGCGCTGGCGGGGCTTTACGTCGCTTTTGGCGGCGTGCCGCTGGTCGATACGTTGTTTCTGGGGGTGCAG
>NZ_JBKEBL010000223.1:0-5828 GCF_047973135.1 Paracoccus sp. (in: a-proteobacteria)
CATCCCGTCATGGCGCAGCCGCACCGTCTGATCCCCGATCCGACGCGCAACACGACGCCCGCAACAGTCGAAATCCGATTCGATCCGCTGGCCGTTCACGACCTCGGCAATGACCCGGCCAAGCGCGTCGCGTTCCAGCGTGACTGTGGCATCGCCATTCCTCGCCCCGATCAGCGCGCCATTCCCGTCATAGCGATAGCTCGTGACCAGCGCCGCCGCATCGCCGCCCGCAAAGGCGCGCAGTTCCGTCAGCAGGCCGGAGCGGTCGTAATCATATTCCAGCCAGCCGCCATCGGGATTGTCGCGCCGGATCACCCGGCCCGCCGGATCATAGCCATAGCGCAGCCTGCGCCCGTCGAAATCCGTCTCACTGATGACACGCCCGCAAGCGTCGCGATCAAAGCGCCAGTGCAGGCCCGTCTGGTTGGTCACGCAGGTCAGCCGTTCCTGGCTGTCATAGGCAAAACGCAGCTTGCCGCCATTGGGGTCGGTGATTTCCTCCAGCACGTTATAGGCGCCGTGGCGATAGCTGGTGCTGCGCCCCTCGCCATCGGTGACAGAGACAACCTCGCCCGTCGCGCCAAAACCCCGCCGCGTCTCGACCCCGTCAGGCCGCAGGATCCGCGAAGGCGTCATGAAGGGGCGCTTGCCCGCGCCGTCATAGGCCAGAACCGTGTCATTGCCCGCCGGATCGGTGATCCGGGTCAGCCGGCCAAAGGGGTCATAGGCAAAGCGCGTCTCGGCGCTGTTGAAATCGCGGATCAGCGTCAGGCGGTTCTGCGCGTCATATTCGCGGAACTCGATCAGCCCGTCATGGCGCATCACCTGCACCGGCAGCCCCGCCCCGTTCACCCGGAAATCGGTCACATGCCCCAGAGGGTCGCGCGCCTGTTCCAGATTGCCGCGATCATCATAGCTGTAGTCCCAACTGTCACCAGCCTGATTGACCAGAGACAGCAGGTTGCCGACATCGTCCCAGACCATGAAGGTCTCGCGGCCCTCTTCATCCGTGACCGTCTGCGGATTGCCATAGGCGTCATAGCTGTAATGCCGCGCATGGCCATTGGCATCGACCTCTGCTGTCAGGTCGTGCATGTCGTTGAAGCGGCGATAGGTCAGGTGCCCGGCGGCATCCGCGCTCATGACATGGCGGCCCAGACGGTCGAACCACAGCTTTTCAAAGCCCGGCCCCGCGCCATGGCTCACCGTCACCTGCCGCGTGCCGGTGTCATAGGCGATGCTGCCTTCCTTATAGCTGCCGCCGGTATCGACCCGGATCACCCGGTGCCGGTCGTCGAACTCGTGCCGCGTCCGCGTGCCCGCGCCATTCTCGGCCAGCACCCGATTGCCCGCCGCATCATAGCCATAGCGCCAGCTTTCGCCGAAGGGATTATCGGTCGAGATCAGCCGCCCATCGTGATATTCGTAGCGCACCCCCTCAAACCGGCTGCCGTCCAGACCGATGATGTCGTAACCCGCGCGCAGCCCGTCCGCGCGGTTCAGAAATTCCAGGCAAAGCCCATCGGGATGCCGCAATTCCTGCAACACCCCTTCGGCATCGCGGACCAGCTCTGCCACATTCCCGTTCAGATCCTCGATCCGCACGATCCGCCACACCCGCCCCGGATAGCGCGTGAAGGTATAGGAAAGCTTGCGGTCGTTCAGCTTCAGCCCGCCACGCGACAGCGGCTCCAGCGACAGATGCCGGTGCCCGGCATTGTAGCTGCGCGTGAACAGTTGCGGCGCGGGGCGTTCGAAGACGACGCGAATGCCGGCCAGCGTCATCAGGTCGTAATGACCCTCATCCGTCGCGCTGTCGGTGATCGTGATATCCAGCTCGGTCAGGTTGCCGGGTCCAAGCGGCGAGGGAACCGTAAAGTCCTGATCGAATGCCCGCGCCAGATCCAGCGGCAAGGTGCCGGCAAGCTGAAATTCGGGGTAGACCTGCTTCAGCCCGCCATCGGGAAGGCTGACAGGATTCAGACGGGTCGGCCTGCGCAATGTCATCAGCAGCCCACCATGCTTTTGGTCAAACAATTGATGCTGGCATTGGACGGTTCGGAGCCTTCTCCGGTAGGACCATCCTTCTTATAGTCCCTTTCGCGCCGTACCCTGAGACGTTCGAAAATGTCGTCGAGCTTGGTTTTTACCCCGTCAGGCAGAGCGTTATATCTTTTGATGATAAGCTTGAGGACATCGTCTCCTACTCTTGCGGCTACTCTTGCGGCGGCGCCAACCACTTTGGAACCAATCCGGGTCGCCATCACCGCCCCTGCGGCTGTGGTAATCAGGCCCGCCGTAATGATCTCCAGCGCGATCAGCTCGGCAGCCCCCCAGACCACGCTCATCACAGCCTCGCGCGTGGTGGTGATGGCAAACCCTTCCTGCAACAGGCGATAATCGCCCCATGTCACGGCATATGCCTTCACATGAAAGCTGTAATACCCGTCCTCCGTTCGGGCCTGGGTCACGCGCGCGGCGTCTTCCGGATCTGCGCCACCCTCGGTCAGATCCCGCCGCAGGCTCATTGCTGTCCGCAGCTCATCATCCTGAAATCGCCGCAGGCCATCATAATCCCTGCGATACGCCTCTGCCCGATCATTCAAATTCTCTGCAAGGCGACGATATTCGGTGCGAACTTCCTCTATCTCGGCCTCGATCTCTTTTTCGTATTGCGCAATAGCCGCTTCACTGCGCTTGACATAGTCCAGCGCGGACAGCCGGGCTTGCACCATTTTTCCGCCGCGCTGGACCGACCCACCTGCGGCTTCAAAACGCGTGATATTCGTCTCGACCTTCGCAAGTGCTGCCTTGGCCTGCTCAAGCTGCTTGATCGACTGCGCCATCTTTTCGGCAATTTCAAGAATATCATCATTGTAATATTTATGCTTGTCGATCATCTCGGGCGTCATTTCGGTCTCGAAAGGCGTCGCATCCGGCGATTTCGTGATGAACGTGTAAGCAAGCGCTGCCGTATTCCCCTCGGCTTCGGCTATGGTCTGACCGTCGGCCATCTTATGTCCTCGTCCCTTCGCGCGGCCCCAGTGAGGGCATATTGATCACTGCCGGATCCTTGTGCCTGGTCGAGGCCCAGCCCGACGAGAAAACCGACCCCGTCAGCACCTTGCCCGTCGCCGGACCAAGATGCCCCGATTTCACCACGCCGCGACCCACCCCCGGCTCGGTTCCAAAAGAGTTCGGCGTGCGGCTGTTCTGCATGAAATCCGGCCGGCCGTTCCAGCGGACCGTGTTGTTGACGCGCACTGCATTGTTCAGGAATGCAATCGAACTGTAGGAAACCTTTTTCATCTTGCTGCCTACCGGAGTCCAGCAGACATCGGGCCCCGTCGAGGCGATGAAATTGGTTCCGTCCTTGCGGGCTGAACCGTTATTGGACATGTTTGGAACCCTTCCGAGTTGCTTCCGCGGCCGCCGTAAACAGCCCCGATGGATGCGGCGCGGGGTCAAGACCCTGCTCGTCGCGCAGAATATGCATCGGATGACCGCCCAAGACGCTGTCGATCTCCAGCAAGGCGATGTCGCGATCCAGAAACGCCATGCGCCAGGTCAGCGCGATCAGGCTATCTTCGGGCCGCGCATCCAGGATATCGATATAGACCGTGTCCAGATTCAGACGCACCACCCGCCGCGCCCCTCCGCCATCGACCAGCGTGGCAACGACCGTATCGCCAGGCAGGCAAAAGCGCAGTTCAGGCTGATCCGGATGCAGGCCGGTCAACACAATCTCTTCATCGCCCCGAAAGAAGCCATCGGCCTTCAGCCCAGTGGCCGCTGAATTATGATATGCGAAATCGTAATCGCTGGCCCAATGCGGCCAGGTGTTGGCCACCCAATCGTCATCATAGGTGCCGCCAAGCGGTAATCGGGGCAGCCATGCCGGTGGGATCGGGCCGAAGCCGGCCACCTCCTGCTGCTGAAACGGTCCCCGCAGCAAGGCCCCCGTGGCCAGAATCTGTGGTGCCGGGATCGGATCGGATTTCGGACTGTGCCGGTGATGCGCCAGACCCCGGCCGACCGGATTGCGCTCATCCGTCAGAATTTCGTCTTCAGGGCCGGGACATTCACCGCCATAGGCCAGATCATAGCGCAGCGCCACCCGCGCGACCGGTTCAGGATCATCCAACTGCCACTTGCCCAGCCGGTGACGCCATTCGCGCGGACCCGTCACATGCAACGTCTTCGATAGCGCCCCCGCCTGGACCGAGACATCCCACTGCTCGACGGGGCGGCCCTCGGGCGCGAAGGCATCGGCAATGACAATCACATCCGTCGCGGGCTTGTAGGGCACCAAGTCCGACGGATAGCGAAGGCTCGTCACGTTCACAGCCCCGAAACAGCCGTCCGAAAAATTCAGCGGCTCTTGTTCGACTGACCGCCGCAGCCTGAAATCCTCGCCGAAATGATAGCTCTGCTTGACGATCAGCACATCGAACAGTCGCCCCTGAGCATCCTCATTGGCATAGACAAGCTGCGCGAAAGGGGTGAGATTTCGGATCCGCATGGCTGATCAGTTCATGTCAATCAGCTTCGCCTGCGCTCGGATCTGCTTGTCGGCCTCGATATCGATCTTGACGCCCTGCAGGACAATCGTCCCCTCTTTCGTCATGATCAGCTTGGACTTGCCGACCGTGATCACCAGATCGTCGCCGACATTGATTTCCATATGCTTGCCAACAGACGTCGTGGAGATCTCACCTACTTGCGTCGATTGCTTCTGACCGACAACCGTGTTCTGCACCTTGCCGACATAGGTGTTCTTCATCAGCCCGATCTGCTCGGTCCGCGCGAGGCCGACCGTATCGCTGACCGCCTTTTCGACAATCGTTGTCTTGATCCCCCCGACCGGCATGATCGCACCAAGAAGCGCTCCGACCGAACTGCCCGTCGTCACCTGCTCCAGCCCGGCCACCGTCCGGTTCCGGCCCGCCCCCTTGAACGCACCATTTACCGGCAGGCTGGCCGCCTCGGCCGCCACGCTGGCGGCGGACAACGCCCGGCTGAACTGCGAGATGAAACCATCGCCGCTTTCATTCGCTGCGTTCTTCATCGCGGTGCTGGAGCTTTGCATCAACCCGGCAAGCGTGGCGAACAAGGCCCCTCCGACGCCGCCGCCGACCGTCAGGTTCATCGAGCCACCGATCTTTTCCTGATGGTTCGAACCGACGTCAATGCTTTTGTTGTGGCCGACACTTTCGACCTGATCGCGGTCAACGCGCTTCATTCGGTTATGCCGGACCTTCAGCGTCTGGTCCTTCTGGGCATGCAGTGCGATATTCTCGACGCCCTGTTCATCCTCGAAGCTGATTTCGTTGAAGCCCTTGCCCTTGTGGGTGTTCGAGCGCAGGACCATCTTGGTCTTATGCTCCGGCAGCGGATAGGGCACCTTCTGCCGCGCGTTCGGCACCACGCCCGTGACCACCGGGCGGTCCGGGTCGCCGTCGAGGTAACTCACCATCACCTCCATCCCGATGCGCGGGATCACCTGACCGCCCCAGCCAGACCCCGCCCAGTTCTGCGTCACCCGCACCCAGCAGGTATCCGAGCCATCCTTCTTCGCCTGCCGGTCCCACGGAAACCACAGTTTGATGCGGCCGTATTCGTCGGGGTGGATCTCTTCGCCCTCGGGGCCCGCGACGATTGCCACCTGCGTGCCGTCGATGCGCGGTTGCGGCGTCCCCCGCTGCGGGGTCGCGGGCACATCCGCAGGCAGCGCCAGAAAGCGGTTGGAATATTCCGGCTGGTTCTCGACGCTTTCATAAGAGGCGTCCAGCACATCATGTTCGATCGCAAGGATCGCATGCGGCGCA
>NZ_JBKEBL010000337.1:0-6802 GCF_047973135.1 Paracoccus sp. (in: a-proteobacteria)
ATGCGATACAGGTTGCGGATCAGCGCCACGCATTGCTTGACCTGCCCGCCCGACAGGCCAAGGGCAAAGGCCACGCGGCGACCGTGGAAATCCGACAGACCCGAGGCCGGATCGACGCTGAAGCTGACGATCTTTTCGGGGGTGCTGGCCGCGACTTCCTCAATGTCCATGCCGCCCTCGGTCGAGGCGACGAAGCTGACGCGGGACGAGCCGCGATCGACCAGCAGCGCCAGATACAACTCGCGCTCGATGCCGCTGCCATCCTCGATATAGATGCGGTTGACCTGCTTGCCGGGGGCGCCGGTCTGATGCGTGACCAGGGTGCGGCCCAGCATCTGGCGGGTCAGTTCCTCGGCCTCGGCCACGGATTTGGCCAGACGCACGCCACCCTTTTCGCCGGCGGCGGCTTCCTTGAAGTGGCCCTTGCCGCGTCCGCCGGCATGGATCTGGGCCTTGACGACCCAAAGCGGGCCGTCAAGTTCGCCCGCCGCCGCCTTGGCCTCGTCGGCCTTCATCACCACGCGGCCGTCCGAGACCGGCGCGCCGTATTGGCGCAGCAGCGCCTTGGCCTGGTATTCATGGATATTCATGATGTTTCCCCGCAGTTGTCGGTTGCCGGGGCTTGTGCCATACCATGTGCGCTGCCTCAAAGAGGTTAGCGCTGCCGAAAGCTGAAAATCGTAGCTTATCCCACATTTGTGATCACACATTTCAGGACTGTGATCACAAGAGGGCTCGTTGCGGCGGTGCAGCATCGCGGCTAAGCTGCCGTCCCGCCCTCTGCCAGAATCGAAAAGGCTCGGAATTGCCGACTCTGCTTGACGAAATCCGACCCGCGCCGCAGCCCGGCGGCCTGCCGCTGATCGCGCTGGCCCATAACGAGGCCAAGCTGATCGCGCCCTTTCTGGCCCATTACCGCGCGCTGGGACCGATCCATTTCATCATCGTGGACGATCATTCGACCGACGGCACCCGCGCCGCGCTTGAGGCGATGCCCGATGTCACGTTGATGCAGCCGGTCGCCGGTTCCAGCTATGCGCGCGACAAGCTGGCCTAGCGCCAGCAGTTGCTGGACCGGCACGCGGCGGATCGCTGGGTGCTGCTGTCCGATCTGGACGAGCATTTCGTCTTTGCCGACCATGAGCGGCAGGGCCTGACCGATTGCATCGCCGCGCTGGAGGCCGAAGGTGCCGAGGCGGTGCTGTCGGTGATGATCGATATGTATGCCGACCTGCCGCTGGCCGGACATCTTTACCCGCGCGAGGGGGCTGGCAGCCTGACCGAGGCCTTTCCCTGGTTCGACGGTCCGGGGCTGGCGCCGCTGGGCTATCATTTCATGTTCAATTCAACCAAGGCCCGGCGCAAGGCCGCGACGCCGCCGCTCTCGGTGCATGGGGGCTTGCGCGACCGGCTGTTCCGGGTGCCCGGCCTGCGCATGGGCCGGCTGGCGCTGGCGGCGCTGGACCGAGTGGCGGGGCTGGATGGGGCGGTGACGCCGCGCGGGGCGGGGCTGCTGCGTCACCGCATCGCCCGCAGGCTGGCGCGGCGTTTTTTCAAGGGCGCGATGGACATGCACAAGGTGGCGCTGCTGCGCTGGCGGCCTGGCACGCATTTCGTCGGCGCCCATCGGCTGCGCGAGCCCTATCGCATGTCCGAAAGCATCGCGGCGCTGCTGCATTACAAGTTCACGCGCGGCGTGGCCGGGCTGGAATATACGGCACAGCGTGGCCAGCATTTCGGCGGCGCGCGCCATTATCATGAGATGCTGAACGCGGCCGGGGTGCTGGAGCGTTCGCCGGTCTTTGCCGGCAGCCGGCGCTATCAGGGCAGCGCCTCGTTGGCGGGAATCATCAGAAAAGTGCCGGCGCGCTGAGCGGCCGGCACCTTTGCTATCGGGGATAAGGCGGTGATCAGCCCAGCGTGGGGTCAATGCCCTTGCAGGCCTGAACCAGCCCCTTCACCGCATCGGTGGACTTGTCGAACATGACCTGCTCGTCCTTGTCCAGCTTGATGTCGATGATCTTCTCGATGCCGCCGGCACCGATCACGGTCGGTACGCCGACATACAGCCCCTTGAGACCATAGGCGCCGTCCACATGGGCCGCGCAGGGCAGGACGCGCTTCTGGTCTTTCAGATAGGCCTCGGCCATTTCGATGGCGCTGGTCGCGGGCGCATAGAAGGCGCTGCCGGTTTTCAAGAGGCCGACGATCTCGGCGCCGCCGTCGCGGGTGCGCTGGACAATGGCGTCCAGTTTTTCCTGCGTGGTCCAGCCCATCTTGACCAGATCGGGCAGCGGGATGCCGGCAACGGTCGAATAGCGCGCCAGCGGCACCATCGTATCGCCATGCCCGCCCAGCACAAAGGCCGTCACGTCGCGCATCGAGACGCCGAATTCCAGCGACAGGAAATGGCGGAAACGTGCCGAATCCAGCACCCCTGCCATGCCGACGACCTTGTTATGCGGCAGGCCGCTGAATTCGCGCAGCGCCCAGACCATTGCATCCAGCGGGTTGGTGATGCAGATGACAAAGGCGTTGGGCGCATGCGCCTTGAGGCCCTCGCCCACGGATTTCATGACCTTGAGGTTGATGCCCAGCAGGTCATCGCGGCTCATCCCCGGTTTGCGCGGCACACCGGCGGTGACGATGCAGACATCTGCGCCCGCAATATCGGCGTAATCGCTGGTGCCTTTCAGCGCGGCATCAAACCCTTCCGAGGGGCCCGATTCCGCGATGTCCAGCGCCTTGCCCTGCGGGGTGCCTTCGGCGATGTCGAACAGGACGACATCGCCCAGTTCCTTCATTGCGGCCAGATGCGCAAGCGTGCCGCCGATCTGCCCCGCACCGATAAGTGCGATTTTGGGTCGGGCCATGGAAAACCTCCGATATGGATTGGATGATTATTGCGCGGTGGTTAGAGCTTTGCGCAAGAAATCGCAAGCCTTTGTCGCCGCAGCGCGGCGCTGATGGCCCTAACGCTTGTCATTTTGCCCCCGAAGGCGCATGTCCGCGCGGGCTGACCGGGGGATCGGATGCTGGAACTGACAACTCAGGGATGGGCGCTGGCCATTCTTGCCGCCGTGGCGGTGGGCGCGGCCAAGGGCGGGCTGGCGATGGTGGGCATGATGGCGGTGCCGATCCTGTCGCTGGCCATGTCGCCCGTGCAGGCTGCCGGGCTGCTGCTGCCGGTCTATGTGGTGTCGGACATGGGTGGGCTGCTGGCCTTTCGGCGCGGTTTTGACGCCCGTGTGCTGATCACCGCGCTGCCGGGCGCGGTCGCGGGGATCGCGCTTGGATGGGCGACCGCCCATATTGTGCCGGAACGGGGCGTGACGCTGATCGTCGGGCTGATCGGGCTGATCTTTGCCGTGAACGCGCTGATGCGGCCGGTCCTTGACCGCGAGGCGCGCCAGCCCTCGTTCCTGCGGGGCAGTTTCTGGGGGGCGCTGACCGGCTATACCAGCTTTGTCAGCCATGCCGGATCGCCGCCCTATCAGGTCTATATCCAGCCGTTGCGCCTGTCTCCGCTGATCTATGCGGGAACGACGACCTGGTATTTCGCGGTGGTGAACGCCGTCAAGCTGCTTCCCTATGCCGCGCTTGGGCAGTTATCGCTCACGAATCTGAAAACCGCCGCCCTGCTGGTGCCTGTGGCGCTGGTTTCGGTCTGGGTCGGGCTGCAACTGGTGCGGATCGTGCCGCAGGCCCTGTTCTACAAACTGATTACCTGGCTGCTGCTGGCGGTATCGCTGCGGCTTGTCTGGAAGGCAGTGGCGGGATGATGCCGCATTGCGGCGAGAATCCCCTTGCCATTTCTGACACCTCGCGGCAGTTTCGCGCAAGAAAATTTCCCGGAGATGTGCCGATGGCCCGCCCTTACCGTTCCGTTCTGTATATTCCCGCCGCCAACACGCGCGCCATGGAAAAGGCGCAGGGGCTGGCCGCCGATGCGATCATCTTTGATCTGGAGGATGCGGTGGCACCGGGCGAAAAGGCAACCGCGCGCGACCATCTGGCCGCCGCGCTGCGCAATGATTATGGCGGGCGGGCGCGGATCGTGCGGATCAATGGGTTGGCGACCGAATGGGGGCAGGGCGATGCACAGGCCTGCGCGGGCGCGTTGGCGGGCCATGCCGATGCCGTCCTGATCCCCAAGGTGGACAGCGCCGCCGATCTGGACCGGGTGGCCGCGCTGGTGCCGGGCACGCCCCTGTGGGCGATGATGGAAACGCCGCTTGGCATGCTGAACGCCGCCGAAATCGCCGCTCATCCACGGCTTGAGGGGATGGTGATGGGTACCAACGATCTGGCCAAGGAACTGAACAGCCGGTTCCGCGCCGACCGTCTGCCCATGCAGGCGGGGCTGGGGCTGTGCCTGCTGGCGGCCAAGGCCCATGGCAAGGTGATCGTTGACGGCGTGTTCAACGCCTTCAAGGATGACGAGGGCCTGCGCGCCGAATGCGAACAGGGCCGCGACATGGGCTTTGACGGCAAGACGCTGATCCACCCCGCCCAGCTTGCCATCGCCAACGCCGCCTTTGCCCCGACCGAGGCCGAGATCGACCTGGCCCGCCGCCAGATCGAGGCATTTGACGCTGCCATCGCCGGGGGCAAGGCCGTCGCCGTGGTCGATGGCAAGATCGTCGAGAATCTGCATGTCGAAACCGCCCGCAAGACCCTGGACCGGGCGGGGGCCATTGCAGCCATGGCCGGATAGGGGCAATCTCGGGGCGCATTCACATCAAGCGAAAGGAAGCCAGATGCTGATCCTTGTCCTTGGCCTTGCCCTGTGGTGGGCGGCGCATTTGTGGAAACGTGTCATCCCGGAAAATCGCGCCCAATTCGGCGAGCCGGGCAAGGGAATCGTCACCGGACTGCTGATTCTGTCCGTCGTTCTGATGGTCTGGGGCTTCAGGTCCGTTGACGGGCCGGTCTGGTGGGGTCCGTCCGGGGCGCTGAAGGGGATCAACAACCTGCTGGTTCTGGCCGGGATTTACCTGTTCGCGGCATCCGGCATGAAAACCGGCATCACGCGCCGCATCCGCCACCCGCAACTGACGGGATTCGCGCTGTGGGCCGTTGCCCATCTGCTGCCGAACGGCGATCTGCCCTCTTTCGTGCTGTTTGGCGGGTTGCTGGTCTGGGCGCTGGCCGAGATCGTGGTGATCAACAGCCGCGAGCCGGGCTGGACCCCGCCCCAACCGGTTCCGGCGCGGAAAGAGGCGATGGCGGTCGTCGGCACGCTGGTGGTCTTTGGCGTATTGGCGCTGATTCACACCTGGCTGGGCTATAATCCCCTTGGAGCCTGAAGCATGACTACGCTGTACCGCTGCATCACCGATGACGACACCTCGCAATTTTGCCATCGCGTCAGCGAGGCGCTGTCAAAGGGCTGGTCGCTGCATGGTGGCCCGGCGATGGCGCATGATCCGGTCACGGGCGTGATGCGGATGGCGCAGGCCGTGACCAAGCAGGTCGAGGCCGAGTATCACCCCGAGATGAAACTGGGACAACAATGACAAAGACAAATCCGGGCCGCTTTTTCGAGGATTACAAGGTCGGGCAGGTGATCCGCCATGCCGTGCCGCGCACCGTGGCCGAGGGCGAAAAGGCGCTGTATCATGCGCTGTATCCGGCCCGACATGCGCTGTATTCCAGCGATGAATTTGCGACGGATTGCGGGCTTGAAGTCAGCCCGCTGGACGATCTGATCGCCTTTCACATCGTTTTTGGCAAGACCGTCCCGGACATAAGCCTGAACGCCGTCGCCAATCTGGGTTATGCCGAGGGGCGCTGGCTTCTGCCTGTCTGGCCGGGCGATACACTGCGGTCCGAATCGCAGGTGATCGGGTTGAAGCCGAACAGCAACGGCAAATCCGGTGTGGTGTGGGTGCGCACGCGCGGATATAACCAGATGGACCAGCCGGTGCTGGAATATGTCCGTTGGGTGATGGTGCGCAAGCGCGACACTGACGCCCCGGCACCCGAAACCGTGGTGCCGGATCTGGCCGATGCGGTCGCGGCGCAAGATCTGGTGATTCCCGAGGGGCTGGATTTTTCGGATTACGACTTTGAACTGGCGGGCGAGCCGCATCGCTGGGGCGACTACGCCATCGGCGAGAAGATCGACCATGTGGATGGCGTCACCATCGAGGAAGCCGAGCATATGCTGGCCACGCGGCTGTGGCAGAACACCGCCAAGGTGCATTTCGACGCCACCAACCGCGAAGATGGCAAGCGGCTGATCTATGGCGGCCATGTCATCAGCATGGCCCGCGCCCTGTCCTTCAACGGGCTGGCCAATGCGCAGATGATCGTGGCGCTGAATGGCGGGGCGCATGCCAACCCCTGCTTTGCGGGCGATACGGTGCGGGCCTGGTCCGAGGTGCTGGACAAGGCCGAAACCGCCGCGCCTGGCGTCGGCGCTGTCCGGCTGCGGCTGGTCGCGACCAAGCAAGACAGCGCGGCTTTCGTGCTGAAGGACGGGGATGGCAGATATGCGCCCGAGGTTCTGCTGGATCTGGATTACTGGGCGCTGATACCGACCTAAGCAGATATTCGTGGCTTTGCCCACGAATGCTTGCTTAGGCTTGTTTGATTTTGCAGGATTTTTATCCGAAAACCGGTGGCCATTTTTTGGAAATCCTGCCTAGATTTTCGGGCGAAGGAGCGTGTCATGAGTTGTTGGCCGCAAGGCTGTTGCGATGTCCTTCCATATTTGCAGGTGCCGGCTATCGATACACGCCACGAGGGTGTGTTCCGGTGAATATCTCTCATGTCGGGTCCGGCGCGATCCGGCGCA
>NZ_JBKEBL010000038.1:0-3892 GCF_047973135.1 Paracoccus sp. (in: a-proteobacteria)
CGGGTTCTGTATTCCGATATCGGCAGGATTCTGATCCATCTGCTGAACATCTCGACCGGCGCGCTGGACGTCGGGGCGCTGACGCCTACGGTCTGGGCTTTCGAGGAACGCGAAAAGCTGATGATCTTTTATGATGGGGCATGTGGCGCGCGTCTGCATTCTGCCTAGTTCCGGCCCGGTGGCGTGCATCAGGATCTGCCGCCCGAGCTGATCGACGATATCGAGGCGTGGTGCGATCCGTTCCTGAAGCATGTGGACGATCTGGACACGCTGCTGACCGAGAACCGGATCTTCAAGCAGCGGCTGGTCGATATCGGTATCGTGACCGAACAGGACATTCTGGAATGGGGCTTTTCGGGCGTGATGGCGCGCGGGTCGGGTCTGGCCTGGGATTTGCGGCGCAGCCAGCCCTATGAATGCTATGACGAGTTCGACTTTCAGATCCCGGTTGGCACGAATGGCGATTGCTATGACCGCTATCTGTGCCGGATGGAGGAAATGCGTCAGGCCGTCAGCATCATGAAACAGGCCGTGGCCAAGCTGCGCATGCCCGAAAATCAGGGCGATGTGCTGGCACGCGGCAAGCTGACGCCTCCGCGCCGCGCCGAGATGAAGCGCGACATGGAAAGCCTGATCCATCACTTCAAGCTGTATACCGAGGGTTTCAAGGTTCCCGCAGGCGAGGTTTATGCCGCCGTCGAGGCCCCAAAGGGCGAATTTGGCGTTTATCTGGTCAGCGATGGCAGCAACAAGCCCTATCGCAGCAAGATCCGGGCACCGGGTTTCCTGCATTTGCAATCCATGGACTATCTGTCGCGCGGGCACATGCTGGCGGATGTCTGTGCTCTGATCGGCACGATGGATATCGTGTTCGGCGAGGTGGATCGCTGATGGCCGTATCGCGGGCAGCCGGTTAAGGGGATCGGGTTCATGCTGTCTTCTCTTGTTCATCTGATTGGCTGGGGCGTGGCGCTGCTGATGGTGGCTGTTACGGTCATGCTTGCGATGAACAGGCAGACGGGGCTGAAAATGATCCAGCACCGCCCCGAGATGCTGCCGCAGGCAATGCTTGTGCGCTATGCAGGGCTGACGGCTCTGGCGCTGGTCAGCGCCTGGATCGGCGCGCCGCGCGTATTGTTCGGGTTGCTTCTGGCCATTGCCGTGATCGGCCTTGGCGACACATTTATCTATCGCCGGGCGGGTCATCCGTTCTGGCTTCATCTTGCGATGGGATGCGCCGCCGCCTTTGGCGCGTTCCTGTCGCTTTTCGTGATGAGCTGAGGTCTTCATGCTTCGCCGACTTTCCTCCGTCCAGCCGGACAGCTTCGAATTCACCCCCGCCAATCTGGAATGGGCGCGGGCGCAGATGACCAAGTACCCGGAAGGCCGCCAGCAATCGGCGATCATTCCGGTGCTGTGGCGCGCGCAGGAACAGGAAGGCTGGCTGACCCGGCCCGCCATCGAATATTGCGCGACGCTGCTGGGCATGCCCTATATCCGCGCGCTTGAGGTGGCGACCTTCTATTTCATGTTCCAGCTTCAGCCCGTGGGCAGCGTGGCGAATATCCAGATTTGCGGCACCACAAGCTGCATGATCTGTGGCGCCGAGGATCTGGTCGAGATCTGCAAGCGCCGGATCGCGCCCACGCCGCATACCGTGTCGGCGGATGGCAAGTTCAGTTGGGAAGAAGTCGAATGCCTGGGGGCCTGCGCGAATGCGCCCATGGCCCAGATCGGCAAGGATTATTACGAGGATCTGACCGCGCAAAAGCTGGAACAACTGCTTGATGCGTTGTCGGCGGGGCAGGTGCCACTGCCGGGGCCGCAGAATGGCCGCTTCGGATCGGAGCCTGCGGGCGGGCTGACCAGCCTCACCGAACTGAAAGGGCAGGGCGACGACGTCAATGCCAGCGCCGCGCTGGCCCGCCATTATGGCGAGACGGTCAAGCGCATCGACGGAACCGAAGCGCCGGTCCTGACGCGCTGGGTTCGGGGCGTGGCCCGCAAATCCGGGGCTGCCACGGAACCGGCGGCGGATGCGGGCCGCCGGCCCGAGGGGCTCGATGCCCCGAGGGACGGCACCTCCGACGATCTGAAGCTGATCAAGGGCGTCGGGCCCAAGCTGGAACAGCTTCTGAACAGCCTCGGTTTCTGGCATTTCGACCAGATTGCCAACTGGGGCCCCGAGGAACTGGCCTGGGTGGATGACAATCTGGAAGGCTTCAAGGGCCGGGCCTCGCGCGACGAATGGGTGGCGCAGGCGCAGGTGCTGGCCTCGGGCGGCGAGACCGAATTTTCGAAACGCGCGGAAGAGGAAGACGTTTACGACGATAAGGAGTGATCTGACACTCGGCTGAACGGGGAACAGACAGATGCCGACCACGACTTGTAGCAGGAATTGCTGGATTGCCGGGGCCTCTCTTGGGCTTTTGGTCTGGATTTTTGTGACTGTCGGGCCGCTGAGGTGGTTTGAAGGTCTGTTTCTGGGGCTGGTCGCGGCGGGTCTGTGCGGCGCTTTTCTGAACTGGTTCGTCTGCGGAGGTACCCCCGTCCGCAGCTTTGCCGACTGGCAACCCCCGGTTCCCGTCAGGGCCGCATCCCGCCCGCCCGAGGGAACCCGCGCAACCCCATCCGTCGCGCCGTCCGGGCATGCGCGGATCAGCGCGGGTACGGCGGGCGGTGGCAGCGAACGTAACGATATCTATGGCTCGGCGCGGCAATATATCCCCCAGCCCGCGCCCAAACCCGACGATCTGAAGCTGATCAAGGGTGTTGGTCCCAAGCTTGAGGAATTGCTGCACGAAAACGGAGTTACCGGCTTTGCGCAGATTGCCACATGGACAGATGCCGACATTGATCGCTTTGCCGGGGTGATCGGTCGCATGGGCAGCCGGATCCGCAGCGATGACTGGGTCGCGCAGGCGCGGGTGCTGGCCAGCGGTGGCGAACCGGGAATACCCGCAGGGGCGGCCGCCGGGAAAGGCGTGGTCCATTGATGGCTGACAGGCACGATCAGGATGCGGGGCAGATGCGGCTGGTGGCCGTGGTGATTGCTGCGACCGTGATTCTGTACCTTGTGGTGCAATGGATAGGCAGCCGCTATGGATGGGCGGGCCAGTGGGCCTATCTGGCCGATCTGGCCGCAATCGCAGCTTTTGTCTGGTCGCTGCTTGTGACCTGGCGTATCTGGCGGCGCAGAAACGATGCGTAGCGCCCGGATGATGAGGAACGAAACCAGATGCTGAAAGACCAGGATCGCATTTTTACCAACATCTACGGCATGGGCGACCGCAGCCTGGCGGGTGCGCGCAAGCGCGGCTGCTGGGACGGCACTGCCGGGATCATCGCGCGCGGGCGTGACCGGATCGTCGAGGAAATCAAGGCCTCGGGTCTGCGCGGGCGCGGCGGGGCGGGCTTTCCCACCGGCCTGAAATGGTCGTTCATGCCCAAGGCTTCTGATGGCCGTCCGTCCTATCTGGTCATCAATGGCGACGAATCCGAACCCGCGACCTGCAAGGACCGCGAAATCATGCGCCACGATCCGCACTCGCTTATCGAAGGGGCGCTGATCGCCAGCTTTGCGATGGGCGCGCATGCCGCCTATATCTATATCCGGGGCGAGTTCATCCGCGAAAAGGAATCGCTGCAGGCGGCCATCGACGAATGCTATGACGCGGGCCTTCTGGGCGCGAATGCCGCCGGATCGGGCTGGGATTTCGATCTGTATCTGCATCACGGTGGATGGGCCTATATCTGTGGCGAGGAAACAGCGATGCTGGTAATCCTTGAGGTCTAGAAGGGCTGGCCGCGCATGAAGCCTCCCTTCCCTGGGGGGGCGGGGATTTATGGCTGCCCGACCACGTTGAACAACGTCTAATCGATTGGCGTAACC
>NZ_JBKEBL010000261.1:0-13848 GCF_047973135.1 Paracoccus sp. (in: a-proteobacteria)
ACCGTTGCCAGCGGCCTGCTGCGTTCCTCGGCCTGCACCCGGCTGAGAGACAGCAGATCCTGAATCAGCCGGTTCATGCGGCTGGCCTCGCGCGCCATGATGTCCAGAAACCGGGCGCGGGCAGAGGCGTCATCTCGGGCCGGGCCGCGCAGCGTCTCGACAAAGCCGATCAGCGCGGTCAGCGGGGTTTTCAGTTCGTGGCTGACATTGGCGACGAAATCGCGGCGGGTCTGTTCGGCCTCGTCGGCAAGGGAGTGATCCAGCACGGCGACCAATGCGCCATGCCCAGAACCGCGCGGCATCGGCGCGACTGTCACCTCGGTCATCAGGTCGCGCCCGTCCGCCCTGATCACCGCACGCAGCCGCGCGCCGCCATCCGGCGGAGCAGGCAGCGCGGGATCGACCGCAGGGGCGGGATTGCGGGCAGGGTCCAGAACCCAGTCCAGCGCAGCGACCACGGCGGGGTGGCGCATGATGGTGACAAAAGGCCGGTCGGTCAGGCCGGTGCCGAACATCGCCTCGGCCGGGCGGTTGGCGGCCAGCGTGCGCGCATCGCCATCCACCGCCAGCATCGCGACGGGTACGCCGTTCAGAAACCCGGCCAGCCGGTGCCCTGCGGCACGCCCGGTCATCAGGCCGGGCGCAGGCCGGCGCGGAACCGCGCGGCGTTCCGGCGATAACGTTCCGCCGATTGCAGCAGGCCGGCCCGCGCCGCCTCGTCCAGTTGCCGCACCACTTTGCCCGGTGCACCCATGACCAGCGCGCCGGGGGGAATTTCCTTGCCCTCGGCGATCAGCGCGCCTGCCCCGATCAGCGCCCCCGCGCCGATCGTTGCGCCGTTCAGGATGGTCGCTCCCATGCCGATCAGCGCGCCATCGCCGATCCGGCAGCCATGCAGGATGGCGCGGTGGCCGATGGTGCAGTTCTGACCGACAATCAGCGGATAGCCCGGATCAGTGTGAAACACGCTTAAATCCTGCACATTACTGCCCCGACCGATGCGGATTTCCTCGTTATCGCCGCGCAGCACCGCCCCCCACCAGACCGAGCTTTCGGCTTCCAGCACAATGCGGCCCATCAGTTGCGCATCCGGCGCGACCCAGGCCTCTGCGGCGATTTGCGGCACGATCCCGTCCAGTTCCCAGATCACGAGTGCTGCTCCTCCATCAGATGTTTCACGAAATCGCCCAGTTCCACCTGCCGGTCGCGGCGCAGGCGCTCGGCGGTCAGGATGGCGCGCAGCCGTGCCTCGGTCGCGTCCAGATCGTCATTGACCAGGACATAATCATATTCCGCCCAATGGCTGATTTCGGCACGGCTTTTCTGCATGCGCCCCGCGATCACCTGATCGCTGTCCTGCCCGCGCGCGCGCAGCCTGCGTTCCAGTTCCGGCAGCGAGGGCGGCAGCACAAAGATCGACACCACATGCCGCCCCAGCGCCGAGGCGCGGATCTGCTGGCCACCCTGCCAGTCCACATCGAACAGCGTGTCGCGCCCGTCGCGCATGGCCTGTTCGACCGGGCCGCGCGGGCTGCCATAGAAATTGCCGAACACCTCGGCATGTTCCAGCATCTGCCCCGAGGCGACCTTGGCCCGGAAATCATCGGTTGTGGTAAAATAATAGTCGCGCCCGTCAACCTCGCCCGGACGAGGGGCGCGCGTCGTGGCGGAAACGGAAAAGCGAAGATGCGGATCCCATTCCATCAGCCGCCGCGCCAGTGTGGATTTTCCGGCACCCGAGGGCGACGAGAGAATGATCAGCAATCCGGTCCGTTTCATCGTCTTTTCCTGCGTCTGCGGCTGGTCAGGGGGATGGACCACGCGCCCTCGACATGCAAGGGCGGATCGCAGATCAACAAACTGTGCTTTTACACAACCCCCGGATGTTCTTAACCATCTGTTAGGAAACGACTCGGCATGGGCTGTGCTTGTGTTTATTCTGGTCATGCTTTTTTAGGTTGTAAAAGTGCTGCGTGATGCAATCATTCATGCAGCCGGGTCACGAGTAAGATCGGGGGGCATGGGAATGTCGGACACACAAAGCGAGGACAGGGATATGCGGGTCGCCGGCAACAGCGGGGCGACATCCGGCCAGGTGCTGCGTATGGCTGATTTTGATCGCACAAATCCCTCGCGTTTGCTGATCGAGATGCGCGAATACTGGCAAAGCCTGCGACAGGGGCGCGCCATCCCCGCAAGGTCCGAAATCGAACCGCGCAGCATTCACAGATCCCTGGACTACGCCTTTATTCTGGAACGAATCGCCCCCGGCGCGGCGCGCTTTCGGCTGGCCGGGCGGCATCTGATCGACCTGATGGGGATGGAGGTGCGCGGGATGCCGCTTTGCGCCGTCCTGAACCCCTCGTCGCGCGGGCGATTGTCCGATGTACTGGAATCGGTATTCAAGGCCCCGCAGATCGTCGAGATGACGCTGACCGCGCGGGGCGAATATGCCCGGCCCGAATTGCATGGCAAGATGCTGCTTCTGCCGCTGAAATCCGATCTGGGCGATGTCACCCGCGCCCTTGGCTGCCTGATCTCGGACGGAGAACTGGGGGTTGCGCCACGCCGCTTCGATCTGGTCAGCGAAACCATTACTCCGGTCGTGCCCGGTGGCACGGTCCTGAAACCCTCGCCGTCAATGTACGGGCTTTCAGGTCCACAGTCGGGTGCCCTGGCCGGCGCGACGGCCCGAAAGAAGCCGCAGCCGTCACCCCGCGCGCGGATCACCGAAGCCGATTCGCCCGAACAGCGCCGGGCGATGTTCAGGGTCGTGGCCGACGGCCAGGCCTGAACGCCCGACAATCCACCTCTGCCCGACATCCACCCCTATCGCGCCGGAACTACGCGTACCACGCCCGCCTGCGCCGACAGGGCAATCTCTCCTGCGGCCAGTCGCAGCGCGTCGCGGCCAAACACATCGGATCGCCAGCCCTGCAAGGCCGACAGATCGCGTTCGCCCGTGGCGATGGCATCCAGATCGGCAGCCGAGGCGATCAGCTTGGGGGCAACCCCCGCCGCATCGGCCTTGGCCTTCAGCAGCACCCGCAGCAGATCAGACAGCGCCGGATTGCCGGGCTTGCCGGGTTCGTCCTTTTTGGGCTGCGGCAAATCCCGCGCATCCAGCCCGGCCTTGACCGCCGCCAGAATGCCGGCCGCGATCTCGCCCTTGCGTGCCTCGCGAAGCAGCAGGCGCGACCGGCCCAGATCGGCCTCATTCGTGGGCTTGGTCGAGGCGAGTTCGATCATCGCGTCATCTTTGAACACACGCGAACGGGGAATGTCACGATCCTGCGCATAGCTTTCACGGAATCGCGCCAATTCACGCAGAATCGCCAGAAAGCGCGGTGAGCTGGTCCGGGTGCGCACCTTCATCCACGCCTCTCCGGGGCGGGTGATATAGGTTTCCGGGTCGGTCAGCACGCCCATTTCCTCGACCAGCCAGCTTTCGCGGCCATTCTGCTTCAACTGCGCCGACAGATATTCATAGATCGCGCGCAGATGCGTCACATCGGCCAGTGCATAGGCTTTCTGCGCATCCGACAGCGGCCTGCGCGACCAATCGGTAAAACGCGAGGATTTGTCCAGCCCGGCGCGGGCGATCTTGCGCACCAGCGTCTCATAGCCGACCTGCTCGCCAAAGCCGCAGACCATCGCCGCGACCTGCGTATCGAACAGCGGCTCGGGGAACAGGCTGGCATCGTGAAAGAAGATTTCAAGATCCTGCCGCGCGGCGTGAAAGACCTTCATCGTTTGCCGATGCCGGAACAGATCGTATAGCGGTTCCAGCGACAGCCCCTCGGCCAGCGGATCGACCAGCACAGCCTCGCCGCCCTGCTTGTCGCCGTCGCTGGCCGGCGGTATGGCAAGCTGGATCAGGCAGAGACGCGACCAATAGGTCCGCTCTCGCAGAAATTCGGTATCGACGGTGACATAGGGTGCCGATTTCGCCGCTTCGCAGAAACGGGCAAGATCCTCGGTGCGGGTGATCGTGGAAATGTTCTGGCTCATAAGGCTCTTTTCACCTTTGGGCGGTTCGTCCGCCAGTTGCGGCTGCAATATGCTGAACTTGCCGCGTTGGGAAGGGCCACAATGGCCATGCGACCACATTACGTAGGGTTAGCTCAGCGGCGGAATATCACCTTCTGCCCGTTGCGCGTTGAAATCGGAAACAAAACTGTCCAGAGCGCCCGCTGAAATTGCATTGCGCAGCCCTGCCATCAACTGCTGATAATAGTGCAGATTGTGCCATGTCAGCAGCATGCCGCTGATCATTTCACCGGCGCGAAAGACATGGTGCAGATAGGCCCGCGAATAGTTGCGGCAGGCGGGGCAGGTGCAATCTTCGTCCAGCGGACGAGGGTCGTCCTGATGGCGGGCGTTCTTGATGTTGATCTGCCCGCGCCGCGTCCAGACCTGCCCGGTCCGCCCTGAACGCGAGGGCAGCACGCAATCCATCATATCGACCCCGCGCGCGACCGCACCCACGATGTCGTCAGGCTTGCCCACCCCCATCAGATAACGCGGTTTGTCCTCGGGCAGGAAACCGGGCGCATAGTCCAGCACACCGAACATCGCCTCTTGCCCCTCGCCCACGGCCAGCCCGCCAAGGGCATAGCCGTCAAAACCGATGGCTTTCAGCGCCTCGGCCGATTCCTCGCGCAGATCGCGCGTCACGCCGCCCTGCATGATCCCGAACAGCGCGTGGCCCGGACGGTCGCCAAAGGCATCGCGCGACCGCTGCGCCCACCGCATCGACAGCCGCATGGATTTGGCCACATCCTCGTCGCTGGCAGGCAGCGCCGGGCATTCGTCGAAGGCCATCACGATGTCACTGCCCAGAAGACGCTGGATCTGCATGCTGCGTTCGGGGGTCAGCACATGCTTGCTGCCGTCGATATGGCTGGCAAAGGTCACGCCATCTTCGGTCAGCTTGCGCAGCGGACCAAGGCTCATGACCTGAAACCCGCCCGAATCGGTCAGGATCGGGCGCGGCCAGTTCATGAAACGGTGCAACCCTCCCAGCCGGTCGATCCGTTCCGCCCCCGGCCGCAGCATCAGGTGATAGGTGTTGCCCAGCAGGATATCGGCCCCGGTTTCGCGCACTGATTCGGGCAGCATCGCCTTGACGGTGGCGGCGGTACCCACCGGCATGAAGGCGGGGGTGCGAATCTGGCCGCGGGGGGTATCGATGACACCCCGGCGCGCCTGCCCGTCACGGGCCTCGATACGGAAAGAGAATCGGCTCATGCGCATCGTTTACTCTGACGCGCGGGTTTCGACAAACGGTCGCGACATGCCCATGCCGTGCATGCGCGAGGAAAGAGGCATCCGGTTTTTCCTCCCTCATTCTTGTATGGCCTCATTCTTGTGTGAAACCGGATCAATTCCTATAACAGGAATCAGGAATAGGGGAAGCGAATGACCGAACCAATGATGGAAGGGGCGCCGCTGATCGCGCCTTCAAGCACCGACCACCCGCTGTACGAGGCGGTGGTCGAGGCATGCAAGACGGTCTACGACCCCGAAATCCCCGTCAATATCTATGATCTCGGGCTTATCTACACGATCGATATCAATGACCTGAACGAGGTGCGGGTGATCATGACCCTGACCGCGCCCGGCTGCCCCGTCGCGGGCGAGATGCCGGGTTGGGTCGCCGACGCGGTCGAGCCGCTGCCCGGCGTCAAGCAGGTCGATGTCGAGATGACCTTTCAGCCGCAATGGGGCATGGACATGATGTCGGACGAGGCGCGGCTGGAACTGGGCTTCATGTGACTTGAGCCAGGGGGCATGCGTCCCTATCTTGACAGGACGGATCAAAGGGAACCTGACCATGTTCGCCATACCCGGCACATCGCCCGTCACCATCACCCCGGCGGCCCAGCAACAGATCGTCCGCCTGATGACCGGAAAGGGCGCGTTCGGCCTGCGCATCGGGCTGAAAAAGGGCGGCTGCGCGGGCATGGAATACACGATGGAGCTGGCATCGGCACCCGAGGCTAACGACGAGGTCGTCGAACAGGGCGAGGCGCGGGTGCTGATCGCACCGATGGCGCAGATGTTCCTGTTCGGAACCGAGATCGACTTTGAAACCGGCCTGCTGGAATCCGGTTTCAGGTTCCGCAACCCCAATGTCACCGAAAGCTGCGGCTGCGGCGAATCGGTGCGCTTTGAACCGCTGGAGGGCAGCCGCACCGCCAAAAGCTGACGCAGGCCGCAGGACGCGTCAAAGACGGGCACGATGCCCGCTGGCTGCAAGGCGGACCTGCCGGGCAAAGCCCGGCCCGTCGCTGCCGCCCGGACAGAAGCGCGCCTTGCGCGCAGTCGGTCTGCGGATGCCTTTATAGCCAGACGCGCTTAAAGTGATGATGTTGTCAGGCTATATTGTTGCACGCAGCAACAGCTATGGGCGGACAAAAGCCATCAGAATATATTGCAGCCGGGGCCGGGCGTCAGGATCGTCCGCCCGCGCCACATTCCCTGCAAGGGTCAGTTCGGGTCCGGGGTGGGAATGCGGATCAGGGTTTGCAGGCCCGTGGCGACATGCTGGCGCGTGTCGCCGCTCACGCTCCAGACATCAAGCTGACAGATGGTCAGCGTCCGGCCCGGTTTGATGACGCGCCCGACCGCCTGCAACAGGTCGCCCTTGGCGGGGTTGATCAGGTTCAGCTTGAATTCCACCGTCAGGACCGAACTTCCCTCGGGGAACATGGTAAAGCCCGCGATCCCCCCGGCCTGATCCGCGATCGAGGAACTGGCTCCGGCGTGGAAAAACCCGTGATGCTGTGCCAGATCGGCGCGAAAGGGCAGATGCAGTTCCGCCAGCCCCAGCCGCAGATCGGCGATCCGCACGCCCAGAAGCCGCATCAGCCCCGGATGATCAAACTGTTCCCGAAGAGCGCGGATTCGCGCCTCGTCCAGCCTCGCCCCGATTTTCATTCCATCCGCCCCCATGAATAAATCCGTCACATCCCCAACAGGTTGCGGCGAAATCCGGGCGAGGACAACACGACCTCTCTCGCGCCTATCCGGCGGGCATGGTCCAGCGCCATGCCGGTCAGCGTCTGCGCTTCGTCCACGGCCTGCCCCAGCGGATGCCCATGCCCCAGACCCACCACCACCAGCGCCGAGAACAGGTCGCCCGTGCCCGGCAGCGCCACCGGGATCAGCGGCGTCGGGTGGCGGCTGATCGCTTCGGGGCCCACCAGAATGACACTTTCCAGCACCCCCTGCGGCGTGTCGTCCAGCACGCAGCCGGTCGCGATCAGCCGCCCCCCCGGCGCCATGGGCAGCGCCTTGGCCGCCTTGCGCAGATCGTCCAGCGAGGCGATGTGCCGACCCGTCATGTGCCCCAGTTCGAAGGAATTGGGCGTGGCGATATCGGCAAGGGGCAGCAGCACGTCGCGCATCATCGCGGCGACGGCCTCGGAGACGTAAAGCCCCGGCTCGTGATCGCCCATCACGGGATCGCACAGATAGACCAGATCGGGATTGGCCTCTTTGCAGCGCGTGACAAATTCGGCGGTCAGCCGCGCCACCTCGACCGAGCCGATATAGCCGGTCATCAGATAGGCCGCCCGCTGCGGCAGCCCGCGTTCCGCGACCCCCAGCAGCAGATCGGCGAACAGATCGGGCGACAGGGACGCACCGCGCAAGGTCGGATAATCGGGGGTGTTCGAGAACAGCACGGTCGGGATCGCCGCCACCTCAAGCCCGGCGGCCTGCATCGGAAAGACCGAAACCGAATTTCCGACATGGCCATGCACCACCTGGCTTTGCACCGAGATGACCAGCGGCAAACGTTCCACAATCATCGCGCACCCTCCAGCCGCAATTGCCAATCCTCGACCTGCCCGCTTGCGACACGGCGCGCAGCGTGGCGGCGCCAGCTTTCGGCAAGCACCTCAAGCGCGGCCATGCGCGCCAGATCGTCAAGGTTCATCCGGTCGATATACATCGCCTGCCACAGCCGCCGGATCGTCCAGTCCGGCGCGATGCGGTCGATCAGCTCCAGCCCTTCGCCCGGCGAGACCAGCCCCGGCTGCAGCACGCGGTAATACCAGCCGGTGCGCCCGCTGGCCTGCACCCGCCGCGCCATGTCGGACACGCCAAAGCGGTGGTTCAGCTTCCAGCAGGGCTGCCGCCCCTGACTGACCTGCACCAGCGCCTCGCCCAACCGGAAGATGTCGCCCACCGCGACCTCGGCTTCGGTCAGGCCCGCGACGGACAGATTTTCGCCAAATGCGCCCGGCGCGTCCAGCAACGGATGATTGCCGATCTGGTCGCGCCAGACGGCATAGTGGTCGCGCGGATAATGATGCACGGCCTTTTCCACCCCGCCATGCACACGCAGATCCGCCTGCCGGTCGCCCGCGAAGCCCTGCGGCCCCAGCATCAGCGGCACGCTGACCCTGGCTTTGGCGATTCCGCTAAGCTGATCGCTGCCCGGCAACGGCGCGATCGGTCCAGTCAGCACGGTCAGGCCGGTCATCATCTATCCCTCGTGAAACACGAGGAAATCTTGCTATCCCGCGCGCTTCGGATCAACAGGAAAACGATGATGACGCGGCCCGCCGGCAGGATATGGCGGATTTCCGTTCAGACCGGGGGATCGTCGTCCGGGTGGCCGATATCGACGAACCAGCCACCGAGGCATCGCACTGCGGGGGACAGCGGGTCTGTTGCTTTGGTCCGCGCCTCGATCATGGCGCGGAAGTTCTCGGTATCGTCCTGCGGGTAAAAGCCCAGATGCCCGGCCAGCCGGTTGTCGAACGGTTTCACCTTGTTGTCCGATGTCCCGAAACTGACAGAGAAACCCACACGCGGCGCAGTCAGCGCCGCCGTCACCAGCCGCACGCAATCGTCAAAACTGAGCCAGGACCACAGCATCCGCCGGTCCGCGGGTTCCGGGAAGGACGAAAAGATCCGCAGCATCGCGCTTTCGATCCCGAACTTGTCCCAATAAAGCCTGCCCAGATCCTCGACAAAGCATTTCGACAGGCCGTAAAGGCTGTCCGGGCGATGCGGGGCAGCGGCGTCGATATGGCTTTCCAGATCGTGATAGCCGATGGCATGGACCGATGAGGCATAGACGACCCGCCCGACCCCGTATTTCCGCGCGCCCTCGTAGATGTGATAGCTGCCGCGAATATTGGCGTTCAGCACCTCGTCCCAGGGCCGCTCAAGCGGGGCGCCGCCGAAATGGACGATGGCATCGACGCCCTCGCAGGCCGCGATGGCCGCGCTCATGTCGGCCAGATCGAAATTCAGCACCTCTTCATGCGGCTGCGGATCGGCGACGGGGCCGATATCGGCAAGGCGCAACCTCCGCGCAAGCGGCGCGAGGCCCCGGCGCAGCTCCGTGCCAAGCCGTCCGGCGGCACCGGTGATCAGGATGGTGTCGTAACGCGGGCTCATGCGGTGGTCTCCGTAGCGGGTTTCAGGGCAGCGACGGCGCGGGCGATGCGGGCGACCGCGCTGGTCAGCACCTCGTCCGATGTCGCGGTCGAAATGCGAAAGAACGGTGACAGCCCATAGGCCGATCCTGGAACCGAGCCGACATGCCCATGGGCGAGAAGATAGTCCGACACATCCGCATCGCTTTGCAGCACCCTGCCCTGCGGCGTTGCCCGCCCGATCAGCCCCTCGCAGCCGATATAGGCGTAGAAGGCGCCTTCAGGGGCCGACAGGGTCAGCCCCCCGATCCGCGCGATACCCGCCACGACCAGATCGCGGCGGCGCTGGAATGCCCGACGAAAGGCCGCGACGCAATCCTGAGGGCCGGTCAGCGCCGCCAGCGCCGCTGCCTGCATGGGGGCGGCGACCGAGGTGCAGCTTTGGCTTTGCACCGTGGCCATGGCCCTGACAAGCGGCGCGGGTCCGGCGGCGTAACCCACGCGCCAACCGGTCATCGCATAGGCCTTGGCGACTCCGTTCACGGTCAGCGTGCGGTCGGCCAGTTCCGGGCAGGCGGCGGCAAAGCTGACGAATGCCCGGTCGTCAAAGATGATATGTTCGTAAATCTCGTCCGACAGGATCAGCACATGCGGATGCGCCGCCAGCACCGCACCAAGCGACTGCAACTCGGCCCTGCTGTAGACCGCCCCCGAGGGGTTGCCCGGCGCATTCAGGAACAGCCATTTGCTGCGCGGGGTGATCGCAGCCTCCAGCATTCCGGGCGTCAGCCGAAAGCCGTTTCCCACCGGGCATTGCGGCATTACCGGCACGCCGCCAAGCAGTTTTACCATCTCGGGATAGCTGACGAAACAAGGGGCGGGCAGGATCGCCTCGTCACCTGCGTCCAGCGTCGCCAGAAGCGCGTTGAAGATGATCTGTTTGGCCCCGTTCGCGACCACGATATTTTCGGGCCCGGCATCCAGCGCGTTTTCGCGCCGGAACTTGTCGGCAACCGCCGCGCGCAGGGCATCGGTGCCGGCAGCGGCAGTATAGCGCGTCTCGCCCGCCAGCGCGGCGGCGTGGCTGGCCTCGCAGATATGCGGGGGGGTCGGGAAATCCGGTTCCCCCAACCCCAGATCGATCACATCCACCCCGGTCGCGGCCAGCGCTCTGGCCGCCTGCGAGGCCGCCATCGAGGCCGAGGGTTTCACGGCGGCAAGCCTGCTGGCGATATGGTTCATCATTGCTTTTCCTCCGTCACATAACCGCGTGCAACATCCATGGCCCGCGCCTCTTGTCCGCGTCGGGCCGGATCGCCGTAACCGCCGCCGCCGGGCAGTTGCAGCACCAGCCGACGGCCCGCAGGAACGTGCTGCCAGCCCTTTGGCCGCATCGCCGTGCCATCGTCCAGCGCAGCCGATCCGGGCGCGCCGTCCTGCCCGCCATTTCGGCCACGCGGCGCATGCGCGATGCGGTCGAACATGGCCGAGAAATCGAACTGGTGCCCCGCCGCCGCCTCGATCTCGATCACCTGCCCCAGCCCGCCGCGATACTGCCCGTCACCGGCGGAATCCGGGCGCAGCTCTTTTCGCCAGATGACCACCGGGCCGGTCTGCTCGGTCGCCTCGACCGGCATGGTCATCACCCCCGAGGGGAAGGCCGTGGCAGACAGCCCGTCAAGCTTGGGGCGGGCACCCATCCCGCCGGAATTGAACATCAGGATCTCGGCGTTGCGGCCCGTGGTTCCAGGCAGCGGCTGGGCCGAGATGTGGATGTTCCACAGCGCGCCCGAGCCTTCGGCAAGGATCCGCCCCGGCAGCGCCTTCGCCAGCGCCCCCAGGACCAGATCCGGCACCATATGGCCGAACACATGCCGCAGGCTGACCGGCGCGGGACGCCGGGCGTTCAGGATATTGACCGGCGAAGATATGGTGAACGGGGCAAGCGAGGCCCAGTTATTCGGAATATCGGGCGTGATGACGCATTTCATCGCATAGCAGGCATAGGCCTTGGTATAGATGACCGGCACATTGATGCCCCAGCGGCTGACCGGGTCGCTGCCGGTGAAATCGACATTCACCGTATCGCCCCGCCTCTCAATCGTCGCGACCAGCCGGACCGGATCGTCATAGCCATCGACCGTCAGCTCATTCGTCCACCTGCCTGCGGGCAGCGCGGCGATCCGGTCCCGCGTCGCTGCGCGGGTGCGCGAAAAGATGAACGCGCTCAGGCTTTCAAGGCTTTCAAGCCCGGTCTCGTCCATCATCGCGGTCAGGCGGCGATGGCCGACATCGTTGCAGGCGGCCAGCGAATAGCAATCGCCGATCACCTGGTTCGGCTCGCGCACATTGGTGCGCAGAATGCCGATCAGGTCGCGATTCACCTTTCCCCGTTCGGCGAATTTCATGATGGGGATCTGGATCCCCTCTTCATAGACCGATTTGCCGTCTGCCCCGAAACCGCGCCCGCCGACATCGACGACATGGGCCGTGCAGGCAAAGAAACCGACCAGCCTGTCATCCCTGAACGAGGGCGAGACCATGGTGATGTCATGCAGATGCCCGGTCCCCAGCCACGGGTCATTGGTGATATAGGTGTCGCCGGGATACATCTCGTCGCGCGCAATCGCGGCCATGAAGTTCAGAACTGCCTCGGCCATGGTGTTGACATGACCCGGCGTGCCCGTGACCGCCTGCGCCAGCATCCGGCCCTGCGGGTCAAAGACGCCCGCCGACAGGTCGCCCGCCTCGCGCACGGATGTCGAAAAGGCTGTTCGAAGCAGCGTCAGCGCCTGTTCCTCAACCACCGAGATCAGCCGGTTCCACATGACCAGCATGCGGATGTCCGCGGTCGGATCAGCAACTGGATCTGCGGTCGCGGTCATGGCTGCGCCTCTTTTCGGGTCAAAAGAAGGGATCCGTCGGTCTGCATCACCACATCGAAGGGCGAGGTCACGACGGTCGATGTCTCGGATTCGGTGATGATCACGGGGCCGCTGATGCGCGCACCGGGGGACAGACCGGCGCGCGCGATGACCGGCGTGGCCAGAACCCGTCCCTGCGCCGGGTCGAACACGCCGCGCGTCGCGCCGTCATGGTTTCGGGCCTGCCCGGCCGTCAGCCGGTGCGGCTCGGGTGCGGGGCGTTCGTCCTGCGCCTTGACCGAAAAGGTCACGATCTCGATTTCCAGCCCGTCCAGCCCGTCAATGGCGCGCCCGAAAAAGCGGGCATAGGCCGCGCGGAACGCATCGCGCAGCCAGCCGGAATCGCTGCCGGTAAAGGGGCGGTCGGGCAGGATCACCGGGATTTCCCAACCCTGGCCGACATAGCGCATGAAGGCGGTCCTTTCGTGGTGGATGACGCCGCTGCTGCCGGCGCGCACGAAACTGCGGGCGGTGGCGGTCAGATCAT
Source organism: Paracoccus sp. (in: a-proteobacteria) (assembly GCF_047973135.1). GTDB lineage: Bacteria > Pseudomonadota > Alphaproteobacteria > Rhodobacterales > Rhodobacteraceae > Paracoccus. The sequence goes on from NZ_JBKEBL010000261.1 coordinate 12,810, forward strand.
CCAGCAGCGCGTTGATCCGGTCCGCATCAAATTCGGACAGCCGCACCACTTGCGAGGCCAGCGCCTCGTATCCGAACGGGGCCCTGAGAAAGCCGATGGCGGAACCCACCCCCGCGCCCGCCGGGATCAGGCACCGGTCGATCCCCAGCTTTTCGCACAGCCGAGAGGCATGCAGCGGCGCGGCCCCGCCAAAGGCGATCATGGTGTTATCGGAAATGTCCTTGCCATTCTCGACCGCATGGACACGGGCGGCATTGGCCATATTTTCGTCCACCACCTCGACGATGCCAAAGGCCGCCGCATCAGCCGAAAGGCCAAGCCGCGCGCCGATGTCGCGGGTGATGGCGGCCTCGGCGCGGACCTGCGACAACCGGATCGCCCCGCCCGCGAAATTGTCGGGGTCAAGCTTGCCAAGCAGCAGATCCGCATCGGTGATGGCCGGGCGTTCCCCGCCACGCTGATAGCAGGCCGGGCCGGGTTCCGACGCCGCCGATTCCGGGCCGGTCTGGATGCGCCCCATCGCATCGACCCAGGCAATCGAGCCGCCGCCCGCCCCGATCTCGATCATCTCGATCACGGGGATCGAAATCGGCATGCCCGAGCCCTTGCAAAAGCGATAGGTTCGCGCGACCTCGAAGGTGCGGGCGGTCTTTGGCGCGAAATCCTCGATCAGGCAGATCTTGGCAGTGGTTCCGCCCATGTCATAACTGACGACCTTTTCAAGGCCAAAGCGCCGCGCCACATCGGCAGCAAAGATCGCCCCGCCTGCCGGGCCGGATTCGACCAGCCGCACGGGAAATTCGGCGGCCGTCCCGACCCCGATCAGCCCGCCGCCGGAATGGATCATGAAAACCGGACAACCCGCGCCCGTCTGTTTCAGACGCAGTTGCAGGCGGTTCAGGTAATCCTGCATCTGCGGGCGGACATAGGCATTGGCGCAGACGGTGTTAAATCGTTCGAACTCGCGCATCTGCGGCGAGACTTCGGACGAAATCGAGACCGGCACATCGGTCTTTGCGGCGATAATCTCGCGGGCGCG
>NZ_JBKEBL010000089.1:0-4766 GCF_047973135.1 Paracoccus sp. (in: a-proteobacteria)
GTGCTGCGGGAGTTCAATGGCCCGGTCGGTGCCTATGATTTGCTAAGAGCCCTGGGGCAAAAACTGGGGCGACCTCTTGCCCCGCCGACCGCATACCGAGCGCTGGAGTTCTTGCTGGAACAGGGTTTTGTCCGTCGGATCGAGACCCGCAACGCGTTCGTCCCAAGTCCGAACCCGGAGGAGAGCAATACCGGCGTCTTCTTTCTATGCAACCATTGCGGCGCGACAGTCGAGGCCGAGGCCGGGGGGCTGGCAGATGTCCTTGCCCAGAGTGCTGCGTCGCTGGGTTTCGACATCGGGCGCAGGGTGGTCGAGTTGCAGGGGACTTGCGCGGATTGCCAGAACAGCGCGGCGATTGAATACCCCCAAGCAAGGGGAAGGCGCGGATGACTGACCGCCCATCCGCGCTTGTTCCAATAACCCTGCTGACCGGTTTTCTGGGAAGCGGCAAAACGACGGTCCTGAACACTTTGCTACGACATCCCGAGTTCGGTCGCACGGCGGTGATCGTGAACGAGTTCGGTGAGATCGGACTGGATCATGAGTTGGTTGTGTCGTCCACCGAGTCGATGGTTTTGCTGCAATCCGGCTGCATGTGCTGCGCGTTGCGCGGCGATCTGCTTGACACGCTGATCGAACTGGGCAAGCGCCGCGAGGCCGGGGACCTGGATTTCGGGCGAGTGGTCATCGAGACCACGGGTCTGGCCGATCCGGCCCCGATCCTTCACACCCTGCTGACAAGCAGAGACCTGTCCGAACAGTTCGCCGTGGATGGCGTAGTGGTAACGGTCGACGCGGCCACCGGACCCGACAGCCTGAAGCGCCACGAGGAGGCCCGGCGGCAAGTCGCCCTGGCGGATCTTGTTCTGCTGACCAAGACCGACCTGCCCGAATCCCAGGAAGATATGGTTCGGAAGGAAATCTCTGTGCTGAATGCCGCAGCACCCGTCGAGTCTGTTATCAATGGCAACCTGAAGCCGTCCCTGTTGACGGGGCTGGGGCATTTTGACCTTTTCATGAAATCACAAACTGCACAGGACTGGCTGCGCCAGGAGGCCGTTCCTTCTCTGAAACTCGGCAACATTGACGCCTCGATGCATCTGAACGCGATCCGGTCGGTCTCTTGGGTAATCGACGAGCCGCTTTCAGCGTCGGCATTTGATTTCTGGATGGACCTCCTGATGGCCCGCAGAGGAGGCGATATCCTGCGCTTCAAGGGCCTTATCCATCTGTCGGATGTGCCGTATCCCTTTGTAGTGCACGGCGTTCAGCACATCTTTCATCCTCCGGTGCTGCTGAAAGACTGGCAGGGCGATGATCGCCGCACGAAACTGGTCATGATCGTGAGGGATTTCACCGATCCGGAGTTGCAAGAACTCCTGACGTCTCTGACCGCCCTTGAGGTGACAGAACACACGCTGCCCGGCGCCTATCTGTCTGCGGAGGTGGTATGATGATGACGGGGAACACCGCAAGCAGATTTCAAGGAGGGGGCGGCTCTGGGGGCGCGGCGAGAAGATTCCTTTGTTCCATTCGCGGAACCGGCTTCGCGCGGCATGGGCCAAAGGCCCGATTGGTTATCGAGCCTGCCGCTTTCATTCCCGCCTTGTTTGCAAGAGACACCAGATGCCCCTCACTTTGACAAACAGCATGGGCGGCGGGAAGCAGCCTTTTACCCCGCACGATCCGCGCGAGGTGCGGATGTATGTCTGCGGTCCGACGGTCTATAACTATGCCCATATCGGAAACGCCCGCCCTGCGGTGGTATTCGACGTGCTGGTGCGGGTGCTGGAGCGGCATTTCGGGCGGGTGGTTTATGCCCGCAACCTCACGGATGTGGATGACAAGATCAATGCGACCGCCGCCGAGGCGGGTGTGCCGATCTCGGCGATCACAAAGCGGTTCGCGACCGCTTATCGCGCCGATATGGCGGCGTTGGGTGTGCGTCCGCCAACCATCGAGCCGAAAGTTACTGACCACATTCCGCAGATCATCGGCCTGATCGGGCGGCTTCTGGCCGCAGGCCATGCCTATGAGGCGGCGGGCCATGTCCTCTATCACGTCCCGTCGTTTCCGGAATATGGCGCGCTCTCTCGCCGCAAACGCGATGAGATGATCGCGGGTGCGCGGGTCGAGGTTGCGCCGTTCAAACGCGATCCGACGGATTTCGTGCTGTGGAAACCATCCGACGACACCCAGCCCGGCTGGGACAGCCCATGGGGGCGCGGTCGGCCCGGCTGGCATATCGAATGCTCGGCGATGATCGAGCATCATCTGGGCAATCCCATAGACATCCATGGCGGTGGCATGGACCTGCAATTCCCGCACCATGAGAACGAGATCGCCCAAGGGACGCGCGCCCGCTTCTGGATCCATAACGGTTTCGTCACCGTAGAGGGGCGCAAGATGTCAAAGTCGCTTGGCAATGTGCTGCTTATGCGCAGTTTGCTGGAACAGGCACCGGGCGAGGCGGTGCGGCTCGCGCTGCTGTCGGCGCATTACCGCCAGCCGCTCGGCTGGACGGCGCAGACCCTGCCACAGGCGGTCAGGACGCTGTCGCGGCTCTATGCGGCCATCGGAGACGGGCCGGGCGAGGTCCGTCTGACGCCAAAAAGCCCACTGCTGGCGCGTTTCCGCGCGGCGCTGGATGACGACCTGAACACCCCCTTCGCGCTGGCGGAACTGTTCTCTCTTGCCGACATGGCCCGGTCCGTCGGTGCTGACCTGCGCCCGCGCCATGTCGCGGCATTGGTCGAGGCGGGGGCGGAACTGGGGCTGTTGCAAAAGTCCGAAAGTCAGTGGCAGGCCGAATTGGCGGCTTGCGGCACCGGTACCGCTGACGAGACCCGGATAAGGGTGCTGCGTGACGAACGCGCCACCGCGCGTGCCCGCCGCGATTTTGTAACCGCCGACCGTATCCGCAACGAGTTGCTGGCCCTTGGCGTAACGGTCGAGGATCAGGCGCTGGCGGTGCAGGACACATGAGCGGGCGCGGCAATATTCTGTCCCGCACCGCCTCGATGGGCATGGTTGGTGTTGTCCGGGCCTATCAACTTGGGCTTTCGCCGTGGTTCGGCCATGCCTGCCGGTTCCAGCCGACCTGTTCCTCCTATGCCATCGACGCGATCAAGCGCCATGGCCCTGCCAAAGGCGGTGCCTTGGCCGCATGGCGCATCGCCCGCTGCAATCCTTTCGGCGGTGCCGGTCATGACCCGGTTCCGCCCGTTTCCAGGCTTCAAGACAATGAGAGGACCGATGATCCACATCACCCTGCCTGACGGCACCATCAAGGAATTTGCACAGCCCGTCAGCGGTGCCGATCTGGCGGCGGGCATTGCGCCATCGCTGCGCAAAAATGCGGCGGCGGTCGCGGTTGACGGGGTTGTGGGCGATCTGTCTGCGCCGCTTGAACGCGATGCCGGGGTGGAAATCTTGACCCGCGACGACCCGCGTGCGCTGGACCTGATCCGCCATTCTGCCGCCCATGTGCTGGCCGAGGCTGTGCAGGCCCTGTTTCCCGACGCACAACCCACCATCGGGCCTGTAATCGAACATGGTTTTTTCTACGACTTCGCTACCGACCGCCCCTTCACCCCCGAGGATCTGCCGGGGATCGAGGCAAAGATGCGCGAGATCATTGCTCGGAATGCCCGGATCACCCGAGAGGAATGGACCCGCGATCAAGCCCGCGCGCATTTTGCGGCACAGGGGGCGAACTACAAGCAAGAGCTGATCGACGCCATTCCCGAGGGCCAGCCCATCGGCATCTACCGGCAGGGCGACTGGCTGGATCTGTGCCGCGGCCCGCATCTGGTCGGCACGGGGCAGATCGGCGGTGCCTTCAAGCTGACGCATGTGGCCGGCGCTTATTGGCGCGGCGATGCGAAGAACGCCATGCTCTCGCGCATCTATGGCGTTGCCTTTGCGGCGCAACCCGATCTTGACGCGTATCTGAAGATGCTGGCCGAGGCAGAAAAGCGCGATCACCGCCGCCTTGGCCGCGAGATGGACCTGTATCACTTTCAGGAAGAGGCTCCGGGCGCGGTTTTCTGGCACCCCAAGGGCTGGCGGATGTTCCAGACCCTGATTGGCTATATGCGCGAAAAGCAGACCCGCGCTGGCTACGACGAAGTGAATACCCCGGACATCATGGATCGCGGCCTGTGGGAGACATCGGGCCACTGGCAGAACTATCGCCCGAACATGTTCCTCACCAAGACCGAGGACGAACGCGAATTCGCGCTGAAGCCGATGAACTGCCCGGGTCACATGCTGCTCTACCGGCATGAGAGCCGCAGTTATCGCGACCTGCCGATGAAGCTGGCCGAGTTCGGCAAGGTGCATCGTTATGAACCTTCGGGCGCGCTGCACGGGTTGATGCGGGTGCGGTCGTTCACGCAGGATGATGCGCATATCTTCTGCACGGTGGATCAACTTACCGAGGAATGCGTCAAGGTCAATGACCTGATCCTGTCGATCTATAGCGACTACGGGTTTTCGGACATCCGGATAAAGCTTTCCACCCGCCCCGAAAACCGCATCGGTGCAGACGAGACCTGGGACCGCGCCGAGGACGCCTTGCGCGAGGCGCTGCGGGTCGCGGGCCAGCCCTTCACCATTTTCGAAGGCGAAGGCGCGTTCTATGGGCCGAAGCTGGAATATGTCCTGCGTGATGCAATCGGGCGTGACTGGCAATGCGGCACGCTTCAGGTGGATTTCAACCTGCCGGAACGCTTTGGTGCCACCTATGTAGCGCCCTCGGGCGA
>NZ_JBKEBL010000302.1:0-3827 GCF_047973135.1 Paracoccus sp. (in: a-proteobacteria)
ACGGGTGGTTGACGCGGCGCCATGCCATGTCGGTGACATGCAGCAGGCCGTCAACGCCGCCCAGATCGACGAAGGCGCCGTATTCGGTGATGTTCTTGACCACGCCCTTGACGTTCTGACCTTCGGTCAGGTTGGCGATGACCTCGGCGCGCTGTTCGGCGCGGCTTTCTTCCAGAATGGCGCGGCGCGACACGACGATATTGCCGCGGCGGCGGTCCATTTTCAGGATCTGGAAGGGCTGTTTCAGGCCCATCAGCGGGCCGGCATCGCGCACGGGGCGCACATCGACCTGGCTGCCCGGCAGAAAGGCCACGGCACCGCCCAGATCGACGGTAAAGCCGCCCTTGACGCGACCGAAGATGGCGCCTTCGACGCGCTCTTCATCGGCATAGGCTTTTTCCAGACGGTCCCACGCCTCTTCGCGGCGGGCTTTCTCGCGGCTGATCGAGGCTTCGCCACGGGCGTTTTCCACGCGGTCCAGAAACACCTCGACCTCGTCGCCGATGGCCAGACGGGCATCTTCGCCGGGATTTGCGAATTCTTTAAGATCGACGCGGCCTTCCATCTTGTAGCCGACATCAATGATGGCCTGGCCCGCCTCGATGGCGATGACCTTGCCTTTGACAACGCTGCCCTCGGAGGGGGTGTCAATGTCGAGGCTTTCGTTCAGGAGGGCCTCGAACTCCTCCATGGTCGCTTTAGCGCACATATATAATCAGTTTCCTTCACATGTGTTTCACTGGCCAGACGGTTGGCTCCGCCGGTCTTTCATTGCGGTGCCCGCAGGAATCGCTAAACCTGAAAGGGCCGCGACTTGCGCCCGACCCTGCCTGATATTCTTCCATGGCGATCTGTCCCGAGGACTGCGCCCGTATAGGGGCAGACTTGACATTAGGCAAGCCCCGCGATTGTTGCCGACGAAAACCGGGCGGCCCTCTGCCCCGCAGGATTCGCCGCATTCCGTGCATTGACGGTTGATCTGCCGCCCCGGCCTCTGCTTGATGGGATGACAGGTCCGCGTGATGCGGGCAGGGCGGCGGGCCAGAGGACCATGATCGACAAGCTGGAAATGTTTCTGGCGGTGGCGAAGGAACGCCATTTCGGGCGGGCGGCGGCCAGCCTGGGGATCACCCAGCCGACGCTGTCGGCGGGGATCAAGCAGCTTGAGGATCAACTGGGTGTGCTGCTGATCTTTCGCAATTCGCGCTTTGGCGGCCTGACCCCCGAGGGGCAAAGCGCGCTGATCTGGGCGCGGCGCATCGTCGCCGACAGCCGCCAGTTGCGCGAAGAGATGCGGGCGGTGCGTTACGGGCTGTCGGGCCGGCTGCGCATCGCGGTGATTCCCACGGCGCTGACCTGGGCCGCACGGCTGAGCGCGCGCTTTGGCGCGGTGCATCCCAATGTCGGCTTTACCATCCTGTCGCGCACCTCGGTCGAGATCCTCAAGATGATCGACGATCTGGAGGTCGATGCCGGGATTTCCTATCTGGACAACGAACCCCTGGGCAAGGTCAGCACCGTTCCGCTGTATGACGAACGTTACATGCTGGTCTGCGGCGAGGGATCGCCCCTTGCCGAGCGTGTCCGCGCGCGTTGGTCCGATCTGGATGGGCAACGGCTGTGCCTTCTGACATCGGACATGCAGAACCGGCGCATCATCAACCGCAATCTGGCCGAGTCAGGGGTGACGCCACAGGCGGCGATCGAATCGAACTCGACCATCGTGCTGGTTGCGCATGTGCTGGAAGGCGGCTGGCTGACCGTCCTGCCCGAGGACATCGCCGGGTTTCTGGCGCAGGGCAAGCCGCTGCGGCTGGTGCCGCTGGAACAGCCCGCCACCACCCATGCCGTCGGTCTGGTCGCCCCCTGGCGCGAGCCGCATACTCCGGTCACGCAGGCCCTGCTGGCCGAGGCGCGGCGAATGCGGCAGGATAGATAAAACCTATGAATTAACGGAACAACGATATTGATTTTCCATCGCCGCCCCTGTTCTTTTAACCAAAGGGAAATGTCGAAAGGCCAGCCATGCAAGTGAATGCGCCAGCCCCGACCGAGGAGGATATTCGCGCCATCGCCGCGCCGCTTGCCTCGCTGGAAGGGCCGTTACTGCCGATTCTGCACGCCGTGCAGGACAACTTTGGCCATGTGCCGCAGGCCGCCGTGCCGGTGCTGGCCGACCTGCTGAATCTGGGCCGGGCCGAGATTCACGGCGTCATCAGCTTTTACCACGATTTCCGCGAAACCCGCGCGGGTCGGCATGTGCTTAAAATCTGCCGGGCCGAGGCGTGTCAGGCGATGGGCGGGCATGCGCTGGCGCTGGAGACGCTGGAAAAGCTGGGGATCGGCTGGCATGACACGACGCAAAACGGTGCGCTGACGGTTGAACCGGTCTATTGCCTTGGCCTCTGCGCCTGCGCACCCGCCGCGATGCTGGACGGGCGGGTGGTCGGGCGGCTGGATAAGGCGCGGATGGACGGGTTGCTGGACGAGGCGGGCGCATGAAGATTTACGTTCCCATGGACAGCGCCGCGCGGGCGGTCGGCGCGGATGCTGTGGCCGAGGCCATCGCGCGCGAGGCAGCGGCCCGCGACATGCCGGTGCAGATCATCCGCAACGGCACGCGCGGGATGATCTGGCTGGAACCTCTGGTCGAGATTGACGCGGGCGAGGGGCGCGTGGGCTTTGGCCCGGTCGCGCCCGGAGATGTGCCCGCGCTGCTGGACGGCACGCTGGACAGCCTTGGTCCTGTCGAGGATATTCCCTATTTCGCCCGCCAGACGCGGCTGACCTTTGCGCGCTGCGGGGTGATCGACCCGCTGGATCTGGATGATTATCAGGCGCATGGCGGTCTGGCCGGACTGCGTCGTGCCATCGCCATGACGCAGGCGCAGATCGTGCAGGAGGTGACGGACAGCGGCCTTCGCGGGCGCGGCGGCGCGGGTTTTCCGACCGGCATCAAGTGGAATACGGTCATGCAGGCCGATGCGGCGCAGAAATATATTGTCTGCAACGCCGATGAGGGCGACAGCGGCACATTCGCCGACCGCATGATCATGGAGGGCGATCCCTTTACCCTGATCGAGGGCATGGCGATTGCCGGTCTGGGCGTGGGCGCGACGCGCGGCTATGTCTATCTGCGCAGCGAATATCCCGACGCGATTGCGGTGATGACCCGCGCCGTGCAGATCGCCCGCGAGGCCGGGGTTCTGGGGCTGGATGTTCTGGGCTCGGGGCGCGCCTTCGACATGGAGATCCGCACAGGTGCCGGGGCCTATGTCTGCGGCGAGGAAACCAGTCTGCTGAACTCGCTTGAAGGAAAGCGCGGCGTGGTGCGCGCCAAGCCTCCGCTGCCCGCGTTACAGGGGTTTCTGGGCCAGCCCACGGTGGTCAACAACGTCATCAGCCTGGCAACGGTGCCGGTGATCTTTGAACGCGGCGCGCAGGCTTATGCCGATTTCGGGCAGGGCCGGTCGCGCGGCACCGTGACCTTGCAGATCGCCGGGAATGTGAAGCATGGCGGGCTGTTCGAAACCGCGTTCGGCCTGACCCTTGGCGAGGTGGTAAACGAGATCGGCGGCGGCACGGCCTCGGGGCGGGCGGTCAAGGCGGTGCAGGTCGGCGGGCCGCTGGGGGCCTATATGCCGGTCAGCAAATTCGACACGCCGATGGGATACGAGGAATTCGACCAGCAGGGCGGGCTGATCGGCCATGCCGGGCTGGTGGTGTTCGACGATACCGCCGACATGTTGCAGATGGCCCGCTTTGCGATGGAATTCTGCGCCATCGAATCCTGCGGCAAATGCACCCCCTGCCGCATCGGCGCAGTG
>NZ_JBKEBL010000234.1:0-42714 GCF_047973135.1 Paracoccus sp. (in: a-proteobacteria)
GAATATTTCCACATCCTCTTTGACCGGCACGAGATCGTCCGCGCCAACGGAACCGAGGCGGAATCCCTGTTCACCGGCCCCGAGGCAATGAAATCGCTCAGCCCCGAGGCCCGCGACGAAATCCGCGCAATCTTTCCGCAGCTCTTCGACGGAAGCACAGAGTGCACACCCACCCCGGCCCGAATGGTCCCAAGCGGAAAACAGGCACGAAAACTCGCCGAGCGAAGCAGGATGCATGGCCGCGATCTGCAGGGGCACAGCGGGAATGCATGAAAAAGGTGCGGGATGGGCGGGTCGGAGCTGGCTATTGCTGTGGGTTGCCGCCTGGTGGGCCGAATGGAGGCGGGTTGCAAACCGGCTTTGGCGGATGGTTGCTCTGTGCGGATCGGCGGGCCGAGGCCGCAGGTTGGCTTTGTCCTTACAGGTGGTGGCCGCGTTGTCGGCTGCGGAGTGGCGGCAATCGGCGGGATCGTTCCGGATCAAATAGCCAGGCGCGTTGAAAGTGATCGTTCTGTCTGGCTATAACCTTTTGATTTGGCGCTGATGCTGTGCAGATTTTGTGATCAAGATCAAATTTCGTCAGCTATGCCAACGGCCTTGAAGGCTGATCCGTGGCAACGCCAATGGCTGCATTCAGCCATTGGCGATCCTGATGACAAGCGTAACCGAGGGCCAGCGGTCGGCCGCTGGTGGCGCGGTGCGGAGTGTTTTATGGTGCCGTCACCTCGAACAACCGTTCGATGCGGACCGGCACAAAAGCGGCCACACAGGTGGCGGTCGGGGAGGACGGTCGTCCGCTGGCCCGGCGGCGTGATGCGGCTTGGCTCTGGGTCGGGTCTGTCGTTCAGCCGTTGCCCCAACGGGACGAATATCCGTGCCTCCGGCCCTTGGGAACGGTCATTCTCAGGGGCTGGCGGTAAAGCTGACGAAGCAGATTCGATCATCAAATCTGCACAGCATCAGCGTAAAATCAGAAAGTTAACGCTTGACAACAGGATCAGATAAACGTCGTCAGGCTTTATCCGCCGTCAGAGCGGGCATGCCGGATCACGATGTCCCGCAGCCTTGTGGCCAGCGGCGACAGGGGGCGCCGTTGGAGATGCAGCAGATAGTAGGGCGCAACCCGGATTTCCCGCAGGATGCGCAGCGTTGTGAAACCGGCATGGACAGGCGGTTTGATCAGCAGATGGGCGACCTCGTCCGAGACGGGCGCGACCGCATCGCCCTGCGCCAGATAGGCGACGGTCAGCAGCAGCGAAGGGCTGTTGACGATGTTCCGGGGCTCGGGCAGGCCGAGGCTGGCAAAGGCCCTCAGCGCGGCCTCGCGGATCGGAGAGCCGCGTTGCTGCATGATCCATTCCTGATCGGTCAGTTCGGTCAATGTGACCACGGGCGCGCGGGCCAGCGGATGCGCGGCCCGGACCAGCAGGCTGACCTTTTCGTCGCGCAGGGGAAGGATGCTGAAGTCGCGGCTGTCGAATTCCGGCATGATTCTGGCCAGCACGAAATCCACCTCGCCTGCCGAAAGCTGTGTCAGCAGTGCGCGCGAGGGAAGGACATCGACGGTGATGTCAGCATCCGGGGCCAGCAGTTTGACCTCGCGGATGGCGGACACCAGATAGCTGACGGCGGGGCCGGTGACGGCGCCGACGCGAATTTCGCCTGCCAGCCCGTCTCGCAGCATGCCCACATCCGAGGCCATGCTGGCCATTTCGCGCAGGATGGCCTGCACGCGTCGCAGGACGGTCTGGCCTATCTCGGTCGGTTCCATGCCCTTTGGTTTGCGCAGGAACAGCGGCGCGCCGATCTGGCGTTCCGTCTCGGACAGCATGCGTGATGCGGCGGGCTGGGTCATCAGGCAGGCTTCGGCGGCAAGCTGCAACTGGCCGTGTTCGGCGATGCTTTGGATCAGCCGCAATTGCGCAGGCTTCAGCATCAGGCGGGCAGGAGGGCTAGACATATCATTTTCGGTATGTAGATCGGCCAAGATGTCATTTTACCATTATGTCGGAAGATTGCTATCGTCATCTTACGGCCCGGCACCGGACGAAATGCCTAAGATTCAGGCTGACGGTCGCTGCGGCACCTCAGGCATTTACCAGGAACAAGGAAATCAGGAATGTTTCTGTCGCAAGTAAACCTGCCCGGCGGCGCACGTGCAGTAGCGGTTCGAACCGGCGAGGCCGCGCATCTTGTGCCCGGAGCCACCACCACGCGCGACCTTGCGCTTGCCGCGATTGCTGCCGGTCGCGGTCTTGCGGATGAAATCGCCGCGCGGGGTGCGGGCGCGGCGGTGGATCTGGTGGCGGCGCTGGCCGAAGGGCGCGTGCTGTTGCCTGTCGATCACCCCGACCCCGCCCATTTGCACCTGACCGGGACCGGACTGACGCATCTGGGCTCGGCCGCGACGCGGGATGCCATGCATCAGAAGGCCGATCCCGAGGACATGACAGACAGCCTGAAGATGTTCCGCATGGGGCTGGAGGGGGGCAAGCCCGGCGCAGGCCGGATCGGCGCGCAGCCCGAATGGTTCTACAAGGGCAACGGCCATGCCGCTGCGGCCCCCGGCGCGGCGCTGGTCAGCCCCGGTTTCGCGCTGGACGCGGGCGAGGAACCCGAGGTTGCGGGCCTGTACCTGATCAGCGATGACGGCACGCCCTTTCGTCTGGGTTTTGCCCTTGGCAACGAGTTTTCCGATCATGTAACCGAGCGCGGGAATTATCTGTGGCTGGCCCACTCCAAGCTGCGCCCCGCCAGTTTCGGTCCTGAAATGCTGTTGGGCGACCTGCCCGACCATGTCGAGGGTATCAGCCGGGTGATCCGTGACGGCGCGACGATCTGGGAAAAGCCCTTTCTGTCGGGCGAGGCGAACATGTCGCACAGCCTTGCCAATCTGGAACATCACCATTTCAAATATGACCTGTTCCGCCAGCCCGGCGATGTTCATGTGCATTTTTTCGGCACCGCCACCCTGTCCTTTGCCGACGGCATCAATACGCAACAGGGCGACATGTTCGAGATCGTCTGTGACGCATTCGGCCTGCCGCTGCGCAATCCGCTGATCCAGCAACCCGGCGATGCGGCCCCGGCCGCCGTCAAGCCGCTGTGAGGTTTTCATGACCTTCAAACCCGCCCCATGGCCCCGCAGGCTGCGTTCCCAGGAATGGTATGGCGGCACTTCGCGCGATGCGATCTATCATCGCGGCTGGCTGAAAAATCAGGGTTATCCGCATGATCTGTTCGATGGGCGTCCAATTATCGGCGTGCTGAACACATGGTCCGAACTGACGCCCTGCAATGGCCACCTGCGCGAACTGGCCGAAAAGGTGAAGGCCGGTGTGTGGGAGGCCGGGGGCTTTCCGGTCGAGGTGCCGGTGTTTTCGGCCAGCGAGAACACGTTCCGCCCTACGGCGATGATGTTTCGCAACCTTGCGGCACTGGCCATCGAGGAAACCATTCGTGGCCAGCCCATTGACGGCGCGGTGCTGATGGTGGGCTGCGACAAGACCACGCCCAGCCTGATGATGGCGGCGGCGTCATGCGACATACCGTCCATTGTCGTGACCGGCGGGCCTATGTTGAACGGTTATTTCCGGGGCGAGCGTGTCGGCTCGGGCACGCATCTGTGGAAATTCTCCGAGGCGGTGAAGGCCGGAGAGATGACGCAGGCCGATTTCACGCAGGCCGAGGCATCGATGAGCAGGTCTTCGGGCAGTTGTAACGTGATGGGCACGGCCAGCACCATGGCCTCGATGGCCGAGGCTTTGGGCATGGCGCTGTCGGGCAATGCCGCGATTCCGGCAGTGGACAGCCGCCGCCGGATGATGGCGCAGCTTTCCGGGCGGCGCATCGTGCAGATGGTCAGGGACGACCTGAAGCCCTCGGATATTCTGACCAAGCGGGCCTTTGAAAATGCGATCCGCGCAAATGGTGCCATCGGCGGATCGACCAATGCCGTCATTCACCTGCTGGCGCTGGCGGGCCGGGTAGGGGTCGATCTGACGCTGGATGACTGGGATCGCTGCGGGCGCGATGTGCGGACCATTGTGAACCTGATGCCATCGGGCAAGTATCTGATGGAGGAGTTCTTTTATGCCGGCGGCCTGCCCGTGGTGCTGAAACGTCTGGGCGAGGCGGGGCAATTGCACAAGGATGCGCTAACCGTCAGCGGCAGCGCCATCTGGGACGAGGTCAGGGACGTGGTTAACCATAATGAGGACGTGATCCTGCCCGCCGACAGGCCGCTGACCGAACAGGGCGGCATCGCGGTTCTGCGCGGTAATCTGGCCCCAAGGGGCGCGGTGCTGAAACCATCCGCTGCCAGCCCGCATCTGCTGACCCATCGCGGGCGGGCGGTGGTGTTTCAGGACATCGACGATTACAAGGCGCGTATCAACGATGACGCGCTGGATATCGACGAAAGCTGTGTGATGGTGCTGAAAAATTGCGGGCCCAAGGGCTATCCGGGCATGTCCGAGGTCGGAAATATGGGCCTGCCTCCCAAGGTGTTGAAAAAGGGCATCACCGACATGGTGCGGATCAGCGACGCGCGCATGTCCGGTACCGCCTATGGCACCGTGGTTCTGCATACCTCGCCCGAGGCGGCGGCGGGCGGGCCTCTGGCGGTGGTACGCGATGGCGACACGATCGAACTGGATGTGCCCAACCGCCGCCTGCATCTTGAGATCGGCGATGACGAACTGGCCGCGCGTCTGGCGGAATGGCAACCGGTTCATGAACGCCCCGCAAGCGGCTATGCCTGGCTGCATCAGCAGCATGTGATGGGGGCCGATACCGGGGCCGATCTGGACTTTCTGCTGGGGTGCCGGGGCAATCCGGTCGGTCGGGACAGCCACTGAGGGAAGGGGCGGCGATGAAACTTGCGCTTGTCGGCATCGGAAAGATTGCGCTGGATCAGCATGTTCCGGCGCTGGCGGCCAGCTCTGACTGGGAACTGGCCGCGACGGTGTCCCGCAGGGGCATCGTGGACGGGGTTCAGGCGTTCACCGCGATTGACGACATGCTGGCCGCGCGCCCCGATATTGGCACGGTCAGCCTGTGCCTGCCCCCCGTGCCGCGCTTTGCCGCCGCGCAGGCGGTGCTGCACGCGGGCCGTCACCTGATGCTGGAAAAGCCCCCCGGTGCCACCCTGTCCGAGGTTCATGCCCTGGCCGGTCTGGCCGCAGCGCGGGGCGTCAGCCTGTTCGCCACATGGCACAGCCGCATGGCCCATGCGGTCGCTGCGGCAAAGGCAGGGCTGGCGGGGCGCAGGATCCGCGAAGGCCGGATCATCTGGCGCGAGGATGTGCGCAAATGGCATCCCGGTCAGGACTGGATTTTTCAGGCGGGCGGCATGGGCGTCTTTGACCCCGGCATCAACGCGCTGTCGATCCTGACTGAAATCCTGCCCGCCCCCGTCCATCTGACCGGGGCGGAACTGGATTTCCCCGCCAACCGTCAGGCCCCCATCGCGGCACGCCTGACATTCACCGACAATATCAGCGCCGATTTCGACTTTCGCCAGCAGGGTCCGCAGACCTGGGACATGGAATTTGTCACCGACGCGGGAACTCTGGCCTTGCGCATGGGCGGCAATATCCTTGAGATTGGCGGCAGGCCCGCAGGGGGCGAGGACAGTATCATGGGCGAATACCCGGCGCTTTATGCCCGGATGGCCGAATTGGTTCGCACGGGGGCATCGGATGTGGATCTGTCGCCGATGCGGCTGGTCGCGGACGCCTTTACCCTTGGCGCGCGGAAAATCGTGGAAAACTTCGAATTTTGAGAGGCTGAGATGAGTTTTACCCCCCATGGCAAGCACCTGATCGCGGGCGAATGGGTCGGCGCAGACCAAAGTTTCCGGTCCGCGCCTGCACATGGCCCTGCGCATGATTTCAGCGTCGGCACGGTCGATCTGGTGAAGCGTGCGGCCGAGGCGGCCGAGGCCGCCTTCTGGGCCTATGGCTATGCCAGCCGCGACCAGCGCGCCGCCTTTCTGGATGCCATCGCCGACGAAATCGAGGCGCGGGCCGATGCGATCACCGAAATCGGCGCGCAGGAAACCGGCCTGCCCGAGGCGCGGTTGCAGGGGGAACGCGGGCGGACGACCGGGCAGTTGCGGCTGTTTGCCGATCACATCCGCAAGGGCGATTATCTGGACCGCCGCCATGATCCCGCGCTGCCCGACCGTCAGCCTCTTCCGCGTCCCGATCTGCGGATGATCCAGCGGCCCATCGGGCCGGTGGCGGTGTTCGGGGCCTCGAACTTTCCTCTGGCCTTCTCGACAGCGGGGGGCGACACTGCGGCGGCGCTGGCGGCGGGCTGTCCGGTGGTGGTCAAGGGCCATTCCGCCCATCCCGGCACGGCTGAAATCGTGGCCGAGGCAGTTCATGCGGCCATCGGCAGGACCGGCATGCCCGCCGGGGTGTTCAGTCTGATTCAGGGGGGCAAGCGCGATGTCGGCACGGCGCTGGTCCAGCATCCGCTGATCAGGGCGGTGGGCTTTACCGGCAGTCTGGGCGGGGGTCGGGCGCTGTTCGACCTGTGTGCGCAGCGGCCAGAGCCGATCCCGTTCTTTGGCGAACTTGGCAGCGTGAACCCGATGTTCGTCCTGCGCCATGCCGCCGCCGCGCGTGGCGCGGAAATCGGCAAGGGCTGGGCCGGCAGTCTGACCATGGGTGCGGGGCAGTTCTGCACCAATCCGGGCATCGCCGTCGTTGAACAGGGCGCGGCGGGCGATGCCTTTGTGGCGGCGGCGCGGGACGCGCTGGCGCAGGTCGGCCCGCAGGTCATGCTGACCGACGACATCGCGGCGGCCTATCGCGACGGTCAGGCCCGGTTCGAGGGCAGGAACAGCGTCACCCCGGTTCACAGGACTGCCAGTCAGGGGCGCGAGGCGAACCCGAATCTCTATGAAACCGACGCGGCGACCTATCTTCAGGATCACGCACTTGGCGAAGAGGTGTTCGGCCCGCTGGGTCTGGTGATCCGCGCCAGTGGCATCGACGAGATGGAACGACTGGCGCGCGGCTTTGAGGGGCAACTGACCGCGACCATCCATCTGGACAGGGACGATGCCGCCGATGCCCGCCGCCTGCTGCCAGTCCTTGAGCACAAGGCAGGACGGGTGCTGGCCAACGGCTTCCCCACCGGGGTCGAGGTCGCCGACGCGATGGTCCATGGCGGCCCATACCCCGCCAGCACCAATTTCGGCGCCACCAGCGTCGGCACCCTGTCAATCCGCCGCTTTTTGCGCCCTGTCTGTTTTCAGAACATCCCGGCAGAGGTTCTGCCGGACGATCTGGGCTGACCGGCGATGTCGGCGCAGATCTTTGACGACAGGGTGTGCGAACTGGGTGAGGGGCCGATGTGGCATCCCCAACGCGGCCAGTTCTTCTGGTTCGACATTCTGAACCGTCGGCTTCTGTCCCGAGACGAGACCGGCGCGCGGGACTGGCGGTTCGACCGCATGGCCTCGGCTGCTGGCTGGGTAGACCGGGACCGGATGCTGATTGGCACGGAAACCGGGCTGGCGCTGCTGCATCTTGCCGATGGCGCGCTGCTGCCTGTGGCGGGTATCGAGGCGGATGACGGCTCGACCCGTTCGAATGACGGGCGGGCCGACCGGCAGGGCGGTTTCTGGATCGGCACGATGGGCAAGGGGGCCGAGCCGGAAAAGGGCGCGATCTATCGCTTTTACCGGGGCGAGGTGCGGCGGCTGGTTCCGGGTGTCACCATTCCGAATGCCATTTGCTTTTCGGCTGACGGTCAGCTTGCATATTATGCGGATACACATCGTCAGGTGGTCTGGCGTCAGCCTCTGGATGGCGATGGCTGGCCGATGGGTGAGCCGCAGGTGTTTCTTGATCTCGGGCCTGCCGGGCTGAACCCGGATGGCGCGGTGATAGACGCCGAAGGCGCGTTCTGCGTGGCCTGCTGGGGCGAGGGCAAGGTGATCCGTTTCGCGCCCGACGGCACGCGGCTGGATGATTACGCCGTCGCCGGGCGGCACAGTTCCTGCCCGGCCTTCGGCGGCGCGGATATGCGCGATCTGCTGGTTACGACCGCGCAGGAAGGCATTGACGCGCCGGATCAGGCGCAGGGCCTGACCTATCTGACACGCGCCACCGTGCCGGGCCTGCCCGAGGCGCGGGTGATCCTGTGAACAAGGTTCGGCGTATCACCCTGCGCGGCGGCGGGCTGACCGCGCAGGTGCTGACTTTGGGCGCGATCGTGCAGGATCTGCGGCTGGAGGGTGTGACGCATCCGCTGGTGCTGGGTTCGCCCGATCCGGCGGACTATCTTGGGCGCGCGCGCTATTTCGGGGCCATGATCGGGCGTTTTGCCAACCGTATCGGTGGCGCGCGCTTTGATCTGGATGGCGCGACCTGCCGGACCGATCCGAATTTTCTGGGCCGTCATACGCTGCATGGTGGCGCTGACGGGGCCGATGCGCAGATCTGGCAGGTCGAAGCCCTGGCCGGGGACAGTGTGACCCTGACCCTGACGCTGCCTGACGGGCATATGGGTTTTCCGGGCGAAATCCGTATGCGCGCGGAAATCCTGCTGAGCGATGGGGCGCTGAATTTCACGCTAAGCGCCGAAAGCGACGCGCCCACGCCATGCAACCTGACCCATCACGGGTTTTTCGATCTGGACGGGCAGGGCGATATTCGCGGCCACTGGCTGCGGATCGCGGCAGATCATTATCTACCGGTCGATAGCGACCTGATCCCGACTGGCCAGATCGCGCCCGTCGCCGGGACGGCGTTCGATTTCCGCGCGGCGCGGGTGATCGGCACGGCGGGCTATGATCATAATTTCTGCCTTTCCGACGGGCCGCGCCCGCTGCGCCCGGTTGCATGGCTGACGGGCGAAAGCGGGCTGTCGATGCGGGTCGAGACGACCGCCTGCGGCCTGCAATTCTATGACGGGGCCTATATGCGCGACGTGCCGGGGCTTGAGGGGCGCCGCTATGGGCCTCATGCGGGGCTGGCGCTGGAAACGCAGCACTGGCCCGACGCGCCAAACCGCCCCGGCTTTCCCGACGCGATTCTGCGGCCCGGTCGGGAATACAGGGAAACCACCCGCTACGTCTTTGGATGAGCCCGTATCTGCGATCCCTGCGGCCTGTGCAGTTGCGGCTGGTCTCGGCCATCGCGCTGCATGGCAAGCTGGGGCTGGCGGCGGACGCATGCAGCATGACGGTTCCCGCAGCTTCGCGGATGCTGGCCGATATGGAAACCCAGCTTGGCACAGCGCTGTTCACCCGCAATCCCAAGGGCATGGTTGCAACGCCTGCCGGGCATGTTCTGGTACGGCACGCGCGCAAGCTGGCCCATGACATCGACCAGATGGCCAAGGATTTCGTCGCCTATCTGGACGGACGGGGCGGATCCGTCCGGATCGGGGCGGTGACGGGGGCGGCACTGGCCGCCGTGATCCCGGCCATATTGCAAATGAAACAGGACGCGCCGCTGGTCGATGTGACGCTGGACGTATCCTCGTCGTCGCGGCTGATGTGGGGGCTGGATCGTGGAGAATATGATTTCACGCTCAGCCGTCTGGGGCCGGACGACTATTCGCGCGACTTCGACATCTTTCCTGCGCAGGACGAGGCAGTTCTGCTGATGGTGCGCAAGGATCATCCGCTGGCCTGTGCGCGGCAGGTATCGCTGGCGCAACTGGCCGGGTTCACATGGACCATGCAGGATCGGGGCGCGCCGATCCGCCACGCGCTTGAGATCGCCTTTCACGAGGAAGGTGCCGATCTGCCGACGAATCTGATCAAGACCGCCTCGGTCGTCGCGATCATGGCGTTGCTGCGCGATTCCGACATTATCGCCGTGGTCACGCAAGAGGTCGCCGACCTGCTGCTGTCGCCGCCCTATTCCGCTGATCTGGTGCTGCTGCCGACAACCCGGTCGATCACTATCGAACCCTATCACATCCTGCGTCCACGCGACCGCGTGCTGTCCGCCGCAGCCGAGCGGTTGCTGGCGCTGGTCAGGGCGAAATTGACGGGCTGATCCTATTGCCGGTTCTGGTAACGCGATCAGCAAAAAAGTAAATTGTTTGGTAACATCTTTTTCCCTTAGCGTGGAACTGTCACCAGCTTCAGCAAGGAGGGGAAAGTGAAAAGCCGCGCCACAATCCACCGGGATTTCACTATCTCGCAGATCGACGACCGCCTGTATTCGGCGTTCATCGAACATATGGGACGGGCGATCTATACCGGCATTTACGAGCCTGATCACCCAACCGCGAATGCGCAGGGCTTTCGCAGGGATGTGCTGGAACTGGTACGTGGGCTGAACATTCCCGCGATCCGCTATCCGGGCGGCAATTTCGTTTCCGCCTATAAATGGGAGGATGGCATCGGCCCCAAATCCGACCGACCCGTACGGCTGGATCTGGCATGGCGCAGCCGCGAGACAAATCAGGTCGGCATCAACGAATTTGCCGGTTGGGCAAAGGATGCCGGAATCGAGATGATGCTGGCCGTCAATCTGGGCACGCGCGGCATCGAGGATGCGCGCAATTTCGTCGAATATTGCAACCATCCCCAAGGCACCTGTTGGAGCGATCTTCGCCGCAGCCATGGCATCGAACAGCCATATGGCGTCAGGATGTGGTGTCTGGGCAATGAAATGGACGGTCCCTGGCAGATCGGCGCGAAAGAGGCCAAGGAATATGGCCGTCTGGCGGACGAGACGTCAAAGGCGATCAAGGCATTCGGCAAAGGCATCGAAACCGTTGTCTGCGGCTCGTCCAATGACCAGATGGCCACCTATCCCGAATGGGAACGGCAGGTGCTGGATGAATGCTATGAGAATGTCGATTATATCTCGTTGCACAAGTATTTCGGTAATAACAGCCATAACAGCCTGAATTTCTTTGCCAAGATCGAGGAAACCGGTCGCTATATCCAGACCATCGGCGGGGTGATCGACTTTATCAAGGCGAAAAAGCGGGCGAAGAATGACGTTCATATCTGCTTTGATGAATGGAATGTCTGGTACCACAACCGCGAGCAGGATTCAAAGAACTGGCAGGAGTGGGACTGGCCCGAGGCCCCCGCGCTGCTGGAAGAGGATTATAACCTTGAGGACGCGCTGTTCGTCGGCGGGCTGCTGAACGAATTCATCCGCCGGTCCGACCGGGTCCGCATCGCCTGCATCGCGCAACTGGTGAACATCATCGCGCCGATCCGCGCCGAAAAGGGCGGCAGGGCCTGGGCGACTTCGATCTATTTCCCCTATCAGTTCGCCAGCCTTTACGGGCGCGGCACGGCGCTGAATGTGGCGGTCGATGGCCCGCGCTATGACGAGGATGCGGCGCAGGACGTGAATTATCTGGACATCGCGGCGGTTCTGGCGCCGGATGGCAAGTCACTGACTGTCTTTGCCATCAACCGCAGCCCGGATGAGGCGATGGAATTCAGCGCCGCGCTGAACGGCTTCGGCAATGCGCGCCTGATCGATCATCAGATCATCGGCGGTGACGGCACCGGCGCGCGCGAGGCGAATACCAGCCTGAACCCGACGCGCATCGCCCCTCGCAAGGGTGACGGGCTGGCCATGGTCGATGGCGCGCTGAGGGGCGAATTACCCGCGTTTTCGTACCATCTGGTCCGGCTGGCGCTGGACTGAGCATATCGGGGGGAGGGAACGACATGGAGGCAATCGGCGTCCATCTGAACGCGGTCAAAAAGACTTTCGGCGCGGTCGATGTCATTCGCGGCGTCGATATGGATATCGGCAAGGGCGAATTTGCGGTGTTCGTCGGCCCGTCCGGCTGTGGCAAGTCCACGCTGCTGCGGATGATCGCGGGGCTTGAGGATACCAGCGCCGGGACGATCCGCATCGGCGAAAATGATGTCACCCACGAGGATCCGGCCAAACGCGGCGTGGCGATGGTGTTTCAGTCCTATGCGCTGTACCCGCATCTGACCGTGTTCGAGAATATGGCGTTCAGCCTGCGGCTGGCCAAACGGCCCAGGGCCGAGGTCGATCAGAAGGTGCGCGAGGCCGCCGCGATCCTGCAACTGACGGAACAGCTCGACATGAAGCCCTCGCAATTGTCGGGCGGTCAGCGGCAGCGCGTCGCCATCGGCAGGGCCATCGTACGCGCGCCCGACGTGTTCCTGTTCGACGAACCGCTGTCCAATCTGGATGCCGAGTTGCGCGTGCAGATGCGGCTGGAACTGGCGCGGCTGCACAAGGCGCTTGGCGCGACGATGATCTATGTCACCCATGATCAGGTCGAGGCGATGACGCTGGCCGACAATATCTTTGTGCTTCAGGGCGGCTATGTCCAGCAATGGGGCGCGCCGCTGGATCTGTATGACGACCCCTCGAACCGCTTTGTGGCGGGGTTCATCGGATCTCCGTCGATGAATTTCTTCGATGCGGTGGTGGTCGGACATACGGCGGACGGCATCAAGGCGAAATTGAACGGCCAGTCCGATCTGCAATTCGTCGTCCCGCTGGAGGCGCGCCCCGCAGAGGGCGAGTCCGTCACCCTTGGCATCCGCCCCGAGCATCTGGCCGTGGCCGAGGGCGCGGGCATGCGCGTCACGGTCGATGTGGCCGAGGAACTGGGCGGTGTGTCCTATCAGCACGGCACCCTGGAAGGTGGCGATGCCGTGATCTTTCAACAAACCGGCGCGCGGCACGGCATGCGCGGCACGGTGCAGGCGCTGTTGCCCGAACCGGGGCGGATGTTCGTGTTCGGCAAGGGCGGCGAAAGGATCCGCTGAATTTCACAGTCCATCTGTAGGAGGAGGAAATAATGAACAACAAACTGACACGTCTCTTGGCATCCGCCGCGCTTTCCCTTGGTCTGGCCGCTCCGGGCTGGGCTGCGGTCGAGGTCGAGTGGTGGGATTTTCTGGCGGGCGGCGACGGCGTTCGCATGAAGGCGCTGATCAGCCAGTTCAACGAGGAACATCCCGACATCACGATCAAGGGCACGACGCTGGAATGGGGCATGCCCTTCTATACCAAGGTGCGTACCTCGATCGCGGTCGGGCAGGGGCCCGACATCATGACCTATCACCTGTCGCGCCTGCCCCTTGCGCTGGAAGAGGGCGTGCTGTCCCCGATCAGCGACGAGGATCTGGGCAAGGCCGGGCTGACAAGGGACGATTTCTTCCCCGCCGCGATCGAGGCAGCGTCGGATTCCGGCGGGCAGTTGATGGCCATCCCCTTCGATATTCATGCCATTGTTGCCTATTACAACAAGACGGCGCTGGACGGCAGCAAATGGCTGGATGCGGATGGCAACCTGACCGGCATCGACTCGGTCGAGGCGATGACCGAGTTGCTGACCTGGGCGAAAGAGAACGGTTTTTCCGATCCGATGAGCTTTCAGACCATCGGCGGCGGCGGTGTCTGGCGGGTGTTCTATACCCTGCTGAAACAGCAGGGCGGCGAGGTGATCACGGATGGCGAGGTGCTGGCGGGCGACAATCTGGCCAAGGCGGCCAAGGCCATCCAGATCATGACCGACTGGCGCGAGGCCGGGCTGATCCCCGAGCAGGCCTCTTACGAGGCGTCAGTCGCGCTGTTTGCGGGTGGCAAATCAGTGCTGTTCATCAACGGCGTCTGGGAGGTGCCGACATTCAAGGATCAGGCGGCGGCGGGCACGCTGGGTTTCGACTGGTTCGCCAACGAGGTTCCGCAACTGCTGGACCAGCCCGCCACATGGGCGGATTCGCATGCCTTTGCCATTCCGAACGATCCGAACATGTCGGCCGAAACCCGTGACGCGGTGCTGACGGTGATCGGCTGGATGGAAAAGCATTCGCTGGACTGGGCCGGGGCGGGACATATCCCGGCCTATAAGGCGACCGTCGAAAGCGCCGAATATCAACAGCTTCAGCCGAATGCGACCTATGCCTCTCTGGCCGATCACGCGGCTTTCGATCCACGCTCGAAGGTCGCGGGCGTAGCATCGCCGATCTATGAAGCAGTGGACAACATCATCGCGCCTGCGATGCACGGCTATCTGGGTGCCGAGGATGCGGCGCAGCAGGTCAAGGAACAGCTTCAGTCGCTGCTGAACTGATACATGTCACCCGAGGGGCGCGGCCGCGCCCCTCATCCGTTCCGCGCAAGAGTGCAGCCATGTCCCAGAACAAGCGCCAGATCAGAGAGATGCGGTCGGCAGCCCTGCTTGTCGCCCCCTTCCTGTTCATCTTTACTGCGTTCTTCCTGTATCCGACCTTTCGGGTCATCCTTCTCAGCTTTACCGACGCGCCGCTGATCGGCGAGGGCAACTGGATCGGGCTTGGCAATTACGCCAAACTGCTGCGCGACAAGCTGTTCTATACCTCGTTGTGGAACAATTTCTATTTCGTGCTGCTGACGGTGATCCCGACCACGGTGATCGCGCTGCTGATCGCGCTGTCCGTCAGCCGTCTGAAGGGCCGGGTGCAGGCGCTGGTGCTGACGATGTTCTTTCTGCCCTATGTCCTGCCGGTTTCGGTCGTGACGCTGATCTGGGACTGGATGCTGGATTTCCAGTTCGGCGTGCTGCAACCGCT
Source organism: Paracoccus sp. (in: a-proteobacteria) (assembly GCF_047973135.1). Taxonomy (GTDB): domain Bacteria; phylum Pseudomonadota; class Alphaproteobacteria; order Rhodobacterales; family Rhodobacteraceae; genus Paracoccus. The sequence continues at coordinate 14,549 of NZ_JBKEBL010000234.1, forward strand.
GATCGCGACGGTGACGGGCAAGCCGGTGGCAGTGTTCAAGAACCCCCACTGGGTCATGCCGATGATTGCCGTCGTCACGGTCTGGTGGACCAACGGCTTTAACGTGCTGCTGTTCATCGCCGGTTTGCGCAACATCCCGCCCGATCTGTACGAGGCCGCGGCCCTGGATGGCGCGACACCGTGGCAGCGGTTCTGGCGCGTCACATGGCCGCTTTTGTGGCCGGTTACGGCGCTGGTGCTGACGCTGCAACTGATCCTGCAACTCAAGCTGTACGATCAGGTCTATCTGCTGTCGAAGGGCGGGCCGTTCAACCAGTCCTATGTCGTTTTGTTGCAGATGTATCGCGAGGCGTTCCAGTTGAACCACGGCGGCTATGCCTCGGCCATCGCGATGGTTCTGTTCGTGGTCATTGTCATCGTCTCGGTCCTGCAATTCCAGCTTTTGCGCATTGGAGGCCGTAAATGACCGCGAAACGCGCACGCAACATCGCATTCGCCACCCTTGCGCTGATCGCCGCCGCCATCTGGACTTTTCCGTTGTACTGGGCGCTGACCACGTCGCTGCGCAGCGAGGAACGGGTTGTTCAGGGCGGGGTGCTGATCGACCAGTTGAATTTCGGCGCCTATATCGAGGTGCTGTCAAATTCCCGGCTGGGATACTGGTATCTGAATTCGGTTGGCACCTCGGTGATCATCACCGTTCTGGTTCTGCTCAGCGGGATGATGTGCGCCTATGCGCTGTCGCAACTGCGCTTTCCGGGGCGAAAGGCGCTGTATCTGCTGATCGTGGCCAGCTTCATGGTGCCGGTCCCGGCGCTGTATGTTGCGCAATTCGTGCTGATGAACGATCTGGGGCTGGTCAATAGCTGGTGGGGGATCATCCTGCCGCAACTGATCGTGCCGGTAGTGGTGATCGTCTATAAACAGTTCTTCGACGCCATCCCCAAGGAAATGCGCGAGGCCGTGCTGCTGGATGGCGGCGGTGAATTTACCCTGCTGTTCAAGCTGTCTCTGCCGCTGAACTGGGGAATCACGGCGGCACTGGCGATCATCACCTTCATCAGCGCGTGGAACAATTTCTTCTGGCCGTTCCTGATCGTCACCAGTGAGGAAATGATGACCATCCCGGTCGGCATCACTCAGGTGAATGACACGTTCGGGGTGGCCTATGCCCGGATGATGGCGCTTGCGCTGCTGGCCGCCGCGCCGGTGATTCTGGCCTATCTGGTTTTTCAGAAGCGCGTGACCGAGGCGGTGATGATCTCGGCCGGGGTCAAGGGCTGATGGCAGGGTCGGCAAAGCCGTGCCTTGCGTGGAACCGCCGCAATTCATGCGGCTGCGGTTTCTGCCCGGTATAGGTTTTCACATAATCGGGAATGCGGCTCATCCGCGTTTCAAGGCTTTCGCTGACCTGCATCGCGATATAGCCGATTTGGGTCAGATAGACGGCGCGGGCGCGGACATCCGCCTCGCCGGGCGCAAAGCCAAAGCGCCCGAACATCCGCCGGATCGCATCCAGCCGCGTTTCGTCGGCGGTATGCACCCGCGCCGCGACCGCCGGATCCTGATGCGCCCATCCGCGCACGGCCAGGTCGAAACCGGGTTTGAACGGGCCGTCGTCCAGAAAGATGCCGATCAGGTTCAGCATCGCCTCGGTGCCTGTTTCGGCATAGGCTTCTGTGGCGGCAAGCAGGCTGCCGGTATTCGTTTCCTCCCAGCTTGCAAGCAGCGCGTCCAGCAGCGCGGCGCGATCCTTGAAGAACCAGTAAAAGCTTGTGCGCGACAGCCCCAGCCCCAAGGCCAGAGGCTGAATTTTCACGGCGTCCAGCCCGGATTCGACAAAAGCCTTGCGCGCGGCGGCCAGCCACCCCTCGCGAGAGCCGCGCCAGCCGCTTGTCTTGTCGCTGTGATCGTCGGGTTCCGTGCTGGTCATGGCCGCGAAGATAGCCATTCAGGCGCGGCTGCACAATGGAATCGCCGCAGATGAACTGAAACTTGACGCAAATGAACATTTCTGGAATCATCGCCTCAGCCAGACCGGAGCCCGCCATGTCCACCGATCCCCTGCTGCAACCCTATCAGCTAAAGCACCTGACCCTGCGCAACCGGATCATGACCACCAGTCACGAACCGGCCTATCCCGAGGACGGGATGCCCAGGGAACGCTATGCCGCCTATCACGCGGAACGGGCGCGGGCCGGGGTGGCGCTGGCGATGACGGCAGGATCGGCGGCAGTGTCGCGCGACAGCCCCCCGGTGTTCAACAACATCCTTGCCTATAGGGACGAGGTCGTGCCCTGGATCCGCATGTTGACCGATGCCTGCCACGATCACGGCTGCGCGGTAATGATCCAGTTGACCCATCTGGGCCGCCGCACCATCTGGTCCAAGGGCGACTGGCTGCCCTCGGTTTCCTCGTCGAAACACCGCGAGCCGGCGCATCGTGCCTTTCCCAAGCTGGCCGAGGACTGGGACATCCAGCGCATTGTCAGCGACTTTGCCGACGCGACCGAGCGGATGAAGGCCGGCGGAATGGACGGGATCGAGTTGCAGGTCTATGGGCATCTGCTGGATCAGTTCTGGTCGCCCCTGACCAACGATCTGGATGGTCCCTATGGCGGACAGACGCTGGACAGCCGGATGCAATTGCTGATGGACGTGCTGCGCGGCATCCGCGCGCGCGTGGGTGACGGGTTCATCGTCGGCCTGCGCTATACGGCGGATGAGGCCGAAGCGGGCGGCATCACCGCCGAAGAGGGGCTTGAAATCTCGCGCCGGGTCGCGGCTTCGGGGATGGTCGATTTCCTGAATGTCATTCGCGGGCGCATCCATACCGACCCGGCCATGACCGATGTGATCCCGGTGCAGGGTATGAAAAGTGCCCCGCATCTGGATTTTGCGGGCGCGGTACGCGCGGCGACCGGCATGCCGACCTTTCACGCCGCGCGAATCCCCGATGTGGCGACGGCGCGCCATGCCATTTCCGCCGGGCTTCTGGATATGGTCGGAATGACCCGTGCCCATATGGCCGATCCGCATATCGTGCGAAAGATCGTCGAAGGGCGCGAAGACGACATTCGGCCCTGCGTCGGCGCGACCTACTGCCTTGACCGGATCTATGCGGCGGGCGAGGCGCTGTGCATCCATAATGCCGCCACCGGGCGCGAACTGACCATGCCGCATGTGGTCGCCGCAGCAGCGATGCGCCGCAAGGTGGTGATCGCGGGTGCCGGTCCCGCCGGGCTGGAGGCCGCGCGTGTCGCCGCCGAACGAGGCCATGACGTGACCGTGTTCGAGGCGCAGCCCGATCCGGGCGGGCAGGTACGGCTGACCGCGCAGAACCCGCGCCGTCGCGAAATGATCGGCATCATCGACTGGCGGATGGCGCAATGCGCCGCGCGCGATGTCGATTTTCGCTTCAACACATGGGCCGGGGCCGATGACGTCACCGCGCTGAATCCGGATGTGGTGATCGTTGCGACGGGTGGCCTGCCCAACACGGAACTGTTCGAATCCCGCAAGGATCAGGAACTGGTGGTGACGGCTTGGGACATGATTGCGGGCGACGCGAAACCGGCGCGATCGGTGCTGATCTATGACGAAAGCGGCGATCACCCGGCCCTTATGGCCGCCGAGATTGCCGCAAATGCAGGCGCGAAGGTCGAGGTGATGACCCCCGACCGGACCTTTGCGCCCGAAGTCATGGGGATGAATTTGGTCCCCTATATGCGGGCGCTGCAGGACAAGGACGTGACCTTTACCGTCACCCGCCGCCTGCTGAACGTCACCCGCGAGGGAAACCGGCTGTGCGCGAAAATTGGGACCGATTACAGTAAATTCACGTCGGACCGGCTTTATGACCAGGTGGTGATAAACTATGGCACGCTGCCGATGGCGGATCTGTATTTCGACCTGAAGCCGCTGTCCCGGAATCTGGGTGCGGTGGATTACGACGCGCTGATCGCCGGACGCCCGCAAGATGTCGTCCGGAACCTCGACGGGCGGTTCGCCCTCTATCGCATCGGCGACGCCGTCAGCGCCCGCAACACCCACGCAGCGATCTATGACGCGCTGCGGCTGGTGAAGGATATATGACGTTCTTGCGGCCGCCGAGGTTGCAGCGGCAAGGCAGCACCTATGCAAAATCCGCGCAATCACGCATCTGCCCCTTTTTCCTTGCGCAAATCCCCTTGTCCTGTCATTAATACACAATCTGGTTACTTGATGGGAGAACAGGATGCAGCCCGGAACCCTGCGTAAGTTCGGTCGAGTGGACCTGAATGTGACGGCTTTTGCCTTTGGTACCGCGCCCCTTGGCAACATCTTCGCCGAGATTGATGAGCCAACCGCAGAAGCCATGTTTCAGCATGCCTGGGACGCCGGGGTGCGGTTCTATGACACCGCGCCGATGTATGGTCACGGGCTGTCGGAGTTGCGCACCGGGCAGGCGCTGCGCTGGAAACAGCGGGACGATTTCGTGCTGGCCTCGAAGGTGGGCCGGGTGCTGCATCCGGCGGGGCGCGATACGATCGACTTTGCGCCCTGGGTCAATGCCGCGCCCTTCACGATGGATTTCGACTATACCTATGACGGCACGATGCGCGCGTTTGAGGACAGTCTGCAACGTCTGGCCTTGGAACGGATGGACATGGTCTTTATCCATGACATCGACGTCTATACCCGTGGCGACGCGCAGCCCGAGGTGTTCCGGCAGGCCATGGATGGAAGCTGGAAGGCGTTGCAGCGGCTGCGCGACGAAAAGCTGGTCAAGGCCATTGGCGTTGGCGTCAACGAATGGCAAGTCTGCCACGAGGCGCTGATCCAGCGCGATTTCGACTGCTTCCTGCTGGCCGGGCGCTATACCCTGCTGGAACAAGAGGCGCTGGACGAATTTCTGCCGCTTTGTCAGGCGCGGGGGGCGGCTGTGGTGGTGGGTGGCGGGTTCAACTCGGGCATCCTAGCCACGGGCGCAAGGCCGGGTGCCAAATACAACTATGGCCCGGCGCCCGCGCATGTGATGGACAAGGTCAGCCGGATCGAGGCCGTTTGCGCCGAATTTGACGTGCCCCTGCCCGCTGCCGCGCTGCAATTCGTGGTCGCGCATCCGGCGGTGGCGTCCTTCTGCGCGGGCACGCGGACGGTTCAGCAACTGGAACAGAATCTCGCATGGTTCGACCATCCGATCCCGGCGGAGTTCTGGGCGGCGCTGAAAGAGCGGGGCCTGCTGCGTGACGACGCCCCGGTTCCGGCATGATCGGGCGGGCACTGACCGCAGGCGAATACGGCTTTGACGATCTGCGCAGCGGCGACCGGGTCGAGACCGCCGCGCAGGAAATCACGCCCGCGCTGATCGACGCCTTTGCCGATATGACCGGCGACCGCTTTACCATCCACATGACGGATGAGGGCGCGCGCAGCATGGGCTTTCCGGCGCGGGTCGCCCATGGCTTGCTGGTGCTGTCGGTCATTGACGGGCTGAAGAATCGCGCCCCGGCCCAGTTCCGCGCCATTGCCTCGCTTGGCTGGGACTGGACCTTCTCGAAACCGGTAATCGCGGGTGATCTGGTCCGCGCGATTTTCACCATCCGGTCCATGCGGGCCACCAGCGACGGGCAGCGCGGTGTGCTGACCATCGCGGTCGAGGCATTCAACCAGCGCGACGAACCAATCCAGAAAGGCACGAACCGTCTTATGGTCTGGCGCAGCCCTGATCGGGATCGCGTCGCATAAAGCCTTGACATATGGGCCGGGCCGAACAATCGTCTAAGTAACCGGATAGTTAGATGAGTCGCATCGGACAAGCCCTAGATGCGATAGAATTTCGGAATTTCCTGGCTGATTTCAGGGGGGGATAATGATAACGGGATTGCATCATATCGGCCTGACAGTGCCGGACATGGAACAGGCCGTCGCGTTCTTTCGCGATGTGTTCGGGGCGGTCACGATCATGGAATGCGGATCGGTCGATGTTGACGACGCGTTCATGGCGCGGCGTTTGGGTGTGCCGCGCGGCATCAGGATCGCCGATCAGCGGGTGATTCAGGTCGGGCGCGGCGGTTCCATCGAATTGTTCGAATATTCGGGCGTCGCAGGCGAACAGCGCCTGAAACATAATGGCGAAATCGGTGCGATGCATATCGCCTTTCAGGTTGATGATGCCTTTGCCGCCGCCGACCGGATGCGCGCGGCCGGGGTGGATCTGCTGGAGGGGCCGACGCTGATAGAGGGCGGCCCGATGGGCAACCTGGTCTGGCTGTATCTGCGCGCGCCCTGGGGCCAGTACCTGGAAATCGTCAGCCATAACGGGCCGCTTGGGTACGAGGCGGCGGGCGGGCCACGGCTGTGGACCCCGTCCGGGGGGGCATAATTGCTGGGGCACCTGTGCCGCAGAACGAATAACAGAGGAGGAAAAGATGACAATGTTCAGAACGATGGCGCTTGCCTCTGCCATGCTGGCCGGGGTGGCCGGGACGGCGCAGGCCCAGAAGGCATTCGACGGGGTCGAGATCAGGATGCTGGGCATCGGCGACACCTCGGTGACGCGGCTTGCCCCCATCGTCGGCGAGTTCGAGGAACTGACCGGTGCCAAGGTGCAGATCGACATGTTCCCCTATCCCGGCCTGATCGACAAGATCATCATCGAGGCCAGCTCGGACCGGCCATCCTATCAGCTTTTATGGGTGGACAGCCCCTGGGTCGGGATGCTGGGCGAGGCCGGTGCGCTGGAGGATCTGACCGATCTTGCGCTGCGCGATGCCGAGGAAATCGGCCTGCATGACATCGTGCCGATCCAGTTACAGGAAAACACCTGGCAGGGGCGGCTTTTGGCCTTTCCTGCCTCGGGGATGATCTGGTCCACCAATTACCGCAAGGATCTGTACGAAAACCCCGAGGAAATGGCAAATTTCAGCGCGAAATACGGCTATGGCCTTGCCGCGCCGGTCACATGGGCGCAGTACCGCGATCAGGCCGAGTTCTTTACCCGCAAGGCTGGCGAAACGCTGGCCGGTGAGACGCTGGACAAGGATTTCTATGGCAACGCGCAGGCTTTCAGCCGCGTTGCCGGTGCGATCACCCATGACTATTTCCCGATCATGCGCGGCTTCGGCGGCGATTACTGGGATCCCGAAACAGGACTTTGCGCCATGACGGGCGAGCCGCATGTTCAGGCGGCCGAGTTCATGAAATCGCTTATCCCGTTCAATCCGCCCGATTACCTGGGCCTGATGTGGGATCTGCGCACCGGCTATATGGAGCGGGGCGAGGCTGCGTTGTCAAGTTACTGGTCGGTGCGGACGGTGCGCCTGACGAACCCGGCCGAGGCGAAGATCGCCGAAAAGGGGCTGGTCGTCGGCTATGCGCCCTCGCCGACCGTCGATGGCCAGCCGCAGCCCACCTATACCGGGTCGCTGTCCTTTGGCATCAATTCCAAGGCGTCCGATGCAGAAAAAGAGGCCGCCTGGGCCTTTATCAAATGGGGCACCAGCGAGGCGATGATGCGCCGCTTTGCCGAGGAGGGCAACGGTGTCAGCCAGTTCCGCAAATCGATCCTGTCCGATCCCGCGCTGCAAGAGAAATATCCCTATTATCAGGTTCTTATGACCGCGCAAGAAAACGCCGAACGTCGGATTTTTCATCCCTTCTATCAGGACATGGAGGAAAATTTCGGGATCGAACTGAACAAATACATGGCAGGCGAGACCGAAACCGCGCTTGAGGCCCTGACGACAGCCTGCAACGCGGTCAATTCGCGCCTGAAGATGTTCCCCGACGACATGCGCCTGCGCTGGATCAACGACGTTCCCGCCGCTGTCTTGCAGAACTGATCCGCCTCGTTGCCGCCCCTGACCCGGACGGGGCGGCATCCCTTGGAGAAGGTGAAACCCCATGGCCTATATCCAGAAGCGGAACAGGCGCATCTTCCTGATTTTCCTGTTGCCGGTGATTTTGGTCCTGTTCCTGACCACGATCTATCCCATGCTGTATGCGGGCTGGCTGAGCTTTCGCAACTATGACCTGGCCAAGCCGTTCATCCCGCGCATCTTTGTCGGTTGGGCCAATTATGCCGAGATCCTGTCATCCGGCCCCTTTCTGCACGCGCTGATCACCACCTTCAAGCTGATGGCGATCACCCTGTCGGTGCAACTGGTGCTTGGCGTCGGGATCGCGCTGCTGGTCACGCAGAACCTGCGCGGCATGGGGCTGGCGCGGACGCTGCTGCTGATCCCGATGATGATTTCTCCGGTGATCGTGGGGCTTGTCTGGCTGTTCCTGTATTTCCCGGAACTGGGGTATCTGAACTATTTCCTTGGGCTTGCCGGGCTTGGGCCGGTCGCCTGGATCACTTCGACCGATTGGGCGCTGTGGGCCATCGCGATTGCCGATATATGGCAATGGACCCCCTTCGTCATGATGGGCACGGCGGCGGCGCTGCAAAGCCTGTCGCCCGAACCCTACGAGGCCGCGCGGATCGACGGCAACTCCCGTTGGGATGTGTTCACGCGCGTGACCCTGCCGCAACTGAAACCCGTGCTGATCAGCCTGATGTTTCTGCGCGCCATCGACGCGTTCAAGATTTACGACATCATCTTCGTGCTGACCAAGGGCGGCCCGGCGGACGCGACCGAGGTTCTGTCGCTGTTCATCTATCGGCAATCCTTCACCTTCTGGCGCATGGGCCTTGGGGCTGCGGCGTCCTTTGTGTCGCTGATCATCATCTCGGTGCTGATCACGCTGTTCTTCAAATCGCTGCAACGCGGCCAGACCCAAGGGGGATAAGGCCATGAACAAACCCTCGCGCCAACAGTCGGTCCTTGTCTATCTGCTGCTGGCGATCGTGCTGGTGGTGTTTCTGACGCCGATTTACCTGATCGCCTCATCCTCGGTGAAACCTTCGCCGATCATGTTCCAGAAGCCGCCGGCCTTCGTCTTTGCGGTGACATGGGACCATTATATCGACCTGTTCACCATGCGCCCCTTTGGCAAGTTCATCCTGAACAGCCTGATCGTAGCCCTTGGATCGACTGCTTTCAGCGTCTGCCTTGGCTCGCTTGGGGCCTATGCGATCAGCCGGATCCGGCACAGGCGCATGAATGACGTGGCCTTCTGGATCCTGTCGCTGCGGATGTTTCCGCCGATTGCGGTGGTGGTGCCCTATTACATCATCTTCAAGACGGCGGGCCTGCTGGATACGCCGCTGGCGCTGATCATCGTCTATTCGACCGCCAATATTCCGCTGACCGTCTGGCTGATGAAGGGCTTTTTCGACGAGGTTCCGACCGCCCTGGAAGAGGCGGCGGCGGTAGACGGATATGGCCTGCTAGCGATTTTCTGGCGGATCACCCTGCCGCTGGCTGCGCCGGGGCTGGCGGTTTCGGCGGTATTCTGTTTCATCTTTTCGTGGAACGAATTTCTGTTTGCGCTGATGCTGACCGGTTCCAGCGCACAGACCGCGACGGTTGCGGTCATGTCTTTCTGGTCGTCGGATGCGGTGCAATGGGGCCGCATCATGGCCGGATCGTTCATCATCCTCATTCCCGGCGTCATTTTCGTGCTGACCTGCCAACGCTGGCTGGTGCGCGGGCTGACCATGGGCTCTGTCAAATAGGGCGCACATGTCTGCAATCACACTGAAAAATGTCATCAAGCGTTACGGCGCGGTGCAGGTCGTCCATGGCGTCGATCTGGACATAGAGGCCGGAGAATTTGTCGTGCTGCTGGGACCGTCGGGCTGCGGCAAGACCACCACGCTGCGCATGGTCGCGGGGCTGGAGGACGTGTCGGCGGGCGAATTGTCCATTGGCGGACGGGTTGTCAACGATGTCGCGCCCAAGGATCGCGGCGTCGCGATGGTGTTTCAGAACTATGCGCTGTATCCGCATATGACGGTGCGGCAGAATATGGAATTTGCGCTGCGCCCGCTGCGTCTGGACAAGGCCGAGCTGGGCCGGCGCATCGCCGACACCGCCGAAATCCTTGGCCTCAGCGAATTGATGGACCGTCGCCCCGCGCAATTGTCGGGCGGTCAACGGCAGCGGGTGGCGATGGGCCGCGCAATGGTGCGCACGCCCGACGTGTTCCTGTTCGATGAACCTTTGTCGAACCTTGACGCCAAGCTGCGCACTCAGGTCCGGTGGGAAATCGGCAAGTTGCATCAGCGACTTGGCACCACGGTCCTGTATGTGACCCATGATCAGGTAGAGGCGATGACTCTGGCCGACAAGATCGTGATCATGCGCGATGGCCATGTCGAACAGGTCGGCACGCCCGAACAGGTCTATGCCCATCCCCGGACGGCCTTTGTGGCGACATTCATCGGCAGCCCGGCCATGAACATGATCGAGGGCCGGATCGAGGCCGGGCGCTTTGTCGCGCCGGGCCTGTCGGTCGCGGTGCCCGATGGTTTTGCGGTGCCCGATGGCTTTGCGGTGGACGAGGGGCAGGCGGTGACGATGGGCATTCGCCCCGTCGAGGTCAGGATCGCCGCCGCCGAAGACTCTGGCGCGATGCAGGCGCAGGTCGAGGTGACAGAGTATCTGGGCAACGAGGCGCTGCTGGATCTGCGCGTCGGTGCCCACGAGATGGTGGCCGAAGTGCCTGCCGCCGACCGCGTCCAGCCGGGGCAGGCGATCCGCGTACGCCTGAACCAGGCCGCGATGCACCTGTTCGACACCGGCACCGGCCTGACCCTTGCCCGATAGGAGGTTATGATGGCACAGGAAATCGTCTTTCCGGCGCAAAACAGCTTTACCCTTGCCGATTATCAGGACGGCCCGCTGGGGCCTGACGAAATCCGGGGGCCGACCATCGCGACGCTGATCAGCCAGGGCACGGAACTGGGATGGGCCGATGGCAGTGATTTTCCGGTCCGGCCCGGCTATGCCGCCGTGTTCCGCGTGACGGAAACCGGCGAGGCGGCCACGGGCGTCGCGCGCGGCGAATTGCGGTTTTGCATGGGTTATCACCGGGAAACCCAGCAATATCCCGTCCGCTATACGTTGCCTTTGCCTGATGGCATGACCCCGGAAACCGCGCTGCTGGCGCGGCTGATGGGGGTGTCGATGACCACGCTGATGACGACGCGGGCGCGGCCCGGCGACAAGGTGGTGATCTGCGGCGCCGGGCCGGTGGGCATTCTGGCCGCGCATAATTTCGCTATTGGCGGTTATGATGTGTCGGTGGTTGAACCCGATGCGCTGCGCCGCGAACAGGCAGGCCGCAGCGGCATCGTCCGAACACACGCCGCCATGCCGCTGGAGGATCCGGATTACCTTGGCAAGGTGGCTCTGGTCGTCGATTGTTCCGGGCATGAGGGCGCGGTGCTGGACGGATGCCGGATTGTCCGCAAGACGGGCGAGGTCGTTCTGGTCGGCGTGCCGTGGCGGCGGCATACAGACCTGACCGCGCATGAGATCGCCAACGCCGTCTTTTTCAACCTTGTGACGCTGCGCAGCGGTTGGGAATGGGAAATTCCCGTCCTGTCGCGCGATTTCGTCTGGGAAGAGCTGCTTGAGGGCTATAACAACGCGCCGCACGACACCTTTGGCGGGTTCGCGCGGGCGCTGAGATGGCTGAGCGAGGGCCGGGTGCGCACGGACGGGCTGCTTGCCCATGTATCGCCCGCCGATCCCACCCGGATCTATGCCGACATCCGCGCCCGCGTGATCGCCGAACCCTTCATCGTCTATGACTGGGACCGTTATCGCCGCGATGGCTGATAAAGCGGTCATGGCGTTGATATAACAGCCCTGACAAGCGACCGTTCAAGAAGGTCTGGCCCTGTGCCGGGCACGGGCGGCAAGCGCGTTCTTGTGCGTAGTGTGGCTGTATGAGACCAAGGACGGCCTCGACTGCTGGCGCGGCATGTGCCGCTTTCCCTTTCCTGTTGTGCATTGCATGATCGGGCCGGACAACGAAGCGAGGTAGTGATGCAGAAACGGCAACTGGGGCAGGGTGGCCCGATGGTCGGGGCGGTGGCATTGGGGACGATGAATTTCTGCGGCACCTATGGCCCGGCGGACCCCGAAGACAGCCTGCGCGTCATGGCGGAATGTCTTGAGATGGGGATCGACCATCTGGACACGTCGGATATCTATGGCGCGGGCCGGGCCGAGGAATTGGTGGCGCGTTTTCTGAAGAACCATCCGGGCCGGGTCACGCTGGCCAGCAAGGGCGGGATCACCCGCGACGGTGACAAGCCCTTTGACAATTCAGCCGCCTATTTGCGCAGCGCGCTTGAGGGATCGCTGCGCCGTCTGGGGGTGGATCACATCGACCTGTACTATCTGCATCGTCATGACATCGCCCATCCCGTCGAGGATGTCATGCAGACGCTGCTGCGTCTTCGCGACGAGGGCAAGATCGGTGCCATCGGCCTGTCCGAGATCGCGCCCTCGACGCTGGAGCGGGCGCTGGCGGTGGGACCGGTGGCGGCGGTGCAGTCGGAATATTCGCTGTGGACCCGTCAGGTCGAACTGGGGATGTCGCAGGCCTGTGTGCGGGCAGGGGCGGCGCTGGTGGCGTTCTCGCCTGTCGGGCGCGGGGTCTTTGGCGATATTCCTCCTGACCCGGCGGCCTTTGGCAAAGGCGATTTCCGCGAAGCCATGCCACGCTTTGACGCGGTGAACTGGCCGCATAATCTGATCCGTTTGCGGCAATTTGCGGCGTTCGCGCAGGATCACGGGCACAGCCCGGCCTCTTTGGCGATTGCCTGGCTGCTGGCGCAGGGCGATCACGTGATTGCGCTGCCCGGATCGCGCAGCGCTGGACATTGGCGGCAGAACGCGGCGGGGGCGGGGATCAAGCTGTCCCCGGAACTGGTTCAGGGGATCAACAGCATCTTGCCGGTTGGCTGGGCGCATGGTCCGCGATACGGCACGGCAATGGCGCGGGGGCCGGCGGTCTATAGCTGACGGCGCGGCCTGTGTCCCGGTCGGCATCCACTGGGCCGGACCGGGTCAGCCCGCGCCTTTCGGGCACGGGCCGTTCATTCCGGCATCGCCCGGATCAGGCGGCTGCCTTGGCCTTTTCGACGATGGCACCGAACGCCTCGGGTTCGTTCACGGCCAGATCGGCCAGAACCTTGCGATCAACTTCGATCCCGGCCTTGGCCAGCAGATTGATGAAGCGCGAATAGGTCAGATCGGCATCAATCATACGGACCGCCGCGTTGATCCGCTGAATCCACAGCGCGCGGAAATTGCGCTTGCGCGTCTTGCGGTCGCGGGTGGCGTATTGGTTGGCCTTGTCCACGGCCTGCGTGGCGGTGCGGAAATTGCGCGAACGCGCCCCGTAATAGCCCTTGGCCGCCTTAAGAACCTTCTTGTGGCGGGCATGCGTGACCTTGCCGGATTTAACTCTTGCCATTGTTCAGATCCCTCGATCAGCGGTTATAGGGCATGTATTTCTTGACGATCTTTGCATCCGCGTCCGACAGGACGGTGGTGCCGCGCGCGTCGCGAATGAACTTCGTCGTGCGCTTGATCATGCCGTGGCGCTTGCCGGCCTGGGCGGATTTCACCTTGCCCGAAGCCGTCATCGAGAACCGCTTTTTTGCGGCCGACTTGGTTTTCATCTTCGGCATTTTCGTCTCCTTGTATCAGAGTGAACACGCGACTCGGCAATGCCATATCGGCCGGCCGCGCGGGCAGTAAAGCGCGCCGTATAAGGGCGCACAGGGGAATTGGCAAGGGGGTCAGGGCTGCGTTGCTTCGCCCGCCACGCGGTGCCATGCCGCCAGAATGTCCTGCGGCTGGAACGGATCGGGGGCGGTATAGGCCCCGCCAAAGATCAGCACGATGCCGACGACCAGCGTGATCACCGCCCCGCGAGGCGCCTGATTTTGCAACAGTTGCAGCAGCGCCGCCACGACCGAGATCAGACACAGCGCGACACCACCCAGCAGCAGATAATCCGACATAGCGAACCCCCGTTTTTCCTTGGCTTTCCGGGTCTATTCCGGATCGCTGGCGTAAATCAACCGCTCGTCGCAGGGGGCGATGCGGATGATGTTGGTGCTGCCGGCCACGTTGAAGGGCACGCCGGCCACAATCACCACCTGCCGCGTCTCGTCGGCGAAACCGAAATCGCGGGCGGCGCGGGTGCCGTTGACCACCGCCTCCTTGAAGCGGGTCAGGCGCGGGGTCGGTACGCAATGCGTCCCCCATGTCAGGCACATGCGGCGCAGAACCGGCACCAGCGGGCTAAGCGCCAGGATCGGCACGCGCGGACGTTCGCGGGCCACCAGACCGACCGTCTTGCCCGACTGGCTGAAGGCGCAGATCGCAGCGACATCCGCCGTCTCGGCGATCTCGCGGGCGGCGGTCACGATGGCTTCGGCCACGCCGTGACGCTTGGCCGAACGCGAGGCGTCGATGATCACGCGATAGGTCGGATCCGATTCGACGGACCGCGCGACGCTGTCCATCGTGCTGACCGCCTCGACCGGATAGGCCCCTGCCGCGCTTTCCGCCGACAGCATCACCGCGTCCGAGCCTTCATAGATGGCATTGGCAACATCGCTGACCTCGGCCCGCGTTGGCATCGGGCTTTCGATCATCGATTCCAGCATCTGAGTCGCCACGATCACCGGCTTGGCGGCGGCGCGGCAGGCGCGGACCAGCCGTTTCTGGATCGGCGGGACCGAATGCACCGGCAGTTCGACGCCCAGATCGCCCCGCGCCACCATGATCCCGTCCGAGACCTTGAGAATCTCGTCAAAGGCGCGCACGGCGGCGGGTTTTTCGATCTTGGACAGCACGGCGGCGCGGCCACGGGCCAGGGTCTTGGCCTCTTCGACATCGGCGGCGCGCTGTACGAAGGACAGGGCCAGCCAGTCCGCGCCCAGTTCGCAGGCAAATTCCAGGTCGTCGCGATCCTTGTCCGACAGCGCTGCCAGCGGCAGAACCACATCGGGCACGTTCACGCCCTTGCGGTCGCTGATCGTGCCGCCCACGGTCACGGTGCAATCGGCGAAATCCTTGCCGCAGGCCTCTACGCGCAAGCGGATCTTGCCGTCATTGACCAGCAATTCGCTGCCCGGTTCCAGCGCGGCAAAGATTTCGGGATGGGGCAGTTGCACCCGACGCGAATCGCCAGGGGCCGCGTCCAGATCAAAGCGGAAGCGGTCGCCATCCTCAAGATCGTGCCCGCCGCCGACGAACTGCCCGACCCGCAGCTTTGGCCCCTGCAAATCCGCCAGAACCGCGATGGGGCGACCGGTTTCGGCCTCGACCTCGCGGATGGCGTCGTAACGCGCGCGGTGATCGTCGTGATTCCCGTGGCTCATGTTCAGCCGGAATACATCGGCCCCGGCGTCGAACAGGGCACGGATCATCTCTTTGCTGCTGGAGGCTGGCCCCAGCGTTGCCACGATCTTTACGTTGCGATGTCGTCTCATGCTGGTTCGCCCTTCAAGTGCCCTGCCGCGATTGCCGTTAGCGATAAACCAACTGCCTGATGGCGGCAACTGGCGTCTGTTCCGCAAATCCCGTATTCAGCCTGAATCATGCAAGATGACAGTATCCTCACAGAGCGCGCTTTCCTCATCACCGGCGGGGGTCGCCCGTCGCGCTGGCTGGTGACATGTGATCATGCCACGAACCGCGTGCCGGTCTGGGTGAATGGCGGCGATCTGGGTATCGCGCCCGCAGACATGGCCCGCCACATCGCCTTTGATCCGGGCGCGGCGGGGCTTGCCGGACTGCTTGCCGAACGGCTGGACGCGCCGGCGATCTTTTCCGATTTCTCGCGGCTGGTGATCGACCCGAACCGGGGCGAGGACGACCCGACCCTGTTGATGCGGCTTTATGACGGCACTGTCATCCCCGCCAACCGCCATGCCGACGAGGCCGAGCGTCAGCGCAGGCTGGACCGGCTGCACCGCCCCTATCACCGCGCGCTTGAGGTGCTGGCCGCTGCCCATCCGGCGCGCTGCATCTGCGCCGTCCACAGCTTTACCCCGCAACTGCGCGGCCGTCCTCCCCGTCCCTGGCAGGTGGGGATCCTGTTCTCGCATCTGGATACGCGGTTGGGGCCGGCGATGGTGCAGGCCTGCCGCGATGAGGGTTGGATCACTGGCGAGAACCAGCCCTATGGCGGGCATCTGGACGGCGATTCCATCGACCGTCATGCGCTGCGCCATGGCCGCCCGAACCTGCTGATCGAGATCCGCAACGACCTGATCGCCACCCCTGAAGGTCAACAGGATTGGGCTGCTCGCCTTGCCCCCGTGCTGACCGGCGTTCTGGCCGCTGCGGGCGCGTGACCGGCAGCCGCGGCGCGCGCTGTCAGGCACCCTCGGGCGGGCGGGAAATCAGGCGGACCGGCGCAAGAAACCCGTAAAATCCGTCCGCCGGGAAAAGTCCCTGAGCGCCGTCATTTTCCAGAACCGGCCCCTCGCCGACATCATGCCGCCGCCATCCGGTGCGAAAGCGGAAACGGTCCCAGTCCTCGGGCCGGTCCGGATCGGCATCGGTCAGTGGAAGCACCGCCAGCTCTCCGGGTCCGTCCAGCCTCCAGCGAAACGCCATCTCGTGATCGCCGCCAAGCCGGCCCTGCTGAAGAAGCAGCCCCGTACCATCCGCCCGAAAAGTGACGGTCGAGGTCGTCACCGCCGAAAAACTGCCCTCGACAGTCCCCCACACCCCGACAGGGCCGCGTTGCAAGGTCCAGTCATAGGGATGGGTCATGGTGATCGCGCCGCCGTTGGTTTGGATCTTGCCGCCGGATTATGGGTTTCGTTCTTCGCAATGCCGCGTTTGTCAGACTTTGACCATAATCGCCAGATTATGTTTGCGCAAAACGCCGTTTCCCAACAGGTTCTTCTTGCGCCTCGGATGCAGCGGGATCGATTGCGGGTTCCTTCGGGGCGTCGGGTTGCGGTGCCTGAACATCGGGCGTGACTTCTGCTGGCGTTTGCTCGGTCGTTAGCCGGGTTTTCACCACGCCTTCCAGCGCGTCGAAGGCACGGTCTGTGAACAACCCTGCAACGACACCCAGAAAAGCCGCCGAGAACGGGTTGCTGTTGTCCAGTGCCAGTTCGGGATCGACGGTGAACAGCAAGGTGCCGCCCTTGATGACCAGAAGCGCCACAAAACCTGCGATGAAGCCTTTGACAATCCGAAAAAACAGGTCATCGCCTGGACGGTGCAGTCCCGCGAAAAGCGAACCTACCCCTGCGGCTGAAACCACCGCGAGGATCAAAATCAGATCGCTTGGAAACGTGGACAGGAAAAAAAGCGGGCCGGCCCAGCCCGGACGCTGCTGCAACGATGGGGGTGTAGATGGAATGGTCTCCCTGACCTTCTGCAATTGCTGTTCGACCGATTTTCGCAATTCATTGATTGCCTGTTGTCGCGCTTTAAGCTGTGCAATGGAGTCCTGAACGCTGCTACTGATACTATCGTAATCGACCTCGGCATTCTGCGGGGTATCCAACTCTCGAATTGCCGATAAAAATTGCAAGTCTATCCCGCGCAGAATTGTCTCCGTTGGGTTTTTGGGCTCAACGATTACCGGGATCTGGTTGGAAGCTGCACGAATCTTGATCGCCCACTGAGTGTCATTAACTTTACCAGAACCGACAACCCCTTGAAGTGCAGCAAGGCCACTCGCTAGCGACGACATTTCCTGTCCCAGATTAGCGAGGGTAAGTTGAGTGTCGCTGTTTGCTGCGCGGATGACGGCCTCGTCAGAGCTTGCCTTCCGCAGGTTGAAAAGCTCTTTCATCAACAGGTAAACAGTTGCGTTGGTATCATCTGCGCCAGTAAATTCCAGAGCTTCGAGCCTTTGAAGCGTGCGCGTTAGTAACTTCTCTTCGGTCTTGATCGGCAGGGCACTGGCTTCGGCTATGGTTTTGCCCTCATTGTTGACCAGCGCGGTCACGCTGCTGCGTGCCAGTACCAATTCGCTTGTTACGAACCGTTTGGCGGAAACTCTGTTGGCAAGTTCCATGACACTGTATGCGCTGATCACAAGAAGAAGAACCAGCAACGGAGCGACTAGAATCCTGGAAATATTCATCGTGCGGTTCCTCTGATAAATGGAATCAGTTTATCTTGAGGCTCAAAAATAATCAAAAATATTATTTTTAATAATAGATACTGAAGTGGATATATTTCATGGGTTTGCGCAAAATATTTCATTTTAAACTTGTGCAAGTATTCAGCCGGAATGCAAAAAGACCGGCCTCTTGCGGGGCCGGTCCTTTGGGTGTCGTGGATCAGGTTCTGTCAGAAATGGATCGCGCGGCCATAGGCGTCGAGAACCGCCTCGTGCATCATTTCCGAAAGCGTCGGGTGCGGGAATACGGTTTCCATCAGTTCGGCCTCGGTCGTTTCCAGCGCGCGTCCGACGACATAGCCCTGAATCAGTTCCGTCACCTCGGCACCGATCATGTGGGCACCCAGCAATTCGCCGGTTTTCGCGTCGAACACGGTCTTGATCAACCCCTCGGGTTCGCCAAGTGCGATGGCCTTGCCGTTGCCGATAAAGGGGAAGCGGCCGACGCGGATCTCGTGGCCGGCCTCTTTCGCCCTGGCCTCGGTCAGGCCGACACTGGCGACTTGCGGGTGGCAATAGGTGCAGCCCGCGATGCTGCCCGGCTTGATCGGGTGGGGGTGGCCGCCCGCGATCAGTTCGGCAACCATCACGCCCTCGTGGCTGGCCTTGTGGGCAAGCCAGGGCGCGCCGGCCACGTCGCCGATGGCGTAAAGCCCGGCCACGCCCGTGCGGCAGAATTCGTCGGTGACGATATGGGTGCGGTCCAGCTTGACGCCCAGTTCCTCAAGGCCAAGGTTTTCCACGTTGCCGACAATGCCGACGGCGGAAATCACCGTGTCGAATTCCACCTTTTCGGATTTGCCGCCCGCCTCGATGGTGGCGATCACCTTGTCGGCCTTGCGGTCCAGCGCCGTGACCGACGCCTTTTCCATGATCTTCATGCCCTGCTTGGTAAAGGCCTTTTTGGCGAAGGCGCTGATTTCGGCATCCTCGACCGGCAGCACGCGATCCATCACCTCGACGACGGTGGTGTCGGCCCCCAGCGTGTTGAAAAAGCTGGCAAACTCGATGCCGATCGCGCCCGAGCCGATAACCAGCAGCTTTTTCGGCATATGCGGCGGCTTCAGCGCGTGCTTGTAGTTCCAGACGCGCTTGCCATCGGGTTCCAGCCCCGGCAATTCGCGGGCCCGTGCGCCGGTGGCAACGATGATGTTCTTTGCCGTCAGTTCCTCGCTGCCCTTGTCGGTCGTGACGGTGATCTTGCCGGGGGCGGTCAGCTTTGCCTCGCCCATGATCGAGGTGATCTTGTTCTTCTTGAACAGGTGTCCGATGCCGCCGGAAAGCTGTTTGGCGACCCCGCGCGACCGGTCCACGACCTTGCCAAGGTCAAAGCCGATCTTGTCGGCGGAAAGGCCGAAATCCTTGGCGCGGTGCATCAGGTGGAACACCTCGGCGCTGCGCAGCAGGGCCTTGGTCGGGATACAGCCCCAGTTCAGGCAGATGCCGCCCAGATGCTCTCGCTCGATACAGGCCACGTTCAGCCCAAGCTGAGCGCCCCGGATCGCCGCCACATAGCCGCCGGGGCCCGCGCCGATTACTATCAAGTCGAAATTCCGGGCCATATTGTTCCTCCGGTTGCTGAAGATGGTTCAGCGTTAAACCATTCGTCCCGCGTCAGCAAGCAGGGCAGAAGGCTTGCATATCAGCCTTGCGCCGGGGGGGATTGCGCCTCGTCCAGCGCCGCCTCGACGGCGGTAACGGTGGCGGTGGGTGTGACCACGGGATAGCTGCCCTGTTCGGCGACGGGCAGGGCCGGGCGGCGGATCATGCGCCAGCCCGCATAAAGGCTGAGCAGGGCCAGCAGAACGCCCATATAGACCCAGTATCCGTCCGGCCCCAGCCATCCCATCAGCCAGCCGGTGATCAGCGGCCCGCCCATGGAGCCAAGCCCGTTGATGAACAGCAGCCCGGCCGAAGCCGCCGCCATGTCCGACGGTTCAAGATAGTCGTTGGTATGGGCCAGCAGCAGCCCATAGACAGGATTCGCGACCCCTCCGATCAAAGCGCCCACCAGTGTCAGACCCAGAATGCCAGGCTGGAACAGGACGGTTGCGGCGACAACGGCGGTGCCAAGAACCGACAGGATCAGCACCAGCACCCTGCGGTCGGACCGGTCTGACAGCCAGCCGATGGGGAATTGCAGCACCAGCCCGCCCGCATAGATCGCCGCCACAAAGACCGAGATGTCGCGCACCGTCAGCCCCCTGGCCGAGCCCCAGACGGCGGACATGCCGAACAGCGCGGAAAACACCCCGCCCATCAGGAAAATTCCGACAAAGCCAAGCGGCGAGACACGGTAGAGCCGGCCGAAGGACATGCGCTTGATCGTCTCGAAGGCGGGGGCGGGTTGGGCCGACAGCAGGATCGGCGTGAAGGACAGCGACACCAGCACCGAGGGGATGATGAACAGTAAAAAACCCGCCGGATCGCCCGCATTCAGCAGCATCTGCGCAAAGATGATTCCCAGCATCTGCACGATCATATAGGCTGACAGTGCCTGTCCGCGCGTCTCGTTCGTGGCGCCCGCGTTCAGCCAGCTTTCGGCGGTGATATAGACCCCGCAGAAGGAAAAACCGATGACAAGGCGCAGCGCGGACCAGATGATCCAGTCCGGAGCGGCGGCATATAGCACCAGTACCGCCGATATCAGCGAACCGAGCGCGGCAAAGACGCGGACATGGCCGACGCTCTGGATCAGGCGCGGCACGATCAGGCTGCCCAGCAGGAAACCGCCGAAATAGGCCGACATGACCACCGACATCTGAAATGTGGGAATCCCCTCGATCCCGCCGCGAATCCCCAGAAGCGTGCCCTGCATCCCGTTGCCCACCATCAGCAGCAGAATGCCCAGAAGCAGCGTCCAGGTGCTGCGCAATACGGAAGTCATGCAGAAGTCGCCTTGTCGAGTCGGTCAGTCTGACTGTCCTAATCCCGGACGGGGGCGGGCGCATGTCTGAATGCGACCTCAGGGCAGCAAAAGCGACGCATCGCCATAGCTGAAGAACCGGTAGTCACGCGCGACGGCATGGGCATAGATTCGCCGGATCCTCTCGGCCCCCATCAGCGCCGAGACCAGCATCAGCAGGGTTGATTTCGGCAGGTGGAAATTGGTCATCAGCCCGTCACTGACCCGAAAGCGATAGCCGGGATAGATGAAGATGTCGGTCGTGCCGCTGAAGGGCTGCATCAGGCCATCAGGCAGGGCCGCCGATTCGATCAGCCGCAGGGCGGTGGTGCCGACGGGAATCACCCGTCGGCCTGCGGCCTTGGCGCGGTTGATCGTATCGGCGGCCTCGGGGCTGACCTCGCCCCTTTCGGCATGCATGCGGTGGGTGGTCACGTCCTCGACCTTGACGGGCAGAAATGTGCCTGCGCCGACATGCAGGGTGACATACACAAATTCGACGCCGCGCGCGGCCAGCGACCGCAACAGAGGCGCATCGAAATGCAGGCTGGCGGTGGGGGCGGCGACAGCGCCCTGATGGGCGGCCCAGACGGTCTGGTAGTCGTGATGGTCCTGCGCATCCGGTGCGCGCAGGCTGGCGATATAGGGCGGCAGTGGCATCGCCCCCACCTGCGCCAGCGCCGCGTCGAAGGCATCGCCTTCTGCGTCAAAGCCCAGAACCAGTTCGCCCCCGGCGATGGACAGGACTTGTGCCGACAGCGTGCCGTCAAAGCGGATCACCTCGCCTTCGCGCAGCTTGCGCAGCGGCTTGGCCAGTGCCCGCCAGCCATGCGCAGCGGGTTCCAGCAGCGTGACCTCGATCTTTGCCACCGCCTCGCCCTGTGCGGTCGCGCGCGTCCGCGTGCCGGTCAGCCGCGCCGGAATCACCCGCGTGTCGTTCAGGACCAGCAGATCTCTGGGATGCAGGATGTCGGGCAGGTCAAGGACATGATGATCGCCGATCACGTCACCTTTGGCCAGCAACAGACGCGCGGCGCTGCGCGGGCGGGCGGGACGGGTGGCGATCAGCCGCTCGGGCAGGGTGAAATCGAAATCGGACAGCTTCATGGCAGGTGCTTCTGCGCCCTTGTCGCAGGGCGGTCAATGCCGGAACGTGACGTCTGACTGAAATACTTGGTCTTTACATATCCGACAATTTCACTAAGTTCATTCTGGAACGGAGGCCATCATGATCGTCTGCCACTGTACCCAAATATCGGATCACGATATCCGCGCCGCAATCGACTGGATGCGGGCGGCCGATCCTGACACGATCATCACGCCCGGCAAGATTTATCATGCCCTGGGCAAACGCGCCGATTGCGGCGGCTGCATGCCCCTTTTTCTGGACACCATGCGCAGCTCTGATAGTTTCGGGGTTTTGCCACCTGTTTTACGATCGAAATCAGACACCGGGAAAGGTATCCAGCATGAAGGGCGACGCCAAAGTCATCGAATATCTGAACGCCGCGCTGCGGTCTGAACTGACCGCCGTCAGCCAGTACTGGCTGCACTATCGGCTGCAAGAGGATTGGGGTTATGGCCGCATCGCCTCCAAATCCCGCGCCGAATCCATCGAGGAAATGCATCACGCCGACCGGCTGATCCAGCGGATCATTTTTCTTGAAGGCCACCCGAATCTGCAAAAGCTGGACCCGCTGCGGATCGGGCAGACGCTGAAGGAAACGCTGGATGCCGATCTGGCAAGCGAGAATGATGCCCGCAGCTTGTATATCGAGGCGCGCGACCATTGCGAAAAGGTTGGCGACTATGTCAGCAAGGCCCTGTTCGAGGATCTCATCGGCGACGAGGAGGGCCATATCGACTTTCTGGAAACCCAGATTGGCCTGTATGACACCATCGGTGAAAAACACTATGGCCTGCTGAACGCCAAACCCGCCGATGAGGCCGAATAAAGGAAACCGGGCCGGATGAAAGACGCCCCGCCCGCCCCGGTTATGGCAGCGGGGGCGGGACGGGGCGGCAGGAGACGCGGAGGACTGCCTCAAGGTCGGTCCGCATGACTTCTTTGCGCGAAATTGGTTAAGAAATCGTTAATGCGCGGACAAAATGCGCCTTGGTCTGTCCGGATCAGCCAAGCCAGCGCCGCGCCAGATCGGGCAGTTCGTCGTAATGACCGATCATCGCGTCGGGACGCAGGCGCGAAATCCCCTCGCCCTCGGGGCCAAAGGCGACAAGGGCGATGCGCACACCGGCAGTCGCTGCCGTATTGCGGTCGGTTTCGGTATCGCCCAGCAGAAAGGACGACGCGATCCGGCCGCCCGCGCCCTCGACCGCGGCGCGATAGGGGCGCGGGTCGGGCTTGCGCACCGGCAGCGTGTCGGCCCCGATCATCGCGGCAAAGGCGTCACGCACCCCCAGTTCGCGCAGCAGCGATTCGGCCAGCCCCTCGGGTTTGTTCGTGCAGACAGCCAGCCGGTGTCCATCCGCCGCCAGCCGGTTCAGCGCGGCCTCAACCCCTGGATACAGCCGGGTATGCCGCGCGATATTGTCGCCGTAATGGGCCAGAAGCCGGGGAAAATCCTCATCTTCGGCACCGGGGGGCAGCAATGTGCCAGCCCCGATCCGGCCATAGCCCGTCCGCAGCATGGCCCGCCCGCCGTGAAAGGCGATCAGCGCGTCGGCGACCGGATCCAGCAGATCGCCCAGACCGCGCGCCCGGAAACAGGCATTCGCCGCAGCGATCAGATCGCCCGAGGTATCGGCCAGCGTGCCGTCCAGATCGAAAACCACCGTGCCTGCCATTCGTCCCTCGTCGCGCAATGTTTCGACACCAAAGGTGAACGTGCGGGGCTTTTCAGCCCGCGCCCATCCCTTTAGAACGCCGGTCAACAAATTTGAACAGGCAATGAGGCGGGCAATGGCAGATATTCCGGTCGCGATAGTGGTTCTGGCAGCCGGGCAGGGCAGTCGCATGCAGTCGGATCTGCCCAAGGTGCTGCACCGTCTGGGCGGGGTTCCCCTGATTGGCCACGCGCTTGCCGCCGCGCGCAGTCTGGACCCCGAACAGATCATCGTCGTGGCGGGCCACGGCGCGGATGCTGTCGGCAAGGCGGTTGCCCGGCTGGAACCCGAGGCGCGGATCGTGCTGCAGGCCGAGCAGCTTGGCACCGGCCATGCCGTCCGTCAGGCCCTGCCCGAGCTTGAGGGCTTTGAGGGAAAGGTGATCGTCCTTTACGGCGACACGCCCTTTATCGGTCAGGATACATTGGCGGCGCTGGCCAGCCATGGCTCGGATGTCGTGGTTCTGGGCTTTGAGGCACGCGATCCGGGCCGCTATGGTCGGCTTGTCGTTACCGGCAAGGGGCTGGAACGGATCGTCGAGTTCAAGGATGCCGATGCCGCCACCCGCCGGATCGCGCTGTGCAATTCGGGAGTGATGGCGCTGGATGCCGCCCTGCTGCGGCAACTGATCGTGCGGCTGAAAAACGAGAACGCGGCGGGCGAATATTACCTGACCGATCTGGTCGAACTGGCGCGATCCGAGGGGCGCCGCGCCGATATTGTCACCTGCGACGAAGATGAAACTCTGGGTATCAATACCCGCGCCGAACTGGCCACCGCCGAGGCCGCGTTCCAGACCCGCGCGCGCGCCGGGGCGCTGGATAACGGCGTGACCCTGAGTGACCCGGCGACGGTCTGGTTCTCGCTGGATACAGTCATCGGCCGCGATGCGGTCATCGGGCAGAATGTCGTCTTCGGCCCCGGCGTGACCGTGGAATCGGGGGCCGAAATCCTGCCCTTCTGCCATCTCGAAGGCTGCCATGTCTCGGCCGGGGCAACCGTTGGCCCCTTCGCCCGGCTTCGCCCCGGCGCGGAACTGGGCGGCGATGTCCATGTCGGCAATTTCGTCGAGATCAAGAACGCCGTGCTGGACGAGGGCGTCAAGGTCGGCCACCTGACCTATCTGGGCGATGCCCATATCGGAGAGCGGACGAATATCGGCGCGGGCACGATCACCTGCAACTACGACGGCGTGTCCAAGCACCGGACAGAGATCGGTGCCCGCGCCTTCATCGGCAGCGATACGATGCTGGTCGCGCCGGTCCGGGTGGGTGATGACGCGATGACGGGGTCCGGCTCGGTCATTACACAGGATGTCGGGGATGGCGCGCTGGCCATCGGGCGGGCGCGGCAGGCGAACAAACCGGCGCTGGCGCTGCGCATGATGCAGGCGCTGCGGGCCAAAAAGGGGACAAGCTGATGTGCGGCATCATTGGAATCCTGGGCAGGCACGAAGTCTCGCCGCAGCTTGTCGATGCGCTGCGGCGGCTGGAATATCGCGGCTATGACAGCGCGGGCGTGGCGACGGTGGATGACAGCGGCAAGCTGGACCGCCGCCGCGCCGTCGGCAAGCTGGTCAACCTGTCGGACCGGCTGGTCCACCAGCCTCTGCCCGGCCATTCCGGCATCGGCCATACTCGCTGGGCCACCCATGGCGCCGCGACCGAAGACAACGCCCATCCTCACCGCCATGGCCCGGTGGCGGTCGTCCATAACGGCATCATCGAAAATTTCCGCGAACTGCGCGAGGAACTGGCTACATTTGGCATCCAGCCGCAATCGCAGACCGATACGGAAACTGTCGCCCTGCTGACCGGGCATCACATGGCGCGGGGCATGGCCCCGCTGGCCGCCGCTCGCGCCACGCTGGCCCGGTTGCAGGGGGCCTTTGCGCTGGCCTTCCTTTTCGAGGGCGAAACCGACCTGATGATCGCGGCGCGCAAGGGCAGCCCGCTGGCCATCGGCCATGGCGAGGGCGAGATGTTCCTTGGCTCGGACGCGGTTGCGCTGGCCCCCTTCACCGACCGGATCACCTATCTTGAGGATGGCGATCACGCGGTGCTGACCCGTGACGGTGTGTGGATCCATGATGCCCATGGTCGGCAGGTCAGCCGCCCGCAATCGCGCATCGACGCGGGGGCAACGACCATAGACAAGGGCGGCTACCGGCATTTCATGGCCAAGGAGATCGCCGAACAGCCGGTGGTGATCGGCGATGTGCTGAACCACTATGTCAAGGACGACCGGATCGTTCTGCCCGAAGGGCTGGATTTCGCGGGTGTGGACCGGCTTTCCCTTGTCGCCTGCGGCACCGCGCATCTGGCAGGACATGTCGCGAAATACTGGTTTGAACAGCTTGCCGGCCTGCCCTGCGACATCGACGTCGCGTCCGAGTTTCGCTATCGCGAACCTCCGCTGTCGCCCGCAAGCTGGTTCATCGCCATCAGCCAGTCGGGCGAAACCGCCGACACTCTGGCCGCGCTGCACTATGCCAGCGAACATGTCGGCCGGACCGTCGGTCTGGTCAATGTCGGCACCTCGGCCATCGCCCGCGATTCCGACGTGGCCCTGCCCACCCTCGCCGGCATCGAGGTCAGCGTCGCCTCGTCCAAGGCCCTGACCTGCCAGTTGACCGTGCTGGCCATTCTGGCCCTGAAAGCTGCCCGCGACCGTGGCCGCATCGACGATGCCTCGCTGTCCGCACATCTGGCCGACCTGCGCAGGATTCCGGGCCTCATGCAGCAGGCGCTGAGCCTGTCCGACGAATGCCGCGCCCTGTCCGACTGGCTGGCCCAGGCCCGCGACGTGCTTTATCTGGGCCGTGGCGCGCTGTATCCGGTCGCGCTGGAGGGGGCGCTGAAGCTGAAGGAACTCAGCTATATCCACGCCGAGGGCTATGCCGCAGGCGAACTGAAACACGGCCCTATCGCCCTGATCGACCGCGATGTCCCGGTGATCGTGGTTGCCCCGCATGACGCGCTGTTCGACAAGACCATCTCGAACATGCACGAGGTCATGGCCCGCCACGGCCAGATCCTGCTGCTTTCGGACGAGCAAGGTATCGCCGAGGGCAGCGAAGGCACCCGCGCCACCCTGAAAATGCCCTCTGGCGGCGGCGCCTTCCGGCCGATCCTCTATACCGTCCCCATCCAGTACCTCGCCTACCACACGGCCGTCGCCAAAGGCACCGACGTGGACCAGCCCCGCAACCTGGCGAAATCGGTGACGGTAGAGTAAATGGCGGGTGGATCGGCAGGCGTGAAACGTCATCGCCCTCGGGCCATCGGGCACTGGAAAAACCCATGTTGACAGGCACGGCAGGATGCTTCGAACCTTCGATCCACCTTGGCAAGTATTCAAGGCCCCGTCCTTCTTGGCAGCCTCGCGCCCGCCGCGCGCTCACCAAAAGACAGATCCGAATACAAAAATCACAACCGCAGTCCCTCGGTTTGAACGAGGGATCAAAGGGTTGGTTCTCCTGCTCATCGCCTATATCGGTTTCAGCGTGGCAAGCCTCTCCCCGAGCGCGAAGAGCGAGTTTGTCTACCGGCTCCTGAGCCCGGATTTCAGCCTGCCCCACGGCAAATAGGGCTTGAAACAAGGCCGTAACCCCAGATTGCGTGACAATTCTGCCACGCCGAGATTGCGTCTTGCCCGACCGGCATGAGCAATTGAAACTTTCCGTGCTAAGGCTGATCTCAACGCCTATCTGAGAGGTAGGATTAAGCGGAGGTCGCCATGATCAGCATCATCGGGAAGATCCAGAACTTCTTTGCGGACCAGGGCCATCAAGGCGCAACATGGGACGAAACGACCCATTATGTTGAGCCTTCGGAGATCACAGATCAGCATGGTATTCCGCTGATTGCCTACAGCGATAAAGACATCTCCGCCGCATATGGCGTTCAAGGTCCGAACAACGATTGGTAAAGCCCCGGAAATTTCCGAGGCTTGAAATATCTCACACCAATAGAATCTATCAGCCTCGGGTTAGGGTCCGTGGACATTTTTGGTTCCTTAGCTGCGTGATTTCTGATTCAAGCTTTCCAAAAGGAGGATTGAATGGACGAGCAGCGGTTTGTGGTGACGGATGAGATTTGGGCGCATCTCGAACCCCATCTTCCCGGCAAGAAGAGCGATAGCGGCGTGACGGGCAGGGACAATCGCCTGTTTCTGGAGGCCGTCCTTTGGCGGGTGCGCACCGGTTTGCCCTGGCGAGATCTGCCGGTGGAATTCGGGAACTGGAACAGCGTGTTCCGGCGTTTCCGAAGATGGGCCAAGGGGGGTGTTTTCGAGCGCCTGTTCAAAGAGATACGTGGAGAACCCGATTTCGAATACGCGCTGATCGACGGAACCA